>CBFGZI010000130.1:0-10208 GCA_965653225.1 uncultured Propionibacteriales bacterium | reverse complement strand
TCACTCCGGCGGGTTCTCGGCCCAGTAGCGGCGTACGAAGTCGGTGATGGTCTCGGCCAGCTCCGGGCGGCACACCAGCAGGTCGGGCAGCAGCACGTCGTCCTGGTTGTAGGCCAGCGCGGCGCCGTCGGCGCGGCTGGTGTGCAGACCGGCCGAGCGGGCGACCGCCACCGGGGCGGCAGAGTCCCACTCGTACTGGCCGCCGGCGTGCACGTAGGCGTCGGTGACGTCGCGGACGACAGAGATCACCTTGGCACCGGCCGAGCCCATCGGCACCAGGTCGGCGCCGATCTCCTCCGCCAGCACCTCCACGAACGCCGGCGGCCGGGTGCGGCTGACCGCGATCCGCGGGCGCGTCGTCGACGACGGGGGTACGACGGGCGGCTCACCGGTGTGGAACGTCGTGTCCAGGCCCGGCTGCGCGACGGCCCCGGCGACCAGGTCGCCGTCCTGCCACAGTGCGACGTGCACGGCCCAGTCGTCGCGCGGCGGCTCGCTGTACTCCCGGGTGCCGTCCAGCGGGTCGACGATCCACACCCGGGAGGCCGACAGCCGGGCCTTGTCGTCCTTGCCCTCCTCGCTGAGCACCGCGTCGTCGGGCCGGTGCTCGGCGAGCAGCCGCATCAGCAGCTCGTGGGCGGTGCGGTCGCCGGCGTCCTTCAGCTCACGACCCTCCAGACCCTGGGTGCGCAGCTCGGTCAGCGCCTGCCCGGCGACGGTGGCGGTCCAGCGCGCGAGCAGGTGGTCGTCGGTGTCGGTCCCCGCAGGGGGTGGCAGCTGCTCGGTCACCGTCCGAGGTTCCCCCACCGGGGGCAGCGGTGCCAAATCTCGGTCGTTGGCGCGGGGCTCCCCGGCGCCAATAGGTTCAGCGCAGGGGACCCCCGGGCCCGCCCGGGCGGCCCGGCCGGGCGGCTGGGTCAGCTACCGGGTCAGCCGGCGGGCAGCTGACCGACCGGTCCCAGCAGGTGTGCGTTGTTGGCGGCCCACGTGACGAGGCTGCGAGCGCCTGAGGTGGTGAAGCCGGCCTCGGCGCCGAGGACCGACACCCCGATGTCGTGGGTGACTGGGGCCCCGGTGACGGGGTCCGTGGTGACGATGTGGCTCGCGGCCACCAGCGTGTTGCGGGCGCGAGTGGTGTAGCCGCTCTTGGCGGCGTACGAGTCGGGGAAGAGCAGCTCGTAGTCGGTGAGCGTGGTCAGGACGTGCTTACGGCCGCCGATCGCGCCGAAACGCACGTGCTTCCTGTCCAGCCACGGTGCGATGGCGGGGCGGCGCGATGCGGCCCGCAGCAGCACAACGAGGTCGCGGGCCGAGGAGTGCGCACCGGCCGCGTCGAGCCCGGACGGGTTCTTGGCCACGGTCTCGGTGGCGCCGAGCCGGGCGGCGGTCTGGTTCATGGCGCCGATGAAGGCGCCGCGGCCCTTCGGGTCGGCGCCGGCAAGCGCCTCCGCGGCGTCGTTGCCCGACTTCACCAGCATCCCGCCGAGCAGCATCTCCCGGGTGTAGTGCTTGCCCGCGATGACGCCCGCGCAGGAGCAGATCGTGCTTCCGGCCAGCCGGGTCGCCCGCAGCGGCCGCGTCGCGGGGACGCGGTGGATCGCGGTCAGCGCGGTGAGCAGCTTCATCGTCGAGGCCTGCGGCAGCCTGGCCTGGGCGCGGTGCTTGCCCAGGACCGCGCCGGTGGACATGTCCACGACGATCCAGGCGCGGGCGTGGACCACCGGCGGCGTGTGTGCCGGGCCGATCGGCCGGTAGATGGTGTGGTTCGCCACCACGGCGGACACCGGGGCGACCCGGGCGACTGGTGCCGCGGCGGTCGGCGACGCCACGGTGAGTGCGGCGGAGGCCAGCAGGCCGGCGGTTGTCACGACGATGCGGAGCTTCACGGGCGTCCTCCCGAGCAGGGCGTACGGGCATCGTCAGTATCAGCCGCCGCGGGCCCCCGCGTCCGGCGTTCGGACGAGACCGGCCGACGGAATATCGCCGGGCGGAAACGGAGTCGACTGCAAGGGTTCTTGCCCCGGACTCATGGGCATGCGCAATGATTGCCCGGTGACGGCTGGTGCGGGGGAGGTTACGGTCCGCTATCGAGACCTGTTCCGCGACAGGGAATTCAGCGGCATGTGGGTGGCCGACGTCCTCTCGATGGCCGGCAGCTACCTCGCGCGCCTCGCCGTGGCCAAGCTGGTCTACGACCGCACCAGCTCCCCCGGACTCACCGCCGCGGCGTTCGCGATCAGCTTCGCGCCGTACTTCTTCGCCCCGCTGCTGGCCACCGTCGCCGACCGGTTCCCACGCAAGCAGCTGCTGGTCACCACCGACGTGGTGCGCAGCCTGCTGGTGCTGCTGCTGGTCATCCCGGGGATGCCGCTGGGGCTGCTGCTGGTCGTCCTGTTCACGATCGAGACGTTCCAGATCCCGTTCGGGGCGGCCCGGCTGGCCACGCTGGCCGACATCCTCGACGACGACCGGTTCCCGGCCGGCAACGCACTCGTCGCCGGCACCCGGCAGGCGGTCCAGGTCGGCGGGTTCCTCATCGGCGGCGCGATCGTCGCGGCGGCCGGCCCGAGGTTCGCGCTGCTGATCAACTCGGTGACGTTCATGGCGTCGGCGATCCTGATCATGGTGTTCGTCCGCCACCGGGCGCACCCGTGGGCCTCCGAGGGGGCCGACCGCCCGGGGTGGCTGGCGAGCACGCGGGAGGGCCTGCGGATCGTCGCCCGCACGCCGGGCATGCCGATCTGGTTCGCGCTGCTGGCGCTGGGCCCGGGGATCGTGGTGGTCGCCGAGGGCCTGGCGGTGCCGTACGCCGACCAGCTCGGCGGCGGCGCGCGGCTGGCCGGCGTCATCATGGCCACCGCCCCGCTGGGCAACGTCATCGGCCTGGCGCTGCTGGGCCGGCTGCCGCTGGAGCGCCAGCGCCGCCTGGTGTTCCCCGGCGCGCTGGGCTGCGGGCTGCTGGTGGCGCTGAGCGGCCTCAGCGGCTACCTCACCGGCTCGCCGGTGCCGGTGATCGCGCTGCTCACGCTCGCCGGTGCCAGCCTGGCCTACCTGGCCGCCATCCAGGCGCTGATCGCCAAGGCCATCCCGTCCGCCGCACGCGGGCGCGTGTTCGGGCTGGGCAACGCGGTCATCCAGATCGCCCAGGGTGCCGCGGTCGGGCTGGCCGGTGCGATCGCGGAGGAGACCGACATCGACATCGTGCTGGCCATCCTGGGCGGAGTGGCGCTGCTGGTCGCGGCCGCACTGGCGGCGGTCGACCGGCGCACCGCCACCCAACCGCTGTAGCCGGTCGCTGTGGCCGGCGGCGAGGTCAGTCGTCGAGGCTCAGCCGTTGTAGAGGTTCTGCGCCTTGGCCAGGCCCTCGGCGATCAGGCACTCGACCGCGTCGGCCGCGCGGTCGACGTACCCCTCCAGCTCGCGGCGCTCGGCCGCGGAGAAGCCCGCGAGCACGTAGTCGGCGGTCGGGCGGCGACCCGGCGGGCGATCGACCCCGAACCGGACGCGGTAGTAGTCGCCGGTGCCCAGCGACTTGCGCAGCGACTTGAGGCCGTTGTGGCCGTTGTCGCCGCCGCCGTACTTCAGCCGCAGCTCACCGAACGGGATGTCGACCTCGTCGTGCACGACGACCAGCCGCTCGGGCGGGGTCTTGTAGAAGGACAGCAGCGTGGAGACCGGGCCGCCGGACTCGTTCATGTACGAGCGGGCGCGGCCGAGCACGACCCGTGGACCGGGCAGTCCGGGAATGCCGCCAAGGCGGCCCTCGACGACCTGCGCCCGGCCGGACTTGTGGGACTTCCAGGTGCCGGACATCCGCTCGGCCAGCATGTCGGTGACGAAGTAGCCGGCGGTGTGCCGGGTGTGGGCGTACGTCGGGCCCGGGTTGCCCAGCCCGACGACGAGCCACGCACCGCCGGGGTCGGCCATCGAGGTCACTCCTGCTTGGAGCCCTCGCCCTCGCCGGACTCGGCTTCCTCGCCCTCGGCACCTTCGGCGGCCTCGCCCTCGGCACCCTCGGCACCCTCGGCGGCCTCCGCCTCGACCTCGGCCTCGGCCTCCTCGCGCTCGATGCCGGCCTCCGCCTCGGCCTCGGCCAGCTCCTCCTCGAGCTCCTCGGCCGTCGGCGCGGCGACGACGTGGACGATCAGCGTCTCCTCGTCGTCCTGCAGGGTCGCGCCCTCGGGCAGGGTGAGCTCCTTGGCGAGCACGTGCGAGCCGATCTCCATGCCCTCGACGTCGAGCTCGACCGACTCGGGGATGTGCGTGGCCTCGACCTCGACCGACAGCTGCGGGTGCTCGGTGACGAGCATGCCGTCGGGCTCGACCTCCCCGTGGGTGATGACCGGGATGTCGACGGTCACCTTCTCGCCGCGCCGCACGATCAGCAGGTCGACGTGCTCGATGAAGCCCTTGATCGGGTCGCGCTGCACCTGCTTGGGCAGCGCCAGCCGGTTCTCGCCCTCGACGTCGATCGACAGCAGCGCGTTGGCGTTCTTCAGCGCCAGCATGATGTCGTGACCGGGCAGCGCGATGTGGATCGGCGGCGTCCCGTGGCCGTACAGCACGGCTGGAACCTTGTCGTCGCGGCGGATCCGGCGGGCTGCGCCCTTGCCGAACTCGGTACGCGGTTCAGCCTGGATCTTGACCTCAGCCACGGGTGAATCTCCTCAACACAAACGCTCTGTGAGCTTCTCGATGCAGCGGTACAGCGGCGGCTTCGACCTCAGGGGTGCGCGCGAACCGACCACCGCGTCGATCACGGAGCCGCGTCCTGTGCGCAGCGCGCACGGCACTCCCTCGCCGAGGCAACCGTAGAAGTCTACCGACAGCGCCGTCCTCGTGGCGAATCGGCCCTTTCGCCGCTCGCTGCGTCCGTCAACGGGTGCGTGCGCCTATTGGCGCGGGGGTCCCCAACGACGAACCTATCGGCGCAGGGGACCGCCGCGCCAAAAACGGTTCGTAGTGGGGATCCCCAGCGGCCTGTCAGGCGCGACCCTCGAACATGCTGGTGACCGAGCCGTCCTCGAACACCTCGCGTACGGCGCGCGCGATCAGCGGGGCGATCGACAGCTCGGTGAGCTTGTCGAAATGCCGCTCCTGCGGGATCGGGAGCGTGTTGGTGACGATGACCTCGCGGGCCTGGGAGTTCTTCAGCCGGTCGACTGCAGGGCCGGAGAGGATCGCGTGCGTTGCGGCGATCACCACGTCGGAGGCGCCCTCGGCCAGCAGCGCGTCGGCGGCCTTGGTGATGGTGCCGGCGGTGTCGATCATGTCGTCGACCAGCACGCAGGTGCGTCCCTTCACCTCACCGACGACGCGGTTGGCGACCGACTCGTTCGGCCGGTTGATGTCGCGCGTCTTGTGGATGAAAGCCAGCGGCACGCCGCCCAGGCGGGCCGACCACTGCTCGGCGACCTTGATCCGTCCGGCGTCGGGCGAGACCACGGCCAGCTGCTCGGTGCCGTACCTCTGCACGACGTGCTCGGACAGGATCGGCAGCGCCATCAGGTGGTCGACCGGGCCGTCGAAGTAGCCCTGGATCTGCGCGGTGTGCAGGTCGACCGCCATCAGCCGGTCGGCGCCCGCGGTCTTGAACAGGTCGGCCATCAGCCGCGCCGAGATCGGCTCGCGGCCACGGTGCTTCTTGTCCTGCCGGGCGTAGCCGTAGAACGGCAGGATCACCGTGATCCGCTTCGCCGACGCCCGCTTGAGCGCGTCGATCATGATCAGGTGCTCCATGATCGACTGGTTGATCGGCGCGGTGTGGCTCTGGATCACGAACGCGTCGCAGCCGCGTACGGACTCCTCGTAGCGCACGTAGGTCTCGCCGTTGGCGAAGTCGTAGGACGAGGTCGGCACCACCTCGGTGCCCAGGAGCTGCGTGACCTCGTGCGCGAGCTCGGGGAACGCGCGGCCGGTGAAGACCATCAGGTTCTTCTCGGTGGTCCGCGAGATGCTGATCACTGCCGGTTCTCCTCGCTCGGGACGTGCGACGCCGAGTTCTCGCCCTCAGTGTCCCCTGCCGGGGGTCGCTCGCCCAAGCGACCCTCCGAGCCGTGGGACGAGGCGGCCCCGTCGTCCTGCCTGTCCTGCTCGCCTCCCCCGCCCTGCGCCGCCTGCGCGGCCTCGGCCGCGGGCGTCCCCGGCCGCTTGCGCACGGTCCAGTCCTCGATGTTGCGCTGCGGCCCGCTCGACACCGCCAGGGCGCCCGGCGGCACGTCCCGGCGTACGACGGTGCCGCCGCCTGTGAACGCGCCGTCGCCGATCTCCACCGGCGCGACGAAGGTGTTGTTGGACCCGGTCTTGCAGTGCACGCCCACCGTGGTGCGGCTCTTCCGCACGCCGTCGTAGTTGGCGAAGATCGTGCCCGCGCCGATGTTGCTGTCGTGGCCGATCTCGGCGTCGCCGACGTAGGACAGGTGCGGCACCTTCGAGCCGTCGCCGATCGCGGCGTTCTTGGTCTCCACGAACGTGCCGATCTTCCCGCCCACGCCCAGGTGGGTGCCGGGGCGCAGGTACGCGAACGGGCCCACGTTGGCGTCCTCGCCGATGACCGCGCCCGAGCCGTGGCAGCGCACCACCGTGGCGCCCGCGCCGATGACGACGTCGGTGAGGGTGGAGTCCGGGCCGACGGTCGCGCCCGCGGCCACCCGGGTCGCGCCGTGCAGCTGCACCCCGGGCAGCAGGGTGACGTCGGGCTCGCACACCACCGTGTCGTCGACCCAGGTGGTGGCCGGGTCGACCACCGTGACACCGGCCAGCATGTGCCGCTGCAGCGTGCGCCGGTTGAGCTCGGCGCCGAGGCGGCTGAGCTGCACCCGGTCGTTGACACCCTCGGTCTGCCACACGTCGTCGGTTCGCACCGCGCCGACGCGGCGGCCGTCGCCGCGCGCGATCTCGATGACGTCGGTGAGGTACAGCTCGCCCTGCGCGTTGTCGGTGCGGATGCGGCCGAGCGCGTCGACGAGCAGCTGCGCGTCGAAGGCGTAGATGCCGGAGTTGATCTCCTTGATCGCCCGCTGCTCCTCGGTGGCGTCGCGGTGCTCCACGATCGCCTCCACCTGGTCCTGCCCCTCGCCGGCGTAGTCGCGCACCACCCGGCCGTAGCCGCCCGGGTCGGTGACCACTGCCGTCAGCACCGACACCGCGTTGCCCGCGTCGTGGTGATGCTGCAGCAGGTCGGCCAGCGTCTGCGCGGACAGCAGGGGCACGTCGCCGTACGTCACCAGCACGGTGCCGCTCAGCCCCACGTCGGCGGCCGAGTCCGGCGTACCGCCGTCGCCGGCGAGCGCGGCGAGCGCGCACTGCACGGCGTGGCCGGTGCCCCGCTGCTCCTCCTGCACCGCCAGGCGTGCGTCGGCGCCCAGGCTCTCGACGTGCGGGACCACCTGGTCGCGCCCGTGCCCCACAACCGCGACCAGCCGCTCGGGGTCGACGCCGCGGGCGGCGGACAGCGCGCGTCCGATGAGGGTCTGGCCGCCGATGCGGTGCAGCACCTTTGGGGTCTGCGACTTCATCCGTGTGCCGCCGCCGGCGGCGAGGACGATGACGGCAGCCGGTCTGTCGCTCACGCTGGCTCCAGGCTGGTCGGGGCGGGCATGTCGTCCGGGCATTCGTCCGGGCAGGTGGCGCGTAGCTCCCCTGCCTGGCTTCGATCCAGGACTTCAGGCTTCAAAGGCCCGCGGGCTGCCAATTACCCCACAGGGGACCGAGGCGCCAGCAGCGCCTGCGGTCGGCAAGTCTGCCACCTGCCCGCAACCGGATCGCCATCTGGTGGTAGCCGCGCGCACGGCGGGGTAAGAGAAGGTGTCCAGGGCAACACGCCTTGGGGCTTGCCATACCTACGAAGCCGTAGGTTACGGTTCCGTAAGTAGCACACCTGTCCTCCATGCCCGAGGAAACGAGTAGATGACACCTCCCACCGCGACCGCCGAAGTGCCCACCCCGACCCCGGACGACACCGACACGCGCGCGGCCACCCCGACGGATGCGACCTCCGGCACCGGTGGCCACCGCGACGAGGACACCGGCCTGGGGACCCTCGGTTCCGACCGGCAGTCACGCAAGGAGCAGGTCGCTCTCGGGCTGTTCATCGTGGTCCCGTTCCTGGCCATCGCGGCCGCCGTCCCGGTCGCCTGGGGCGGCTGGCTCGGCTGGAGCGACGTGGCGATCGCCGTGTTCATGTACGCCCTCACCGGCCACGGCATCACCGTCGGCTTCCACCGCTTCTTCACGCACAAGTCGTTCAAGCCCAACCGGGCGCTGAAGGTCGTCCTCGCGATCGCGGGCTCGATGGCCATCCAGGGCCCGGTGGTGCGCTGGGTCGCCGACCACCGCAAGCACCACAAGTTCTCCGACCGCGACGGCGACCCGCACTCGCCGTGGCGGTACGGCCAGACGATCCCGGCGCTGGCCAAGGGCTTCATGCACGCCCACATGATGTGGCTGTTCGACCCCGAGCAGACGCCGCAGCGCAAGTACGCCCCGGATCTGCTCAAGGACCGCGACATCGTGCGCGTCTCGCGCGCCTTCCCGGGTCTGGTCGCGGTGTCGCTGCTGCTGCCCGCCGTGCTCGGTGGCCTGGTCACCTGGTCGTGGGCCGGCGCGCTGACCGCGTTCTTCTGGGGCTCGCTGGTACGGATCGGCCTGCTGCACCACGTGACCTGGTCGATCAACTCGATCTGCCACTGCGTGGGCGAGCGGCCGTTCAAGAGCCGCGACAAGTCCGGCAACGTGTGGTGGCTGGCCATCCCGTCCATGGGCGAGTCGTGGCACAACCTGCACCACGCCGACCCGACCTGCGCCCGGCACGGCGTGCTTCGCGGCCAGGTGGACTCCTCGGCGCGCACGATCTGGCTGTTCGAGAGGCTCGGATGGGTGCACTCGGTGCGCTGGCCGGTGCCGGAGCGGCTCGACTCCAAGCGCGTCGACGCCGCGGACGAAACGCCCCGCGCCGCCTGAGGCGGTTAGGCGCCTCGTCGCCACCGCGCAGTCGCGTGTCATCGCTCCCGCGTCGGATGTGTCCGTGGATGACACACGACTCGCGCGAGGACCGGGCCGGAACCCCGCTGCGCAATCGCGTGTCAATGCCCCTGCGGCGCATGTGCCGAGACGTCACACACGACATCGGTGAGCAGCCCGTTGGAGCGCCGCCCAGTCGCGTGTCAATGCGCCCGCGGCGCATGTGCCCAGATGTGACACACGACGCCGCGGACCCGGCACCCACGCCGGCGCCGCGAGGTCGCGTGTCATCGACCGACCGGCGCATGTACCGAGACATGACACACGACGCGGCGGGCCGGGCCGGCGCTGACAGGATGAAACCGTGACGACGGCGAACCAGCGCAAGCGCGCAGCGCGGGCGCGCATGACCAGCGCGGAGCGACGCGAGCAGCTGCTCGAGATCGCCCGCCGGCTGTTCGCCGAGCGCGGGTTCGACGGCGCGTCGGTCGAGGAGATCGCGGCCCGGGCCGAGGTGTCCAAGCCGGTGGTCTACGAGCACTTCGGCGGCAAGGAGGGCATCTACGCCGTCGTCGTCGACCGCGAGGTCCGCCAGCTGCTGGAGATGATGCGCGACGCGCTCACGGCCGGGCACCCGCGCGAGCTGCTCGAGCAGGCGGCGTTCGCGCTGCTCGACTACATCGAGCAGTCCTCCGACGGGTTCCGGATCCTGGTGCGCGACTCACCGCTGGGCTCCGCGTCCGGCTCGTTCGTGAGCATCATCAGCGACATCGCCTCCCGCGTGGAGCACATCCTGGTCGCGGAGTTCCGCCAGCGCGGCTACGACGCCAAGAACGCGCCGATGTACGCCCAGATGCTGGTCGGCATGGTCGGCACGACGGGCCAGTGGTGGCTCGACGCCCGCAAGCCGGAGAAGGACGAGGTGGCGGCACACCTGTGCAACCTCGCCTGGAACGGCCTGCACGGGCTGGAGAAGAAGCCCCGCCTCATCACGCGCCCCTGATCCGGAGGTGGGTCTTCTGGCCCGCGACCGCCGCCTACCCGCCTGTCGGCTCACTGTCGCTTGGCGCTGCGTTTCAGACGGGCAGCTAGGGAGAGCCGGGGACCGGTTTCCTGTCAGGTTCCGCGCCGCCGGGCACTCGGGCCGCACCACAAGCCATGTAGCCGGGGCTTACGGTCCCATTCCCCCGCGAATGAACCGAGGGAACGGACCACACGCCGAGGGAAGGCCCCTTCGGCTCAGCCGC
>CBFGZI010000129.1:0-10425 GCA_965653225.1 uncultured Propionibacteriales bacterium | reverse complement strand
ACGCACGGTCGTACGGACGCAGGGACTTCCCTGGCTGCTCCTGCCAGCCTTTACGGGGTGCTCACGCCGTCGGGAGCGGCTCGCGCGAGACCGGACAGGACATGCAGCGCGGGCCGCCCCGTCCCGACCCCAGCTCCGAGCCGGGGATCGCGACCACGTCGATGCCGTGCTCCTCGAGCCGGCGGTTGGTCTCGACGTTGCGCTCGTAGGCGACCGCCACGCGCGGGGCGATGGCCAGCGTGTTGTTGCCGTCGTCCCACTGCTCGCGCTCGGCGGTGACCGGGTCGAGCCCGGTGTCGATCTGGCGCAGCGTGTCGATCCCCATCGCCTTGGCCGCGGCGACCAGGAACGGCTCGGCGCCCGCCATCTCGAGCCGCACGTGTGCGGCGTCCTCGCTGCCGGTGCCGTCGGCGGGCGTGATCGCCATCGCCGACAGGGTGTGCGCGACGTTGGGGTACATCACGATCGCGTCGGTGTCGACCATCGTGCACACGGTGTCGAGGTGCATGGTCGCCCGTTCCTGCGCGATCGGCACGGCGAGCACGGTGTGCGCGAGCTCCGCGGCGAACACCCGCCGCGCCAGCCGCTCCACGCCGGCCGGGGTCGTACGCTCGCCGACCCCCACCGCCAGCACGCCGGGCGCCATCAGCAGGACGTCGCCGCCCTCGACGTGCTCGAGCTGCCAGTCGTACACCCGCTGCGTGCCGGCGAACCGCGGGTGCATCCGGTAGATCAGGTCGGTCAGCTGGCTCTCCCGCTCACGTGCGGGCATCGCCAGGCTGGTGACCGCGACGTGGTCGCCGACCCACACGCTGGAGTCGCGGGTGAACAGCAGGTTCGGCAGCGGGTCGACGAGGAAGTCGTCGTGGGCCAGCAGGCTGGTCACGATGCCGTGCCCGCCGCGTACCTCGTCGTTGCGCAGGCCCGCCGTGAGTATCTCGGCCAGCCCGGCGGGGTCGAGGTCGGCCAGCGCCGAGCGCAGGTAGCCGCGCAGGGTGTCGCCGAGCCGCAGGCCGCGGGTGACCTCTTTGATCGCCACGTGCCGGGCGTCGCTGTTCTCGAGGGTCTCCGTCAGCAGGCCCACCAGGTAGAGCACCTCGGCGCCGCGGGCGCGCAGCGCGTCGGCGAACGCGTCGTGCTCGTCCTGCGCGCGACCGACCCAGGGGATGCCGTCGAACAGCAGCTTGTCGTTGTTGCGCGGCGTCAAGCGCTGCAGCTCCGGTCCGGGGCGGTGCAGCAGCACCGTCTGCAACCGCCCCACCTCGCTGTCGACGCCCTGCCGCTCAGGCTGCCCAGATCGCTCAGGCCGCTCAGTCATGCCGTCGACTCTAGTCTCGTCACAACCCGATGAGCTCGAAGACCGTGAGCGCGGCGAACAGCGCGCACACGGCCGCGCCGACGTAGTGCAGCACGCTCAGCCGCAGGTAGCGCAGCAGCACCCGGCCGGCGACCACCGCCAGCGCGGAGATGACCAGCAGCGACGCCCAGGCGCCGATGAACACCGACAGCGGCTCGTGCGTACGCGCCACCTGGCTCATCGTCAGCAGCTGCGACAGGTCGCCCCACTCCGCGGCGAACAGCACCAGGAACGACGCCCCGGCGGCGCGCCAGCCGCTACGTGCGTCCGGCCCCTTGTGCGAGAACTCCTCCTCCTGCTCCTTCTCGGCCATCTCGGCGTTCTTGGCGGTGCGCAGCAGCACGACCGCGCCGACGGTGAAGATCGTCGCCGCGACCGACAACAGCACCCACTCCGGCAGCAGCGTGGCGAGCTGGCCGGCGGTGACCGCCACCAGGGTCTGCACGAAGAACGCCGCTCCGACGCCGACCCACACGAAGAACGGGCGGTACCGCGCCGACAGCACCAGCGCTGCGACGAACGTCTTGTCCGGCAGCTCCACCGGGATGATCAGCAGGAACGTGGAGACGATGACGTCGAACTGCATGGGACCCCCCGTCACCACAGCCCGCGTGCCTGCGCGACCGCACGCGCGAGGACCTGCTTCACCGGCCGACCGGTGGCGCGGGCCGCGGCGGCCACGTCCTCGAACTCCGGCTGCGCGTTGACCACCCGGCCGTCGTGCAGGCCGAGCTTCACGCGCACCCGCTGGCCGTCCACGTCGAGCGCCTCCTCCCGGCGTTGCAGCGCGTGCTTGCCGACCACCGTCTCGCGGACGCCGAGCGTGGTGGTCTCGGCGAACATCGCCGCGCGTACGGCGTCGGCGTGCTCGCCGCCGGCGAGCACCGACAGCGTGTGCGCGGGCCGGCCCTTCTTCATCAGGATCGGGGTGAGCCAGGCGTCGCTCGCGCCGGCGTCCAGGAGCGCCGTGAGCACGCCCGGCCACAGCCGCGGGTCGAGGTCGTCGACGTTGCACTCCATCAGCAGCGCAGTGGCCGGGTGCGGACGCGCGTCGGTCGGCACTGCCGCACCGGTCAGCAGGCGCACCACGTTGGCGTGTGCCTCGACGTCCCGCGCCCCCGCGCCGATGCCCACGGCCGACGTGGTCATGGCCGGCTGGGGGCCCCACGCCGACACCCACTCCGCCAGCAGCGCCGCGCCCGTCGGCGTGCACAGCTCGACGTCGACCGGCCCGCCGTGGGTGGGTACGCCACGCAGCAGCTGTACGACCGCGGGGACGGGCACGCTCAGCCTGCCGTGCTCCGCCCGGACGGTGCCGCCGCCGAGCGCGACCGGCGACGCGGCCAGCAGCTGCAGCCCGAGGTGGTCCAGCGCGGCACACACGCCGACGACGTCGGCGATAGCGTCGAGCGAGCCGACCTCGTGGAAGTGCACCCGGTCCGCGGGTATGCCGTGCACCACGCCCTCGGCCTCGGCCAGCCGCGCGAACGTGGCGTGCGCACGCGTCCGGACGGGCTCGGGCAGATCCGCGTCGTCGAGCAGCCCGCGGATGTCGGCCCAGTCGCGGTGCACGGTCGACGGCGCCACCTCCACCCGGGCCCGCAGCGCGGCGAAGCCACCGCGGTGCACATGCTCGGTGGAGACCTCGACCTCCTCCGGCGCGACCGCCGTGACCGCGTCGCGCACGACGTCGACCGGCACGCCGACGTCGAGCAGCGCGCCGAGCAGCATGTCGCCGGAGCACCCTGAGGAGCAGTCGAGCCAACCGACCTTCGCGGCGGCGTCGGAGGGGCCTGCTGCCATCGGCGGCGTCATCCCGACCGCTCGTCGGAGCGGTCGAGCCGGGGGAGCGCCGCGCGCCGGGCGACCCGGGCCGCGAACACTCCGGCGCCGAACCCGTTGTCGATGTTGACGACGGTGACCCCGGGCGCGCAGGAGTTCAGCATCGCCAGCAGGGCGGCCAGGCCGTCGAAGGAGGCGCCGTAGCCGACGCTGGTCGGCACCGCCACCAGCGGGACCCCGGTGAGGCCGCCGACGACGCTAGGCAGCGCGCCCTCCATCCCGGCCACCACGACCAGGCAGTCCGCGGCGTCGAGCCGCTCGCGCTCACCGAGCACCCGGTGCAGCCCGGACACGCCCACGTCGGTGACCTGCTCCACGCCGGCGCCGTACACGGTGGCGGTCACCGCCGCCTCCCGGGCCACCGGGGCGTCCGAGGTGCCGGCGGCGACCACGACGACGTGGCCGTGCGCCTGCGGCAGGGGTCCCAGCGTCGCGGTGCGGGCGACCGCGTCGACGCGAGCGTCGGGGACCTCGCGGCGCACCGTCTCCAGCGCGGCCTCGCTCAGCCGGGTGGCCAGCGCCGCCCGCTGCGGGTGCGCGTCGTGCAGGCGTCGCAGCAGCGTGACGACCTGCTCGGGCGTCTTGCCGGCGCCGTAGACGACCTCCGGGTCACCGGTGCGGCGCTCCCGGTCGGTGTCGAGCCGGGCGAAGCCCAGGTCAACGGTCGAGTCGCGCGTCCCGGCGGACGCGGCCTCGTGCGGGGTGCCGGTCATGTCGGCGAATCTATCCCTTCCCTAGGCTGTGCCCGTGCCTGGAGTACCGCCCGCCCGATACGCCTACCTGGGACCCGCGGGGACGTTCACCGAGACCGCGCTGCGCCAGCTGCCCGCCGCCGCCCGGGCCGAGCTGCGGCCCTGCGCCACCGTCCCGGCGGCGCTGGACCTGGTACGCGAGTCCGAGGCGGACGGCGCCGTGGTGCCCATCGAGAACTCCGTGGAGGGGTCGATCTCGGTCACCCTCGACGAGCTCGCGTCCGGCGACCCGCTGGTGATCACCCGCGAGATGACCGTGCCCGTGCAGTTCGCCCTGCTCGGCCGTCCCGGTCGCGACGAGTTCTCGGTGCGCACGGTGATCACGCATCCGGCGGCCGCGGCCCAGTGCCGCCGCTGGCTGGCCACGCACCTGCCGCAGGCGGAGGTCACGCACGCGTCCTCGACCGCCCTGGCCGCCCAGATGGTGACCGAGCACGACTCCCCGTACGACGCGGCCATCGCCGCCCCGCTGGCCGCCGAGCGCTACCGACTGGCGGTGCTCGCGCACGGTATCGGGGACAACCCCGACGCGGTGACCCGGTTCGTGCTGGTGTCGCGGCCCGCCCCGCCGCCGGCGCCGACTGGGGCGGACAAGACCTCACTTGTGGCGTTCATCGGCGACGACCACCCCGGCGCGCTGCTCGAGGTGCTCGAGGAGTTCTCCGTGCGCGGCGTCAACCTGACCCGGATCGAGTCGCGGCCAACGGGCGCGGCGCTGGGCCGGTACTGCTTCTCCATCGACGCCGAGGGCCATGTGGCCGAGCAGCGGGTCGGCGAGGCGCTGATGGGGCTTCGCCGGGTGTGCCCGGAGGTACGGTTCCTGGGCAGCTACCCGCGCGTGGACGAGGTCGCCCCGACGATCCGCGAGGGCACCCGCGACGCGGACTTCCGGCACGCCGCCGCCTGGCTGAGCCGGCTGCGCGACGGCCGCGTCTGACACCAGCCCGCGAAGGACCACCGGCGCACAGTCAGCGGACCACGGTGCCGACGCTGAGCAGGTACTCGAGGTCGTAGTGCACGCGACCGCGCCCGGTACTGCGAGCGTGCGCTCGGGCAAACGCCAGCAGGTCCTCGTCGAGCGCCGCCGTCCGCGCCGGGTCGTCGGCGACGAAGGCGTAGGTACGTATGGCCGGCCCGAAGTTCGACCGGAAGTAGCTGCAGAGCTCCTCCGGCGTCTCGAACCGGTCGACCCGCAGGATCTCGACGCTGTGCTCACGCCAGTACACCCGCCGGCCGAAGACCTGCCGCAGGTAGTCGGGCTCTCCCCACAGCAGCAGCGGCTGCAGCCACGGCCCCGGCGCCGGCAGGTACGGCGCGAACACCCCGAACAACCTCGCCATGGCGCCCGTCGGGGTCCAGCTGACCAGCCCGATCGTGCCGCCCGGGCGGCAGACCCGGACCGCCTCCTGCGCCGCCACGCGCGGCCGCGGGGCGAACATCAGGCCGAGGCACGACACCACGATGTCGAACATGCACGCGTCGAAGGGCAGGTCCTCGGCGTCGGCCTCCACCCACTCCAGCGCCACCCGGTGCTCGGCCGCCTCGACCTGGCCCGCCCGGAACAGCGACGGTGTCAGGTCGGCGGCGATCACGTGCGCGCCGGTGCTGGCCGCGCGCACGGCCACGTTGCCGGCACCCGCGCCGATGTCGAGCACGTGCTGCCCCGGGTGGACGCCGCAGGCGGCGACCAGCCGCTGGCCCAGCGGCGCGTACAGGTCCCGGGCGATCCGCGGGTAGTCGCCGAGGGACCACATGTCCCGCTGCGCCTGCTTGAACGCGTCGAGCGACAACACTCCGTCCGTGGGCTTGTCGCCGACGCGCGCGCTGCCGAAACCACCCCAGCGCCGCCCGCCCCGGGAGCCACGGGAGCGAGCCTGCTCCGGCCGGTCGTTCAGCGGTGGACCTGCCGGCATCATGCTCCCTCCATCTTGGAGGATCCGCCTGTCCCGCGGCCGTGTCTACTGGTGTTCTTGCGCAGCGTGAGCGCTCGGCTCGACTAGGCTCCCGGGACATGCAGGACCCCTCCGACTGGCTGTCACTCGCCGCCCTCGCAGCCGCATTGCTGGCCCTCGTACTTGCGCTCGTCGCGCAGCGACGGTCTGTCCGGGCGGTGCGCTACCAGCGCTGGCGCAGCCGCCGCAGCCGCATCTCGGAGTCGCGGCTGCCGACCGACGTGCGCGGCCTGCGGGCGGAGGTCGAGGCCCTGCGGCAGGAGAACAGCGAGGCCCTGCGCCACCTGTCCGTGGTGCGCTACGACGCCTTCGGCGACATGGGCGGGCACCTGTCCTGGAGCGCGGCGCTGCTCGACGACAACGGCAACGGGATCGTGCTCACCTCGATCCACGGCCGCAGCGAGTCACGCACCTACGCCAAGAACGTCGGCGAGTGGTCCAGCGACCAGACGCTCTCGCCGGAGGAGGAAGAGGCGATCGACGCCGCCCGCGTCACGGCCGACTAGCGGGGCACCCTCACCAGCAGCACACCCGGCTCGACCGTCGCGCAGATCTCGCTGCCCACTCCGCAGGCGTCGCCGTCCATCTGCCGCGGCGTGGGTCGCTCCGCCCGGACCGTCACGGTGCGGCCCGTGCGCCGGTCGAGGCGCTCGTCGGTACGCCGCCGTCGGGCCATCACCCGGACCACCAGCCGGATCCAGGTGAGGATGCGGCGCGGCGCCACCACGACCACGTCGAGCTTGCCGTCGTCGGGGGCGGCGTCCGGCAGCAGCGGGATGCCGCCGGTCAGTGTGCCGACGTTGCCGATCACCACCGTGCTGGCGCGGTAGCGCACCGGGGGCTCCTCGTCGACGGAGATCTCCACCTTCACCGCGGGGTCGCGGAAGTGCCGCAGGCCGGCGATGAAGTACGCCGGCCAGCCGACCCGCTTCTTCAGCGGCTCGGGTGCGCCCTGCATGATCGCCGCGTCGAGGCCGAGGCCGCCCATCACGGCGAAGTGCTCGTCGTCGTCCAGGCCGTCGCCCTTCATGCGGACCAGGTCGATCGCGCGGTCCTGGCCGGACAGCACCACGTCGAGCGCGATGTCCATCTGCAGCGGCAGCGACAGGTTGCGCGCGAGCAGGTTGCCGGTGCCGACCGGCAGGATCCCCAGGGCCACACCGGTGCGCGCCAGCTCCGACGCGACCACCCGTACGGTGCCGTCGCCGCCGGCGGCCACCACGACGTCCGCGCCCGCGGTCAGCGCCGCATGCGTCATCTGCCGCCCGGCGTCGTCGACCGAGGTCTCGAACCACATCGGGGTGTCCCAGCCCGCCTCGTCGGCCGCCTCGTTGACCAGCCGCCGCAGCGCCTTGACGTCGGGCACCTTGATGGGGTTCAGCACGACGGCCAGCCGGGACTTACGCTCCGGCAAGCCGCCGGACGAGGCCGCCGCCAGCGCCGGCCGCCAGCGCGCCCGGCCCAGGCCCAGCGTCGCCGCGGCGCCGCCCAGGACCGTCGGCACGAGCAGGTAGCTGCCGAGCACGTCGCTGGGGAAGTGCACGCCGAGGATGAGCCGGTCGGCGCCCAACAGCAGGGCGATGCCCACGCCCACCACGACCGCGACGACCCGCACCCAGGTCTGCCGTACCAGCAGGAACGTGAGCACGATGAGCACGCCGCCCAGCAGCGCGCCTCCGGACGAGTGGCCCGAGGGGAAGCTCAGTCCGAAGACGTCCACCGCCCGCAGCGACTGCGGCGGACGGGGCCGGGCGACGGTGTTCTTCACCAGGGTCACCAGGACGAGCTCGGCCACGACGCAGACCGCCAGCCAGCGACCGGTCGTGACCATGCCACGCCAGAACAGCAGCCCCGCGACCAGCAGCAGCCCGATCCGCACGACCGCCGGGTCGAGCACCGCGGACAGCACGCGCATGGTCGCGATGAGGCCCGGCTGGTCGCGGGTGGCGTCGACGATCGCGGTCAGCGTGCGCAGGTCGAACGACATCAGCGGCGGCCAGCGCACGACCACCAGCACGGTCAGCAGCACGAACAGCGCCCCGGCGGTCAGGGACAGCGTCGCGGCCCGGCGGTTGACGACCACGACGCCTCCTCTCTGACTCACTCCCCGCAGTGACACTGCGGCGCCAAGGTCGACCCGAGCCAAGTCTGCCCACTCGCCTCAGCCACGCGGCCCGCGGGTCGGCAGGCAGAAACACCGGTGAGCCCGGTGCGGGGTGACAGATACCCTCGGTCTGTGATCGACCTGCGCATCCTGCGAGACGACCCCGACCGCGTGCGAGCGGCGCAGACCAAGCGCGGCGCGCCGCCGGAGCTGGTCGACCGGCTGCTCGACGCCGACCGCCGGCGCCGATCCGCGATCGCCGACTACGAGCGCATGCGTGCCGAGCAGAAGACGCTGGGTAAGCAGATCGCGCAGGCCAAGGGCGAGGAGAAACAGAGCCTGCTCACCCGCACCAAGGAGCTGTCCGGCGCGGTCAAGGAGGCCGAGACCGCGCAGACCGTCGCAGACCAGGAGTTCCGCGAGCTGTGGCTGCAGCTGCCGAACCTGGCCGCGGAGGAGGCGCCCTCCGGCGGCGAGGACGACTACGCCGTGCTCGAGCACGTCGGCACCCCCCGCGACTTCGAGGCCGAGGGCTTCGAGCCGCGCGACCACCTCGAGCTGGGCCGCATGCTCGGGGCCATCGACGTCGAGCGCGGCGCCAAGGTCAGCGGCGCCCGGTTCTACTACCTGACCGGCGTGGGCGCCCAGCTCGAGCTGGCCCTGGTCGGCATGGCGATGGAGCAGGCCGCCTCGGCCGGGTTCACGCCGATGATCCCGCCCGCGCTGGTCAAGCCGCGCGCGATGGAGGGGACGGGCTTCCTCGGCCAGGCCGCCGACGACGTCTACTACCTGCCGACCGACGAGCTCTACCTCGTGGGCACCTCCGAGGTGCCGCTCGCCGCCTACCACAGCGACGAGATCCTCGACGCCGCCACGCTGCCTCGCCGCTACGTGGCGTTCAGCCCGTGCTACCGACGTGAGGCAGGCTCGTACGGCAAGGACACCCGCGGAATCTTCCGCGTGCACTGGTTCGACAAGGTCGAGATGTTCACCTACACCACGCTCGAGGAGTCCCAGGCCGAGCACGAGCGGCTGCTCGGCTGGGAGAAGGAGTGGCTCGACAAGCTCGAGCTTGCCTACCGCGTGATCGACACCGCGGCCGGCGACCTCGGCCTGTCCGCGGCCCGCAAGTTCGACTGCGAGGCGTGGATTCCCACCCAGGGCAGGTACCGCGAGGTCACGTCGACGTCGAACTGCACCGACTTCCAGAGCCGGCGGCTGGACACGCGCGGCAGGTTCCCCGATGGCATCGGACCGGTGGCGACGCTGAACGGCACGCTGTGCGCGATGCCGCGCACGATCATCGCGCTGCTGGAGACGCACCAGCAGGCCGACGGCTCGGTCCGCGTCCCCAAGGCCCTGCAGTCACATCTCGGGGGCCGTGAGGTGCTGGAGCCCCTCGCCTCGTGAGCGCGTTCACCCCGGGGCTGGTCGCGCTCGACATCGACGGCACGCTCATGCACGCCGACGGGCACGTGACGCCCGCCGTCCGCGCGGCCGTACGCCGTGCCGCCGACGCCGGCGTGCCCGTCGTGCTGTCCACCGGCCGGGCCACGTACGGCGCCACCCCGGTGCTGGAGAAGCTCGAGCTCGACGACGGGCTGGTGGTGGCCAGCAACGGCGCCGTCACGTTCACGTACTGGCCGGTCGAGGTGATCAGCTCGGTGACCTTCGACCCGCGCGAGACGGTCAAGCTGCTGCTGGAGCAGGTGCCCGACGCGCTGGTCGCGGTCGAGGTGGTCGGGCGCGGCTACCGGGTGAACCGGGAGTTCCCCGAGGGCGAGATCACCGGCGAGATCTGGGTCCAGGACGTCGAGGACCTGGTCTCCGAGCCGGTGACCCGTGTGATCATCCGCGACCCGTCGCAGTCGGCCGAGGAGTTCATCGAGCTGGCCGAGCGGCTGGGGCTGCACGGCACCAACTACGCCGTCGGCTACACCGCCTGGCTCGACCTGGCCCCGGACGGCGTGTCCAAGGCGTCCGCGCTGTCCGAGGTGGCCGAGCGGCTCGGCGTGCCTCGGTCGCAGGTGCTCGCCATCGGCGACGGTCGCAACGACGTCGAGATGCTGCGCTGGGCCGGCCGGGGCGTCGCGATGGGCGACGCGCCGCTGGAGGTGCAGGCCGCGGCCGACGACGTCACCGAGGACGTGCACCGCGACGGCGTGGCCGTCGAGCTGGCCCGCCACTTCGGCTGACCAACGTCGCGGGGGTCATTGCCTGCCCCCTGCCGTCGAGTGGCGCGAACCGGTCGGGTTGCCCGACCCTGCGTCAGCCGGTTCGCGCCACTCGAGGCGTCAGTGCCTCAGATGCCGCGGCGGCGGCGCGTGACCCCGCGGGCGATCGAGCGCACTCCGCGCTCGATGTCGGCGTTGCCGGCACGCCCGCCGGGCCCCGTGCGGCGGGGACCCATGCGAGCGG
>CBFGZI010000128.1:0-10443 GCA_965653225.1 uncultured Propionibacteriales bacterium | reverse complement strand
ACGTGGTCGACGTAGTTGGAGTTCCAGATCGGCTCGAACATCGCGTTGGCGAACCGCATCGCCAGGATGTTCTGGACCGTCTCCTTGCCCAGGTAGTGGTCGATCCGGAAGACCGACTCCGGCGGGAACACCTCCGACACGATGGCGTTCAGCTCGCGCGCGCTCTTCAGGTCGTGCCCGAACGGCTTCTCCACCACGACGCGCCGCCAGGAGTCGGTCTGGGTGGGCTCGGCGAGCCCGTGCTCCTTGAGCTGACCGACCACGTCGGGGAAGAACCGGGGCGGGATCGACAGGTAGAAGGCGTGGTTGCCGCCGGTGCCGCGCACCTGGTCGAGGTCGGCGATGGTCTGCTTCAGCTGGTCGAACGCGTGGTCGTCGCTGAAGTCGCCGGGTACGAAGCGGAAGCCGGCGGAGAGCTGGCGCCACACCTCCTCGCGGAACGGCGTACGGGCGTGCTCCTTGACCGCGTCGTGCACCACCTGCGCGAAGTCCTGGTCCTCCCACTCGCGGCGGGCGAACCCGACCAGCGCGAACCCGGTGGGCAGCAGGCCGCGGTTGGCCAGGTCGTACACGGCGGGCATCAGCTTCTTGCGCGCCAGGTCGCCGGTGACCCCGAAGATCACCAGCCCGCACGGGCCGGCGATCTGCGGCAGCCGGCGGTCCTGCGGGTCGCGCAGCGGGTTGTGGTGGGTGCGCCTGGATCTCGGCGTCACTGCAGCACCTCCTGCAGCCGGCGTACTCCGCTGGTCAGGTCGCTCAGATGGAGACGTAGCACTGGTCGGCCGTGCTCGGCCAGCACCTGCGCGTCACCCGCGGCCTGAGCGCCGATCAGCGTGCCGAAGGTGAACGGGCGGTCGGGGATCTCCAGGTCGTCTGTGAACGTACCCGTCACCTGGACGAAAACTCCCTGCGGCGGCCCGCCCTTGTGGTACTGGCCGGTCGAGTGCAGGAAGCGCGGTCCCCAGCCGAAGGTGACCGGGCGTCCGCAGCGCTCGGCGAGCGCGGGACGGACGGCGACGAGGTCAGCGGCCTCGACCGGGTCGAGGTAGGCCATCACCGCGACGTAGCCGTTCGGCGCCAGCGTGCCGAGCACGGCCTCGACGGCGCCGGCGAGTGTGTCCACCCCAGCGAGCAGGTCGCCGGACCCGCGTACCTCGACGGGCCCGTCGGTGAAGCGGGGCGCCTCCGGCTCCGGCCGCTGGTCCAGCAGGCCGCGTGCCGCCTGCTTGGCGCTCTCCACGTCGGGTTGGTCGAAGGGGTTGATCCCGA
Source organism: uncultured Propionibacteriales bacterium (assembly GCA_965653225.1). Lineage (GTDB taxonomy): Bacteria > Actinomycetota > Actinomycetes > Propionibacteriales > Nocardioidaceae > JALZDI01. The sequence goes on along the minus strand of CBFGZI010000128.1, from coordinate 9,174 downwards.
GCAGCCTGCCGGCCACGGCGGTCGCGGTCTCCCAGAGCAGGAACTGCGCGCCCAAAGGCCCGCGCACCCGGGCTACCGGCACGGTGTCCGGCGGTGCCGCGTGCTCCTGGTGCTCCTCGGTGACGGGGGAGAGGGTCGACGCGGACAGGTCGTCGGGGGTGAGCAGCCCGACCAGCACGTCGTCGGCGCCGTGCCGGATCTCCGGTGCGTCCGGGTCGGACACCGCGACCGGCAGCACGCCCGTGCCCTGCTTGCCGGTGCTCTCGGCGATCAGCTGCTCGGCCCAGTCGGGAAAGCCCTCGATCGGCGTGCCGTCGTCGGCGAGCACGGCCTTGTCGCGGCCCTTGTTGCCGGCCAGCCACGCACCCAGCCGCAGCGCCGGGTTGTCCTGGGAGTCCGTGGCCAGCTCGTCGGCGACCACGTCGGCCTCGTCGAGCAGGTCGGACACGTCCACACCGGCCAGCCCGGAGGGCACCAGGCCGAACGCGGTGAGCGCGCTGTAGCGGCCACCCACGTGCGGGTCGGCCTCGAACACGCGGCGGTAGCCCTCCTTCTCGGCCAGCTCGGCCAGCGGCGAGCCCGGATCGGTCACCACGACGATGCGCGAGGCGGCGTCGATGCCGGCGTCGGTGAACGCCTGGACGAACGCGCGGCGCTGGCTGTCGGTCTCCAGCGTGCCGCCGGACTTCGACGACACCACCACGACGGTGCGACCGAGGTCGGTGCCGACCGCACGCGACACGACCGACGGGGCCGTGGAGTCGAGCACCACCAGGTCACAGCCGAAGCTGCGCGTGATGACCTCAGGCGCCAGGGACGAGCCGCCCATGCCGCAGAGCACGATGCGGTCGAGCCCCTCGCCCCACAGCTCGGCCCGGAGGGCGTCGATCTCGGCGAGCAGGGGGCGTGACGTCTGGTGCAGGTCCACCCAGCTCAGCCGGATGGAGGCCTCGTGCTTCGCCTCCTCGCCCCACAGCGTCGCGTCCTTGGCGGCGATGCGCGACGCGACGCGGTCGTCGACCAGCTTGCCCAGCAGGGCGGTGGCGTCCCCGCCCTCGACGGAGACCTGGAGTGGTTCCTTCACCGGCGCGACTCCTGCTGTGCGGACTCCAGGGCCGCGGACACGGTCTCCAGCAGCTGCTGCCAGGACGCGGCGAACTTGTCGACGCCCTCGACCTCCAGCGTCTCCACCACGTCGTCGTAGGAGATGCCGAGCTTGGCGAGCTCGTCGAGCACCCGCTGCGCCTCGGCGTAGCTGCCGGTCACCGTGTCACCGGTGATCTCCGCGTGGTCGGCGGTCGCGTCGATGGTGGGCTCGGGCATGGTGTTGACCACGCTCGGGGCGACCAGCTCGGTGATGTACATCGTGTCGGGCAGCTTGGGGTCCTTGACCGACGTGGATGCCCACAGCGGACGCTGCGGACGGGCACCGTGTGCGGCCAGCGCCTGCCACCGGTCGGTGGCCAACCGCTCCTCGAACAGCTGGTACGCCAGCCGGGCGTTGGCCACCCCCGCCTTGCTGCGCAGCTCCGCGGCCTCCGGCGTGCCGATCTTCTCCAGCCGCTTGTCGACCTCGGTGTCGACCCGGCTGACGAAGAACGACGCGACCGACGCGATCCGCGAGATGTCGTGGCCGTTGTCGCGGGCCTGCTCGAGCCCGGCCATGTACGCGTCGATGACCTCGCGGTAGCGCTGCAGGCTGAAGATCAGCGTGACGTTGACGTTGATGCCCTGCGCCAGCGTCGTCGTGATCGCCGGCAGACCCTCCTTGGTGGCGGGAATCTTCACCATCAGGTTGGGCCGGTCGACCATCCACCACAGCGCCTTGGCCTCCGCGATCGTGGGTGCGGTGGCGTGCGCGAGCCGCGGGTCGACCTCGAGGGACACACGCCCGTCCAGGCAGTCGGTCTCGTCGTAGCGGGGCCGCATCAGGTCGCAGGCCCAGCGCACGTCGTAGGTGGTGATCATCCGTGCGGCCTCGTCCACCGACACCCGCCGGGCGGCGAGCTCGTGCACCTGCTCGGCGTAGTCGTCGGCGTCGGAGAGTGACTTGGCGAAGATCGTCGGGTTGGATGTCACCCCGACCACGTGCTTGTCCTCGATCAGCTCCTTCAGGTTTCCGCCGTGAAGCCGTTCGCGCGACAGGTCGTCCAGCCAGATGGAGACCCCGGCCTCGGACAGGGTCTTGAGTCGGTCGTTCATGCTCACCAGTCCTTCGTACGGGGCGGTCTGAGTCGATGGCCCGTGGCGTCGGGCCTAGCTGTGTGGGTTGGAGGGGTCGTCGCCGGGTCCGGAGCCGCCGGCGGCCTCGACGTGGACGGGGGCACCGGAGCCGCCCAGCGTCTGAGCGGCGGCAATGCTTGCGTGTGCCGCCTGCACGACGGCCTCGGCGGTGATGCCGAACTCGCGGAACAGGGTGGCGAAGTCGGCCGAGGCGCCGAAGTGCTCCAGGCTGACCATGCGGCCGGCGTCACCGACCACCTCGCGCCAGCCCTGGGAGACCGCGGCCTCGACCGAGACCCGTGGCTTGACCGACGGGGGGATCACCGCGTCGCGGTACTCGGGGTCCTGCTCGTCGAACCACTCCTTGCACGGCATGGAGACAACCCGCGCGCGGACGCCCTGGTCGGCGAGCTGCCGCTGCGCCTCCACGGCCAGCTGGACCTCCGAGCCGGTACCGACCAGCACCACCTCGGGGTCTGCGCCGTCCGAGCCCGGAGCGTCGCGCAGCACGTACGCGCCGCGCGAGACGTCGTCGACGGTGGCGAAGCCGTCCTCGCCGCGGGGGAACGTCGGCACGTTCTGCCGGGTCAGGCACATCCCAGCGGGGCGGTCGGTGTGGCCGAGAACGGTGCGCCAGCACGCGGCGGTCTCGTTGGCGTCGGCGGGGCGGACCACGTCGAGACCCGGGATCGCCCGCAGCGCCGCGAGGTGCTCGACCGGCTGGTGCGTGGGGCCGTCCTCGCCCAGCCCGATGGAGTCGTGTGTCCACACGTAGGTGACGGGTAGCCGCATCAGCGCAGCCAGGCGGACGGCGGGACGCATGTAGTCGCTGAAGATCAGGAACGTGCCGCCGTACGGACGGGTGCCGCCGTGCAGCGTGATGCCGTTGAGGACCGCGCCCATGCCGTGCTCGCGTACGCCGAAGTGCAGCACTCGGCCGTACTTGTCGCCCTGGAACTCCTTGGTGGAGAGCTCCGCGGGGATGAACGACGGCTCGCCCTTGGGCGTGGTGTTGTTGGACTCCGCCAGGTCGGCCGAGCCGCCCCACAGCTCCGGCAGCACCGGTGCGAGCGCGGTCAGCACAGCGCCGGTGGCCTTGCGGGTCGCCATGCCCTTCTCGTCGGCGTCGAAGCTGGGGATGGCCTTCTGCCAGCCGTCGGGCAGCCGGCGTGCGCGCAGACGCTGGAACAGCTGCGCGCGCTCCCCGGCGCTCTGCTCCCAGGTGCCGAAGTCCTGCTCCCACTCGGCCTGCCAGGCCTTGCCCCGGTCGATGGCCCGCCGGGTCAGGTCGAGCACGCCGTCGGGGATGTCGAAGCTCTTGTCGGGGTCGTAGCCGAGCACCTTCTTGGTGGCCGCGACCTCGTCGGCGCCCAGCGCCGCGCCGTGCGCCTTGCCGGTGTTCTGCGCGTGCGGCGCGGGCCAGCCGATGATCGTGCGCAGGGAGATGAAGCTGGGGCGGTCGGTCTCCGCGCGGGCGGCCTGCAGCGCGTCCCACAGCGCCTGCACGTCCTCCTCGTAGCGCTTGCCGCCGTGGGTCCAGTCGACGCGCTGGACGTGCCAGCCGTACGCGGCGTAGCGGGCGCTGACGTCCTCGGAGAACGCGATGTTGGTGTCGTCCTCGATGGAGATGTCGTTGTCGTCGTAGATGAGGATGAGGTTGCCGAGCTGCTGGTGACCGGCCAGCGACGAGGCCTCGGAGGCGACACCTTCCTCCATGTCGCCGTCACTGGCGATGGCGTAGACGTGGTGGTCGAAGATGCTCTGCCCGAACGGCGGGTCTGGGTCGAGCAGGCCCCGTTCGCGACGCGCTGCCATCGCCATGCCGACGGCGTTGCCGACGCCCTGCCCGAGGGGACCGGTGGTGGTCTCCACTCCCGGGGTGTGGCCGTGCTCGGGGTGGCCGGGGGTGCGGCTGCCCCACCGGCGCAGCGACTTCAGGTCGTCGAGCTCGAGGCCGTATCCGGCGAGGAACAGCTGGATGTACAGCGTGAGGCTGGAGTGCCCGGCCGACAGCACGAACCGGTCGCGTCCGGTCCAGCTGGGGTCGGCGGGGTTGTGCCGCATCAGCTTCTGGAACAGCAGGTACGCGGCGGGCGCGAGCGCCATCGCCGTGCCCGGGTGTCCGCTGCCCGTCCTCTCCACCGCGTCCATCGCCAGGACCCGGATGGTGTCGACGGCGCGCTTGTCGTCGTCGGTCCACTCGAGTCGGCTGGTGCTGGTGTTGGTGCTGCTCACGAGCGGGGCTCCTTCCACGGGCCTTGTCGGCGGTGGGTGCCGGGCCGGATCGGGGCGGTCGGGGAACGCTGGATCGTCGGCTCCCGGACGCCCCTGGAGGCGACCGGCGGGCGCTGAACACCTACACGTCGCACACTACCCGTAGGCGTCGCGTGGACACGCCCCGGCGACATCCTCCGGCCGCCGGTCCGGGTGGCATCGTGCGCGGCGTGATGGTGGCCGGCGGATGAACGTTTCGGGTGACCGGTTGCACAAGCGCCCCGTGCAGGGTTCGCCACCGGGCCGCATTAGACTCGCCGCTAGTTGTCAGCCGGGGCCGGTGGGGGCCGATCCGGCTCCGAGACCACAGACCCGCGCAGACTGAGGTGCCCGTGACGGCGATCGACTCCCAGCCTTCCGTGCGCTCGCACGAGGCGCAGGTCGCGACGCCGGACGCAGGACGGCCGGAGCGGCAAGTGCGGCCAGTGCGGCCGGGGCGGTCGGGTCGGCGGGTCCTGCTCGGTGACGTCGTCTCCGCATACGTCGGGCTGATGAAGCCGCGCATCATCGAGCTGCTGCTGCTGACCACCGTGCCGGTGATGTTCCTGGCGCAACGCGGTGTGCCCGACCTGTGGCTGGTGGTGGCCACCGTCCTCGGGGGCACGCTGTCGGCCGGCTCGGCCAACGCGCTGAACTGCGTGCTCGACCGCGACATCGACGAGCGCATGCGGCGTACCCGCCGTCGCCCGTTGCCGCGGCACCTGGTGGGACCGCGGGCCGCGCTGTTGTTCGGGCTCGCGCTCGCGGTGGTCTCGACGCTGTGGCTTGGCGTGCTGGTGAACTGGCTCTCGTCGCTGCTGGCGCTCGCGGCGAACGCGTTCTACGTACTCGGCTACACGCTGGTGCTCAAGCGCCGTACCCCGCAGAACATCGTGTGGGGCGGCGCCGCGGGCTGCTTCCCGGCGCTGATCGGGTGGACCGCGGTGACCGGTCAGCTGGCGTGGGCGCCGGTCGTGCTGTTCGCCGTGGTGTTCTTCTGGACGCCGCCGCACTTCTGGTCACTCGCGGTGCGCTACCGCGAGGACTACGCCGCCGCCGACGTTCCGATGCTGCCGGTGGTGGCGCCCGCGCGGCGCGTGACCGGCGAGATCGTGGCCTACACCTGGGCCACCGTTGCTGCGTCGCTGCTGCTGTGGCCGGTGGCCGGCACCGGCTGGTTCTACCCTGCGGCCGCGCTGCTGCTGGGGCTGCCGTTCGCCGTCGAGGCGCACCTGCTGCACTCGCGTGCGCGTGCCGGCTACGACCTGGCCCTGCTCAAGCCGATGCGGCTGTTCCACGGGTCCAACCTCTACCTGGCGCTGCTGTTCCTCGCGGTCGCGATCGACCCGCTGCTGCACTGATCGCTCCGGCCGGCACTTCAGGCCGAGACTCTCCGGTCGGGATCTTTGGTCGGCGCCGGCATCGCTGGGGCTCGGGGATGCTGTGCCCCTGGACGGATCGCTGTGCTGGGTCACGCCCCTGGACCGGATGTAACCGCCTGGTCCGTGGACTTCCCACCCGCTGCAGCAGGCGGGGAGGCCGTGCTCGCGTCGGGAGGCGAGCCGCGGGTGCACATGAGCAGCCACGCGGCGCAGGTCGTCATCAGCGCGGCGCCGAAGAGGTGCACGCCCACCAGTAGCACCGGGAGGTCGGTGAAGTACTGGGTGAACCCCACCGTCGCCTGTGCCGCCTCGACGAGCAGCAGCGTCAGCGCGACGCGTCGTACGACCTCCGGAGCACCGGTGCGGTGCGCCGCGACCAGGGTGGCCACGGTCAGCGCCACCAGGAGGTACACGGCTCCCGCGTGGACATGGCTGACCACCTGCGGGTCGAGGCCGTTGCGGACCAGGTGCACCTGGTTGCCCTCGAGATCCTTGGGCTCGAAGTGGCCGGCGTGCGGCCCGGCACCTGTGACGACCGTGCCGAGGTAGAGCACGAGGAACGCCGCAGACATCACCGCGACCGCGAGCCGTCGGGCGACTTCCGGCACGGGCACGTACGGGGCCGCGCCGGGTGCGGCCCGGCCACCGGGCAGGTGATGGACCTGATGGAGGAACACGACCGCGAGCGTGATCATCACCATCGAAAGCATCAGGTGCAGCGAGACCACCCAGGGGTTCAGGTCGGTCAGCACGGTGATGCCGCCGATCAGCGCCTGGCCGGGGATGCCGAGCACCAAGATGGTCGCCAGCACCCGCAGGGCGTGGCGGCGCGGTCGCGCGCGCATGGCCGCGATCCAGGTGGCGACCGCGATCGCGACGAGCACGAACGTCACCATGCGGTTTCCGAACTCGATCGCGCCGTGGATGCCCAGCTCGCCGTGCGGGACGAACGAGTCGTGCGTGCAGCGCGGCCACGTCGGGCAGCCGAGTCCGGAGCCGGTGAGCCGGACTGCTCCGCCGGTGACGACGATGGCGATGTTGCCGACCAGGGTCGCCCAGGCCAGTGGCCTCAGCCACCGCGCGGTCCTCACCACCGCGTCACCCGTCACCACCGCCCGGCCCTCACCTCGGTGCACCTACTCCCACTTGAACGTCCTGGCGGTGAGCATGGTGCCGAGCGCGGCCCACAGCAGCAGGACGAAGATGTGCAGCCAGGGCACCTGCCCGGCGGTGAACGCGTCACGCAGTCCCTGGCCGAGGGCGCCCGACGGCAGGTGCTCGAGGGCCCAGCCCGCCCCGCCGTACGCCGAGGTCGGCGCGACCACCGCGCCGCCGATCAGCAGCACGACGTAGATGAGGTTGGCCGCGGCGAGGGTCGCCTCGGCCCGCAGCATCCCGGCGAGCAGCAGCCCCAGCGAGGCGAACGCGGCGGTGCCGGCCAGCACGCACAGCAGCGCGCCGATGACCGACGCCGGTGTCAGCACCGGCTGCCAGCCGACCGCCAGCGCGGCGCCGCCGATGACCACGAACTGCAGCAGCTCGACGGCGAACAGCGCCAGTACCTTGCCCATCAGCAGGCCGGTGCGTGGCAGCGGCGTCGACCCCAGCCGCTTGAGTACGCCGTACCGCCGCTCGAACCCCGTGGCGATCGCCAGCGACGTGAACGACGTCGACATGACCGCCAGCGCGAGGACGCCGGGGGTGAACACCTGCACCGGGTCGCCGAGATGGAGCGAGAAGTGCTCCGCGCCGTACACGCCGGCGAACAGCACGATCAGCGGGATGACCACGGCGAGCACCAGCTGCTCGCCGTTGCGGAGCAGCAGCCGGGTCTCCATCGCGGCCTGGACACGCACCATCCGCGGCAGCGGGGCGGCGCCGGGGGAGGGGGTGAACGTTCCGGTGCTCATGAGCGCAGGTCGCGTCCGGTCAGCTCGAGGAACACGTCCTCGAGGGTGCGGCGTCCGACGCTGAGGCCGGCGGGCATCACCTGGTGGTCGGAGCACCAGGAGGTGACGGTCGCGAGCTCCTTCGGGCCGACCGGGCCGGTGACCACGTAGGTGCCCGCGGGATGCTCACAGACCGCGAACCGCTCCTGCAGCGCGTGCGACAGCGAGGTCAGGTCGAGACCTGGGCGGGCCTCGAAGGTGAGGTGGGACTGCTCCTCGGCGTGGGTGAGCTCACGAGGGCTGCCGGAGGCGAGCAGGCGGCCGTGGTCGACGACGAACACCTGGTCGGCAAGCCGCTCGGCCTCGTCCATGAAATGGGTGGTGAGCACCACGCTCACGCCGTCGCGGCGTACCTCCTCGAGCAGCTCCCAGGTGGCGCGGCGGGCCTGCGGGTCCATGCCCGCGGTGGGCTCGTCGACGAACACCAGCTCGGGGCGGCCGACCAGCGCCATCGCCAGGCCGAGACGCTGCTGCTGGCCGCCGGACAGCCGTCGGTACGGCGTGCGTCCGCAGGAAGCGAGGCCCAGGCGGTCGACCAGCATGCCGACGTCGAGCGGGTGGGCGTACAGCGACGCCACGTGCCGCAGCATCTCGTGTGCCCGAACGCCCGACCAGGCGCCGCCGCTCTGCAGCATCACGCCGATGCGGGGCAGCAGCCGGCCGCGCTCGCGCACCGGGTCGAGGCCGAGGGTGCGGACACGGCCGTCGTGCGGGCGGCGGTAGCCCTCGCAGGTCTCGAGCAGCGTGGTCTTGCCCGCGCCGTTGGGCCCGAGGACGGCGGTCACCGTGTTGGCCTCGACCGTCAGGCTCAGCCCGTCCAGCGCCGTGGTGGCGCCGTAGCGCATGACGAGGTCGTGGACCTCGACGGCGGGCTCGGGATCGGACGGGGGCACGCCTGTGAGTGTAGGTACGTGGCGGGCGCCACAGCGCCCTCGGGTGAGTGCGCCCGGAGCCGGGTCCGCCGTTTCTGCCCGCCGCCGCCCGAGATCCATGACACCCGGCTGCATGGGGTGTCACCGCGGACCCTTCCTCGGCGTGTGGTCACTTCCCTCGGTTCATGCGCCGAGGAAAGTGTCCACAACCCTCGGATACATGGCTTGTGGTCCGGGGCCGAGCCCCGGGACGGCGAGCACCTGCCAGTCGAAACCAGTCCACTGGAGCGCCGAACCCAGGACGGCGCGCACCCGCCAGACGAGACCGGTCCACCCACTGTCTCCTAATTGCCCGCCTGAAACGCAACGCCCCGCAACAGTCGGCCGACAGGCGCGGACGTGGGCCGGGAAGACCCTTCCACCGGCCGCAGGCGCCGAGTGCGCGGCGGCCGGGGACACCGCGAGGGCCGCCCCTTCCCAAACCGTAGAGTCGCT
>CBFGZI010000127.1:0-10605 GCA_965653225.1 uncultured Propionibacteriales bacterium | reverse complement strand
CCGGTCGGGCTGGCCGACGGACCGCTGCCCGTGCACTACGAGCCGCCCGAGTCGTTGATCACCAACCCGCTGTACGAGCAGCAGCAGAACCCGGCGTACGAGGACTACCGTCACCCGGCCAACCCCTACCACGGCTGGCGCGAGGGCGTCTTCCCGTTCATCTTCACCACGCACCGCCTGACCGAGCACCACACCGCCGGAGGCATGAGCCGCAACCTGCCGTTCCTGTCCGAGCTGCAGCCGGAGATGTTCTGCGAGGTGTCGACCGCACTCGCGCAGGAGCGTGGCCTGGAGAACGGCGGGTGGGCCACGATCGTGACCGCACGGGGCGTGATCGAGGCACGGGTGCTCGTCACCGACCGCATGCGGCCCCTGCGGGTCGAGGGCCGGCTCGTGCACCAGGTCGGCCTGCCGTACCACTGGGGCGGCAACGGGATCAGCCGCGGCGACTCCGCCAACGACCTGATCTACGTCGCGCTCGACCCCAACGTGCACATTCAGGAGAAGGTCGGAACCTGTGATGTCCTGCCCGGGCGGCGTCCCCACGGCGCCGACCGCCCGGAGCTGGTGCGGGAGTACCGGCGTCGCGCAGGCCTCGACGAGAGGACCACAACGTGAGCACCGCTCGGATGGGCTTCTTCACCGACACCAGCCTGTGCATCGGCTGCAAGGCGTGTGAGGTCGCCTGCAAGACCTGGAACAACGTGCCGGGCGGCGATATCGAGCTCACCGGCATGTCCTACGACAACACCGAGCAGCTCGGGGCGGACAGCTGGCGCCACGTGGCGTTCATCGAGCAGTCGACGCCGGTCGCGACGACCACCGACCTCGGGCTGCCGGGCATGGGCCCGCCGGACCCCCAGGGCGGCCTCGAGGCCGACACCGAGGTGCGTTGGCTGATGTCGTCCGACGTCTGCAAGCACTGCACCCACGCGGCCTGTCTCGACGTGTGTCCCACCGGCGCGCTGTTCCGCACCGAGTTCGACACCGTCGTGGTGCAGCCGGACGTCTGCAACGGCTGCGGTTACTGCGTACCCGCGTGCCCGTACGGCGTGATCGACCAGCGCAAGGAGGACGGGCGGGTCTTCAAGTGCACGCTGTGCTACGACCGGCTCAAGGTCGGGGAGGAGCCCGCCTGCGCCAAGGCCTGCCCGACCGACTCGATCCAGTTCGGCGAGGTGGACGAGCTGCGCGAGCGGGCTCAGCGGCGGGTCGAGGAGCTGCACGAGCGGGGCGTCGACGTCGCCCGGCTGTACGGCCAGGACCCCGAGGACGGTGTCGGCGGCGACGGCGCGTTCTTCCTGCTGCTCGACGAGCCGGAGGTGTACGGCCTGCCGCCCGACCCCGTCGTGACCACCCGAGACATCGTGTCGATGTGGCGGCACGCGGGCGCGGCCGCCACGGCACTTGTGGCCGTCGGTATCGCCGCCTTCGTCGGGGGGCGCCGGTGACGCATCGTCGGACCGACACCGAGCCGGAGCCACCGGAGTTCCAGTCCTACTACGGCCGTCCGGTGCTCAAGGCGCCGGTGTGGAAGCAGCCGGACGTCCCGCTGTACCTGTTCGTCGGCGGTGTCGCGGGCGTCTCGGCCGGGCTCGCCGAGGGCGCCGCGCTCACCGGTCGGCCCGGGCTCGAGCGGTGGGCCCGGCTCGCCGCGGCCGGAGGCGCGGCCACCGGCACGGTCGCGCTCGTGCACGACCTCGGGCGGCCGGAGCGGTTCCTGAACATGCTGCGCGTGTTCAAGCCGACGTCACCGCTGTCGGTCGGGTCGTGGATCCTCGCACCGTTCGGCGCCATGTCGTCGGTCGCGGCGCTCTCCCACGTCACCGGGAGGCTGCGCCCCATCGGGGCCCTGGCCGGGTTCGGCTCGGCCGTGCTCGGTGCACCGCTGGCCACCTACACCGCGACCCTGCTGTGTGACACCGCCGTCCCCGCGTGGCACGAGGCCTACCGGGAGATGCCGTTCTGGTTCGCCGGCAGTGCGGCCGCGGCCGCGGGCGGCCTCGGGGTCGCCGGCGCTCCGCTGGCCGAGTCCTCGCCGGCACGCCGGCTCGCCGTGCTCGGGGCCGCCGTGGACCTCACCGCCGAGCGGCTCGCCACGCAGCGGCTCGGCATGCTCGCCGAGCCCTACCACCACGGCCGTCCGGGCATCCTGCTGCGGGCCGCGCGTGGCCTCACCGTCGCCGGGGCGACCGCGCTCGCCGTCGGCCGCCGCAGCCGTGCCCTGTCGGTGGCCGGTGGCTGCGCCCTCGCGGCGGGCTCGCTGCTCACCCGGTTCGGTGTCTTCCAGGCCGGGCTGGCCTCGGCCAAGGACCCCAAGTACACCGTCGTCCCGCAACGCGAGCGCCTCGACCGGGCGCAGGAGACCGGGTCTCGGGTGGCCGGGTGACGCTGGCCTTCCCTCGGCGAGCGGTCGCTTCCCTCGGTTCATGCGCCGAGGAAAGCATCCATACCCCCCGGTTACGTGGCTTGTGGAGCGGCCCGGTCAAACCGGGCTAAGCGCCCGGCCGCACGCCGCTCAGCACCACGCCGCTCCGCGGTCGCGTGGGAATGGTCTCCAGCGGGATGGTCAGGTCCTGCTCCGGCACGTCGTACGTCATCCGTGCGAGCCGCGGCACGAGCGCCTCCAGCATCGCGACCACGATGTCCTCACCCGGGCACCGATGGCCGGTCGCGGTGTCGCCGCCACCCTGCGGTATCAGGTCGAACTCGCCCGGTGGTGTGCCGAGGAAACGCTCGGGGAGGAACGTGTACGGCTTGTCCCACAGCCGTTCGTCGTGGTTCTGGCCGAACAGGTCGAGCAGCACCATGGTGCCGGACTCGATCACCTCGCCGTCCCACGGCACGTCGCGGCGGGCGACCGCGCCCATCAGCGGCGCGAACGGGTAGAACCGCCGCACCTCGTGCGCGAACGCCGTGGCGAACGCGTCGTCGTGGCCCCGCAGGTGCTCGCGGCTCTCCGGCCACCTGTGCAGCGCATGCGCGGCGAAGGCGACGAACCAGGCGATCGCCACCGCGGGGCGAACCACGTTGAGCATCTCCACCGCCACCAGGTGCGGGCTCAGCGGCTCGCCGTTCTCGTCGCGGTGTCCCAACACGTGTTCGAACATCGAACCTGCCTCGACGTCCTCGTCGCCGGCACGTATGCGCCCCACGACGTCCTGCAGACGGCGCTCGGTGCGCCAACGGGCCCTGCGCGCCCGGAGGTGCCGGCTGCCGGCCGAGCCGAAGCCGTCGACCATCGCCACCATGTCCGCGGCGACCTTGGGCGCGTCGGCCCCGTCCACCCGCAGGCCGGCCCAGGCGCACACGCCGCGCGCCAGCACCTCCGCGGCCTCGTCGAACAGCACGATCTGGTCTCGCTCCGCCCACCGCCGCTGCGCCGCATCCCACTCCGCGACGGTCCGGTCGACGACGCCCTTGACCGCCACCGGGTCCTCCAGCGCCATGAACATGCCCTTACGCTGCGTGTGCGGCGCGTCGTCGAGGGTATGGACCGCGCCGACGCCGGTCAGCGTGCGCTGGACAGGCCCGGGAAGTGCGCCGTTGCGGACGAACAGGGCATCGTCGTAGAACCGCCGAGTAGCCTCCGGGCCGCACACGCATACCGCGGGCTTGCCCAGGATGCGCAGGCGGAAGTCGGACCCACCGAAGTCACGGCGACGATTGGGCAGGAGCGCGTAGCCCTCGCGCAGCAATGCGAGTGTGAGGTCGTGCGAGATCGTCCGCATTCTGGGGCCGTTCCCGCCTTACCACCCCGGAAACGAGGGTGAATGCCGTCCAGCGCACGGGGTAACTCACTAGGCATGGGACGAGAGGACAGGGACGCGACTGAGTCTTCCCGGCGAGCTGAAACCGGTGCCGAGGCGATACACGGCATGGGCCTGAGCAGCGAGCACGACGAGGGCGAGGTTCAGGAAGTCGACTCGCGCGAAGAGGACTAGCCGGGCAACAAGCTCGCATGGCGTGGACGAAGGGAGACGTGCACGTGCCGACATGGGGGACGGCGCAGCTCACGAACCCGTACACAGACATCGAGCTGTGTTTCGACGCCGAGCACAGCCAGGTCTCGCTGGCGCGCTCGGTCGCCGCGGAGATCGCGCTGCACGAAGGCGCCGAACCCGCCTATGTCGAGAAGGTGCGCCACGTCGTCGGAATGCTGGTGGACGCGCTTGTCGTGCTGGCCGACGACGACACGCAGGTGCGCTGCCTGTTTCGCATGCTCGACGGAGAGGTTCGCGTACGCGCGGCGGTCGAGAGCGTGCCGTTCCCGTCGGCCGAGGCCAAGGGTGAGCACGCCCGGCTGCTCGACCAGCTGCTCGTCTCCGCCAGCACCTTCACCCATCCCACCGACGGCGGTGGATTCACCGTCGTCTCCGACGCGTTCGTGGCGCTCGACGACTGACCGGGGGACGCTGTGAAGTTTTTACGTGGGCAGCGACACGTCAATGGCCGACGGCGGCACCGCGACGCCTGGGTGTTTAGTCCCACAGGAGCCTGGGCACCCCTCCTAGATCGGGAGCAGTCGACGCGCGCTCTGCGCGCTGTGTAGGGAGAAGTATGGCCGCCGCCAGTGGGCAAAACAGGGACTCGGGAGGACGGTCGCGATCCGCTTCGGCTCGGTCGAGCGCATCGACGTCGTCGTCTCGGTCGCGGCCCACGAAAAAGTCGGCGTCGTCGCGGACGCGGTCATCGAGCTCCGCGTCGTCGCAGGGCTCCTCCTCGCGCGCCTCGTCCAACGGCACCGGCGACCTGAGCTCGGCCGTCGGCGCGGCGCTGCGGCAGTTCGCCGCCCTCACCGGCCGGCAGTCGGAGGCGGTCACCGGCGTGCGGTCGCTTGACAACGGCGACGGCTGGTCGGTGCTCGTCGACGTGGTCGAGCTCGAACGCATTCCTTCCTCCACCGACGTGCTCGCCACCTACCGTGTCGACCTCGACACGCACGGTTCCATCACCGGGTACGAGCGGCTGCGTCGTTACACCCGCGGTGCGGTGGACCCGTCATGAGCATCCAGCCGATCCAGAGCCGCCGTGGCCCGGACTCACTCGCCGACGTGCTCGAGCGGGTGCTGGACAAGGGCATCGTGATCGCCGGCGACGTCGTCGTGAACGTGCTCGACATCGAGCTGCTCACGCTGAAGCTGCGGCTGTTCATCGCCTCCGCCGACACCGCCCGCGAGATGGGCATGGACTGGTGGACCACCGACCCGTTCTTCAGCTCACACGCGCATGCGCCCGAGGTCGCCTACGAGCGCGACGACGACTCCGACGGCGACCGGCAGATCGAGTCCGGGTACTCGACCAGGCCGTCCATGAACGAGCTGCGCCAGGAGAACCAGCGGCTGCGGCAGCGGCTGGCCCAGATCGAGTCCGGTGAACGGGCGCACCAGTCGCGTCAGCAGTCCGCACGTGGACGGGGGCAGCGGTCGTGACCGGCCAGAACCGTTCTTTCGACGACCTCGTCGCGGCACTCGCTCCCCGGGTGCTCGAGGAGGCGATGGAGCAGGCCGTGGCGCAGGCGCGCGACGAGATCGCCGACCGGCTCGCGCGTGCGGTCGTCGACCGTGCGCTCAACAGCCACGGTGCCGGCCCCGACGACGCCACCGTGTCGCGCCCGGACCTGGCCTACGCCAAGGAGCCGGATGAGGTCCGCGGCGAGGCTCAGCCCGCCGCACCACGTGCCACACCTGCTGTGCAGAGCAGCGGCGAGGACGCAACACGGGACCCCCACGCCACCGCGCTCTACGCGTTCGCGATCATCCCCGCCCGCCCCGTCGACCTCGCCGGCGTCCCCGGCATCGACGGTGAGACACCACTGCGCATCGTGCAGCGCGGCGACCTCGGACTTGTCGTCAGCACGATGCGACTCGACCTGATGGACGACGTGTCCGAGGACGACCTGTCCGAGAACGGCGCGCTGGCAACACTGGCTCGCCGCCACGACGAGGTGATCCGGGCCGTGTTCGAGCACGGGCCGGTGCTTCCGCTTCGCTTCGGAACCGTCGTCGCCGACGAGGACGGCGCCCGGCGGCTGCTCGACGAGCAGGAGACGTCCGCGCGGCGTCGGCTCGCGCACGTCGCGACCCACCGCGAGTGGGGCGTACGGCTCAGCCAGGACGACTCCGCCGAGCCACAGGAGGAGCCGGATCACGCCGCCGAACGCCGGCGTGAGATGACCGGCACGTCCTACCTGGCCTCCCGGCGTGAGGCCCTGCAGGAGTCACAGCGGGCGGAACAGCAGACTGCGGCGCTCGTCGCACGCGCGGAGGAGGCGCTCGACGAGCACGCCGTCGACGTCGTTCGGCGCGGTGGCGGCCCCGGCTCCGCGCTGCTCACCGACCTCGCGTACCTGGTGCCGGACTCCCGTGAGGACTCGTTCCTCACGGCCGCCAAACGCCTCCGTGGCGAGGTCGCGCGCGAGGGCCTGCTCCTGGAGCTGACCGGCCCGTGGCCGCCGTACTCGTTCGCGAGCCTGCAGGACGACCGCCCTGGGGTGGTCGGCAGTGCCTGAGCGTGGCATCTTCGGCGGCGACACCAGCGGCACCAGCCTGGTCGACCTTCTCGACCGGGTGCTGCAGCGCGGCGTCTACGTGAGCGGCGACGTGACGATATGCCTGGCTGGAATCGACCTCGCACGTCTCGACCTGCGGCTGCTGCTGACCGGCATCGAGTCCGGTCCCGTGCTGGAGACCCGGCCCACCCGCGTCATCCGGGAGCGGCCCGACAGCGAGGTGCCGGCATGAGGCCCGGGGAGGACCCGCCACCGGCCGGCCCGCGAACCCAGGCGACCACGCACGGCCGCCCGCTGCGGCCGCGGCTGGAGGGCACCGGCGAGGACGTCGGCCGCAGCCTTGGACGGCTGGTGGTCGCGCTGCTCGAGGTGGTCCGCCAGGTGATCGAGCGCCAGGCCCTGCGCCGTGTCGACGTGGGGGACCTCAGCGAGCAGCAGGTGGAGGATCTCGGCCGCGCGCTGATCCAGCTCGAGGACACCTTCGACGAGCTACGCGACACGTTCGGCGTGCGGGAGGAGGACCTCTTCCTCCCGCTCGACGTGCGCCGACTGCTCGATGAACATCCAACCGAACGCCGGCGCGACCGGCACCAAGACCTGACTGCGAGCCAGGTCCAGAGGAGGGACATGACATGACCGTCGCCACCCAGTCGATCAACCGTGCGCCGAGGCCCAGCAGCCTCGCCGACGTGCTCGAGGTGGTCCTCGACAAGGGAATCGTCATCGACGCGTACGTCCGCGTCGCCGTGGTCGGGATCGAGCTGCTCACCATCGACGCGCGCATCGTGATCGCGAGCGTCGACACCTACCTGCGCTTCGCCGAGGCGGTCAACCGGCTCGACCTCAATCCCGACGGCCAGGTCTCCGGCCTGCCCGGGATGATGGAGGAGATCACCCAGGGCGGCGCGTCGTCGAAGACCAAGGGCGCGCTCAGCGGCGCCGCCGACAAGGCCAGGGACGCCATCTCCTCGCTCGGTGGCGACGACGAGGACGAGGATGAGGACGAGCGCCCGCGTCGCCGCCCGGCCAAGAAGTCCGCGGCCAGGCGCTCGAGCTCTGGCACGCGGCGCCGGCGGCGGGAGGACTGATGCCGCTGCAGCTGGTCGGCGTCGTTCGTCATGACCATCCGCCGGTCTCCGGCCGCGGCAAGGACAAGCTCGGCCTCCGCCTGGTGGAGAGCGGGGAGCTCGCCGCCGCGGTCACCGACCTCGACGAGGGCACGCAGCTGCAGGAGGAGGACGCCACCCGGCACCTCGACCTGCTCATCCTGCTGCTGCGCGACGGCCCGGTGCTGCCGCTCGCGTTCGGCACCG
This sequence comes from uncultured Propionibacteriales bacterium, assembly GCA_965653225.1. Classification (GTDB taxonomy): domain Bacteria; phylum Actinomycetota; class Actinomycetes; order Propionibacteriales; family Nocardioidaceae; genus JALZDI01. Next base: position 2,781 of record CBFGZI010000127.1, on the reverse strand, counting down.
TGTCACCCGACGAGGACGCCGTCCGCAACGAGGTGCTCGACCCGGCCGCCGACGACCTGCTCCGGCGGCTGGAGGCCGTCGACGGGTTCGTGGAGACACGCCTGGAGATCCACTTCGACGAGTCCACCGCGCTGCGCGAGGTGATCCAGCAGGACCCGCGCCTGCGCAGCCTGGCCGAGGAGGCCCGCGGCGACTCGCCGCTCGAAACCCGGCTCGCGCTCGGCGAGGCGGTGTCCGGGCACCTGCAGGAGTGGCGGCGGACGCAGGCCGACGCGCTGCTCCCCATGCTCGAGGGCGCCGTCGCGGACGTCGTCGAGCTCGAGTCCAGCGAGCCGCTGCAGCAGCGCTGGGCCTACCTCGTGCGCGAGGAGGAGCTGGAGGCGCTCGACGAGGCGGTCGGCAAGGTTCGTGAAGCTTTGGGTACCGCAGCATCCATGGAGTACGTCGGACCCCTCCCGGTCTACAGCTTCCTGGGAGAGCCGCAGGTCGAACCGGTACAGCAACGATCGGCGTGGGGCTGGTGAACGGCAGCTCGCACGCAGCGCAGACGAGACCTCGGCCCAGGCAGGTACGAGGAGACAGGCGGAGGCCTCCGGGCTTCCGAGGGAGGACGAGAGCATGAGCGACGCGGTCAAGATCGGATCCGCCATCGCAGGCGGGTACCTGCTCGGCCGGACCAAGAAGGCCAAGATGGCCATCGGACTGGCGATGTGGCTGGCGGGCAAAGGTCGCCCGCGCGACTGGGTGCGGCAGGGCGTGATCACCCTGGCGCAGACGCCCGAGGTGCAGAGCCTGGTCAAGCAGGCCCGCGGTCCGCTGCTGGACTCGGCACGTGGCGCGGCGACCTCCACCTTCAACTCCCAGCTGGGCACCTGGGCCGACGACCTCAGCCGCCGGACCGGACTCCTGACCGGCGAGCTCGAGCCCTCCGACGAAGAGGACGAGGACGAGGAGTACGAAGACGCGGACGAGGAGCCCGCGGACGAGTACGACGACGAGCCCGAGGACCAGGACGAGCCTGAGGCCGAGGAGGACGAGCCTGAGGCCGAGGAGGACGAGCCTGAGGCCGAGGAGGACGAGCCCGAGCCGGAACCCGAGGAGGAGCGCCCGCGTCCGGCGGCGCGCAGGGCGCCGTCTCGCAGGTCGTCCTCGCGCAGGCCCCGCCGGGAGGCGGCCGCGAAGGCACCCTCCGCCCGCCGGTCGACCCAGAAGTCGACGTCTGAGCGTCCGCGTGCAAAGAAGTCCTCCGGGAGGAAGTCGACCGCAAGCAGCTCGACCGCGAAGAGGTCGACGGCCAAGAAGTCGACCGCGAAGAAGTCGTCAGGTGGTTCCTCGTCGGGTGGCTCATCGGGCTCGACACGGAAGTCGACGGCCAAGAAGTCCACCGCGAAGAAGGCCCCGGCGAAGAAGGCTCCGGCAAAGAAGTCGACGGCGAAGAAGGCTCCGGCAAAGAAGTCGACGGCGAAGAAGGCTCCGGCCAGCAAGTCGTCAGCGAGCAGGTCGACCGCGAAGAAGTCGACAGCAAGCAAGTCCACGGCCAGCAAGTCAACGGCCAGCAAGTCCACGGCCAAGAAGTCGTCGTCACGCGGCTCGTCGTCCCGGACATCGGGCTCCACGAGGAAGTCGACGGCCAAGAAGTCCGGGCCGGGCCGGCCCACCAGCAAGAAAACGACGGCAAGCAGGTCGCCCTCGAAGAGGTCGAGCAGCCGTCGGTCGTCGGGTAGCAGCAGGTCGAGGCAGTCGTCGTCGCGACGCACCTCGAAGCGCTGAGCGAGGAGGGTGAACATGGCGAGCAACAAGGGCTTGATGAGCCAGCTCGGCGAGGCTGCGAAGAACAACCCCGCCGTCGACCGGCTGCGCGAGGAGGCCACCGACTACCTCGCGGCGCGTGGGCGTGACCTGGCCGGCAACCTCGGAGACCGGCTCGGAGGCGCAACGGACAAGCTGCAGGACGCGGCCGACAACGGTGGCGTGCTCGGCAAGACGGCCAAGAGGATGGCACAGGGTGACGGCCCGGCCAAGGCGGCCACAGCGGGTCTCGCCGGCGGCCTGAAGGACAAGGTCAAGAGTGCCTTCGGTGGTGGTGGCGGCGGCCGTGGTAGCAAGGCCACCAAGGCGACGATCATCATCGAGGAGATCGACGTCGGCGCACCGATCAGCGTGGTCTACAACCAGTGGACGCAGTTCCAGGACTTCTCGGGCTTCATGAAGAAGGTCGACCACGCCGAGCTGGACGAGGCCGAGGAGGAGGGCGAAGAGGTCAAGGTCGACTTCAAGGCCCAGGTCTTCTGGTCGCATCGACGCTGGGAGGGCACCGTCCTGGAGCAGGTGCCCGACGAGCGCATCACGTGGCGTTCCCAGGGCGACAAGGGGCACGTCGACGGGACCGTCACCTTCCACGAGGTCGCGCCGCGGTTGACCCGCGTCATCGTGGTCCTCGAGTACTACCCCCAGGGCTTCATGGAGCGCACCGGCAACATCTGGCGTGCCCAGGGCAGGCGCGCGCGACTGGAGCTCAAGCACTTCCAGCGGCACGTGATGATGAACGTGATGCACGAGCCCGAGGAGGTCGAGGGCTGGCGTGGCGAGGTCCACAACGAGGAGCTCACCCGCACCCACGACGACGTCGTCGCGGAGGAAGAGAAAGAGGCCGAAGGCGACCAGGGCGACGAGGGCGACGAGGGCGACGAGGGCTACGACGAGGAGCCCGAGGACGAGTACGAGGGCGACGAAGAGGACGGCGAAGAAGGCGACGAGGAGCCTGAGGACGAGTACGAGGAG
>CBFGZI010000126.1:0-10670 GCA_965653225.1 uncultured Propionibacteriales bacterium | reverse complement strand
AGCAGTCACCAGGGAACTTGACGCGTCACGACAGGATTGGCGGAGCTGACGCGTCGACGGATTGACGCCTCACCACCAAGACCTCAGAATCTTGGCGCGTCACCCGTAGACGAAATGACGCGTCACCAGAAGAGAGTCTCCGTGGTCAGCGCAGGGACCGGGCGAACCCGGCCAGTTCGCCGGTGGAGGCGGTGCCGACGACGACGGTGACCACCCCGGCGTCCTGGCGGACCAGCGCGGTGTCGGTCGCGCCGCGGTACAGCCGCCACGGCGAGCCGGCGATTGTGAGCGCGCCGGAGGGCTGCAGGTCGGCCACGTAGCGCGCAACGATCCGCCCCGGTGCGCGGTCGCCCTGCTCGAGCCCGACGTACTCCTTCCCCGGCGTGAGGAACCCCAGGTGCCAGCGCACGCTCGGCCCGGAACGGCGCAGGTCGACGCTGGTCGGAACCCACGACCCGCCGAGCCCGGTCGGGGCGAGCACGCGGTAGTCGGCCATCTTCCGCGCGTCGGCGAGCTGGCCCTGGTACGCCACGGCCCGCACGGGCGTCGAGGTGTCCTGGGAGAACAGCAGTTTGTTGACCGCCCACAGCGCACCCACGGCCAGCACCAGCACCAGCATCGACCGCAGCATGTCGCCCATGCTCTGCTGGGCGAACGGCTTGCGCCGCGGCGGCGTACGCGGCTGTACCGTCGCCTTCGCCACCGGCGCCGTCGGTGCCGGCGGTGGGGTCGGTTTCTCGCTCACGACTCCATTGTCCAGACCGGAGGGCGTCGGCCGTCAGGCCGGGTACGCGCGGACCTCGGTCGCCTTCACCGCGACCCAGACCGGCGAGCCCACATCGAGCGCCAGGTCGGCGACCGCCGCTGTGGTCACGTCGGCCAGCACGGTCAGGTCGGCGTCCACCTGTACGCGCACGGTGTCGGCGTGCTGCTCGAGGTGACCCACCCGGCCCTGCCACACGTTGCGCGCCGAGCCGTCGGGGCGCTGCCGGTGCAGTACGACGGCAGTGGGCGGGAACGCCGCGAACGCGGGGCCGTGCACCGGCTCGGCGGTGGTGATCGCGGTGCCGTCGACGCGGACCGTGTGCTCCCGCCCGTCGCCGCGGAACAGGTTCAGCCCCACCAGCCGCGCGACGTAGTCGGTACGCGGCGACCGCGCCACCTCCGTCGGCATCCCCGACTGCACCGCGCGTCCGCCCTCCAGCACCACCAGCCGGTCGGCCAGCACCATCGCGTCGAGCGCGTCGTGGGTGACCAGCAGCGCACAGCCCTGGTAGTCGGCCAGGTGCCGGCGCAGCTCCGCGCGGACCTGCATCCGGGTGCCGGCGTCGAGGGCGGCCAGCGGCTCGTCGAGCAGCAGCAGTGCCGGGTCGGTGGCCAGCGCACGCGCCAGCGCCACCCGCTGCGCCTGCCCGCCCGACAGCGACGTCGGACGCGACCGCGCGTGCTCGGTCAGCCCCATCCGGTCCAGCCAGGACGCCGCCCGTTCCCCGGCCGTACGCCGCGGCACGCCCCGCGAGCGCAGCCCGAACGCCACGTTGTCCAGCGCCGACATGTGCGGGAACAACAGGTAGTCCTGGAACACCACGCCGACCCGCCGGACCTCCGTTGGCACCCGTATCCCGTTCTCCGGGTCGTCCAGCACCGTGCCGCCGAGCTCGACGGAGCCGCCCGACAGCGGCACCAGCCCCGCCAGTGCCTGCAACGCGGTCGACTTGCCGGCACCGTTGGGTCCGAGCAGCGCCACCACCTCGCCGGGCTCGGCCGTCAGCCGCAGCGACAGCCGGAAGTCCGCCCGCCGTACGTCGAGGTCTGCCCGCAGCCCGTAGCCGGGCCCAGGAGGCGCGGTCACGAGGGGCCTCTCACGACACGCCTCCGCGCACCCAGCGGTCACGCAGGCTGGTCAGCACCAGCAGCGAGACCACCAGCAGGATCAGCGACAGCACGATCGCGGTCTCGGGGTCGGTCTGCAGCCGCAGGTACACCAGCAGCGGCATGGTCGTGGTCACGCCCGGGAAGTTACCCGCGAACGTGATCGTCGCACCGAACTCGCCCAGCGCCCGCGCGAAGCACAGCACCGCACCCGCGACCACCCCGGGCGCGACCATCGGCAGCGTGACCCGGCGGAACACCGTCACCCGGGACGCCCCCAGGGTCGCGGCCGCGACCTCGTAGCGCCGGTCCGCGGCCTGCAGCGACCCCTCCACCGAGATCACCAGGAACGGCATCGCCACGAACGCCTCCGCGATCACCACGGCCCCGGTGGTGAACGGGATCGTGATCCCGCAGCAGGCGTCCAGGTGCGCGCCGAGCACGCCGGTACGACCGAGCAGCATCAGCAGCGCCACACCTCCGACGACCGGCGGCAGCACCAGCGGCACCGTCACCAGCGCACGCACCACCCGCTGGCCCGGGAACCGGGTGCGCGCGAGCAGCCAGGCCAGCGGCACCCCGAACACCAACGACAGCGCGGTCGCGGCGACCCCGGTCATCAGCGAGAGCCGCAGCGCGTCGAGCACCTGCGGGTTGGTCAGCTGCTCCGGCAGCGTCGACCACGGCGCCCGCAGCACCAGCGCGACAAGCGGCAGCACCAGGAACGCCAGCGCCACGGAGGCCGGCAGCACCAGCAACAGCGGTGCGCGCGGCCGGCGCTGCGACGCCGTGATCAGCGGCTCACGAGATCTGGAAACCGAAGTTCTCCAGTGTCTGCTGCCCGTGCGGCGACAGGACGAACTTCACCCACGCCTTGGCCGCGGCCGGGTTCGGCGCGTCCGCGAGCGTGGCGATCGGGTAGTCGTTGATCGCCTTGGCCGCCTCGGGGAAGTTGATCCCCTGCACCTTGTCTCCTGCCACCTGGACGTCGCTCTGGTAGACCAAGCCGGCGTCGACCTCGCCGAGCTCGACCTTGGTGACCACAGCCTTCACCTCCTGCTCGAGGGTGTCCGGTTTGGCCTTGACGTGGCCGATGTCGAAGATCTCCTGCGCGGCCTCGCCGCACGGCACCTCGGGCGCGCACACGGCGATCTTCAGCTCGGGGCGGGCGAAGTCCTCGAGCCCCTTGACGTTGCCGGGGTTGTCGGGCGGTACGGCGATCTCCAGCCGGTTGCGAGCGAACATCACGGGCTTGCTGGCCGTGGCGCCCGCCTTGACCACGTCGTCCATCGAGGTCGGGCTCGCCGAGGCGAACACGTCGGCGGGTGCGCCGGAGGTGATCTGCGGAGCAAGATCGGAGCTGCCGGCGAAGCTGAACTTCATGTGCACGCCGGGGTGCGCCGCCTCGAAGTCCTTACCGAGCTTGCCGAACGCCTCGGTCAGCGACGACGCGGCGAACACCACCACGTCGCCGGACAGCTTCTGCCCGCCCGAGCCGCCCGAGCCGCTCGCACCGCCCGAGGCCGAGCCGCCCGACGACCCCGACCCGCCGCACGCCGTGGCCAGCAGCAGCGCCGAGGCCAGCACCACGCCCAGACCGCGCCATCCGCGCCTTGCCGGCCGCCTCATCGTGGCCCCGGCAGCTCGACCACCACGTGGGTGGACTTCACCGCGGCCACGGCGACCGTGCCCGGCTCGAGGCCAAGCTCGTCGGCCGCCTCACTGCTCATCAGCGACACCACCCGGAACGGGCCCGCCTGCATCTCCACCTGCGCCATCACCGTGTCCTTCACGACCTTCGTCACGATCCCGCGGAACCTGTTGCGCGCCGACTCCCCGATCACTGCTCCGGGGTCGGGCGCGTCGGCGATCTCTGTTGCCAGCCGGGCCAGCTCCGCGCCTTCGACGGCGAGCCGGCCGTTCTCGCCGATCACCGTCTCCAGCCGTCCCTGCTCGGCCCAGCGGCGTACGGTGTCGTCACTGACACCCAACAGCTCAGCGGCCTCGCTGATACGCAGGTACGGCATAAAGCCGGAGCATAGCGCCGCATCTGCGGAGCAGGAAACCGGTCCGTTACGATCGCGACTGCGTCACGACCAGACAGGGGGTTGCCATGGCAGACGACCTGCCACAGGACCTTCCACAGGACCTGCCAGACCAGCGCACAGCCGAGCCCGGCCACCTCGACCGCCAGCGCCCCTCGAGGGTCTCCACGAGCCTGCGGGCGGCGGCCGAGGCACCCGACCGCAACCTGGCGATGGAGCTGGTCCGGGTCACCGAGGCCGCCGCGATGGCGGCCGGCCGGTGGGTCGGACGCGGCGACAAGAACGGCGCCGACGGGGTCGCGGTCAACGCGATGCGTGCGCTGATCGGCACCGTCGGCATGAACGGCATTGTGGTCATCGGCGAGGGCGAGAAGGACAACGCCCCGATGCTCTACAACGGCGAGCACGTGGGCGACGGCACGGGTCCGTTGTGCGACGTCGCGGTCGACCCCATCGACGGCACCACGCTGTGCGCGAAGGGCATGAACAACGCGGTGTCGGTCATGGCGGTGGCGCCGCGCGGTGCGATGTACGACCCCTCCGCGGTGTTCTACATGGAGAAGCTGGTCGCCGGGCCCGAGGCGGCCGAGGTGGTCGACATCCGGGTTCCGGTGGCCGAGAACATCCGTCGTACGGCGAAGGCCAAGGGCAGCACCACCGACGACGTGACCGTGGTGATCCTCGACCGGGAGCGCCACCAGAGCATCGTCGACGAGATCCGCGAGACCGGTGCCCGGATCAAGTTCATCACCGACGGCGACGTCGCCGGCGCGATCATGGCCGCCCGCCCCGACACCGGCATCGACCTGCTGATGGGCGTGGGCGGCACCCCCGAGGGGATCATCAGCGCCTGCGCGATGAAGTCACTGGACGGCGTCATCCAGGGCCGGCTGTGGCCCAAGGACGACGACGAGCGGCAGAAGGCGATCGGCGCCGGACTCGACCTCGACGCCGTGCTCAGCACCGACGACCTGGTTGCCGGCGACGACGTGTTCTTCGTGGCCACCGGCATCACCGACGGCGAGCTGCTGCGCGGCGTGCACTACCGGGCGGGCGGCGCCAGCACGCACTCGCTGGTGATGCGCTCACGCAGCGGCACGATCCGCAGCATCGTCAGCGAGCACCGCTGGTCCAAGCTGCGCTCCTACGCCGCGGTCAACTTCGAGCACGCGGGCTGACCCGGGCTGATCCGCGGGCTGACCGGGTCCGCCGTACCTCCGCCGTACGGCGGACTCAAGCCGATACGGCGCGCGGCCGGCTCAGCCGGCGCTCGCGGCGGGCGTACGTCCGCGGGGCTCGTAGCCGCCGCCCTCGGCGATCCGGCTGAGGCCCTCCAGGACGTGCCCGTAGGCGCTCTGGTCGACGGCCATGCCGACGTGGCTGCAGGCGACCTCCACCTGCTCCGCGGCCGGGTCGAGGCAGGCGTGCCAGTCGACGATGCCGTCGCGGCGGGAGTAGATCGAGGTGAATGCGAAACCCTCCGGCGGGCGGGCGCTGAGCTCCTCCCAGCTCAGCTGGGCGCACTCGCCGTTGGTGCAGTCAGAGCCCATCAGGTCGCCGAACCCGAGCCGCTGCAGCCGGCCGAGCACCATCAGGTCGAACGCCAGCAGCGGGTGCACCGCCCCCGGGGCCAGCAGCGGGCTGCCCAGGGTGACGATCCCGGAGACCAGCTCGGGCCGGCGGTGCGCGAGCCCCTTGGCCAGCAGCCCGCCCAGGCTGTGCCCGACCAGGGCCACCGGCCGCTCCCAGCGGTCGAAGATCTCCTCCAGCCGCCGCTCCAGCCCCTCGCCAGTGGCCTGCGCGCAGCGCACGTTGGCGTGCACGCGCGAGCGGTACGTGCGGTAGCCGGCCGACCGCAGCCGCTGGGACATGACCCGCAGCGTGGCGTCTCCGGCGAGGAAGCCGGGGATGAGGAGCACGGGGCCGCGCGCAAGAGAGCGGACCCGGCCGGCACTGTCCGGACGGGACCGTCCGACGCGGGGGCAGGCCAAGTGGCTAGCCTCCCGCACAATGGACATTTCGCCCACAATGGCGCGCAACCCACGGGGACCGGCGAAGCCGGGCGGGCACAGATACTCCGCCAGTGGGTTCATGGCGCCTCCGACCGTGGATGGACCTTGAAGCCGAGAGTTACCCGGTTCGGTGTGTTGTCACACGTCATATACTCGTTGGTAACTGAATTGTCACGTGCGTCACCCCCCACGAACACGGCCTGTGACCCCAGGAGATGCGGATGTACGACTCCACCGTCGACGGCGTGGCCACGCTGCCGAGTGGGCTCGAGATCGCCTACACCACCTTCGGCTCGACCTCCTCCCCGCCGCTGCTGCTGATCATGGGCCTGGGTGGGCCGTCGATCTGGTGGCACGACGAGCTGTGCAACGACCTCGCCGACCGGGGCTTCTACGTCATCCGCTACGACAACCGCGACGTCGGCTGGTCGACCCGGATCAAGGACCAGTGGGTGCACCGCCACCAGGTGGTCGGCGCCTTCTTCGGCCGCCCCGTACGCGGCGCCTACACCATGGCCGACATGGCCGACGACGCGTTCGGCCTGCTCGACCACCTCGGCGTCGACACCGCGCATGTGTGCGGGGTCTCGATGGGCGGCATGATCGCGCAGACCATGGCCGTCGCCCACCCCGAGCGGGTGCTGTCGCTGGTCTCGATCATGTCCTCGACCGGCCGCCGCACGGTCGGCTGGCAGCACCCCAGCCTGCTCCCGATGCTGCTCGGGCGCAGCGGCAACAGCCGTGAGGCCTACATCCGGCAGTCCGCCCGGGTCTGGGACCAGATCGGCTCGCCCGCCTACCCCGAGGACCCGGACGAGAAGGCCCGCCGGGCGGGCGAGACCTGGGACCGGGGCGTCAGCACCGTCGGCACCATGCGGCAGATGCTCGCGATCCTCACCCAGCCCGACCGCACCTCCGAGCTGCGCAAGCTGCGCATCCCCGCCCTGGTGATCCACGGGACCGCCGACAAGATGGTGCACCCCTCGGGCGGGCGCGCGACCGCCCGCGCCATCCCCGGCGCGGAGCTGGAGATCGTGCCGGGCATGGGCCACGACCTGCCGCTGGCGCTGCACCCGCTGTTCGTCGACGGCATCGAACGTACGGCCCGGCGCGCGGCCACCGGGCATCCGCGCGGCAGAGGCGCCTCCCGGCGCCGCAAGTCCGCCAGCTGACGCCGACCCCGCCGACCCCGCTGTTCGACTGCGGTTGCCCTCCGGGAATCACCCGAGGGATCGCAGACGAACCGCGTGAGGGGCCGGCCTTCCGGCTCAGTCCTGCGCCTTCACCTCGTCGAGCTCGAGCAGCTCGTCGAGCGCCTCCCGCAGGTAGTCGATCAGGTTCCACACGTCCGGCACGACCTCGCGGGCCGCGATCAGGCCGAAGTCGAGCGTGCCGTTGTAAGAGAACAGCGTGATGTTGAGCGCCCCGGTCATGTCGGTCACCGCGGACACCGGGTAGATGCCCTCCACCCGGGCGCCGGCGACGTACAGCGGCTTCTGCGGGCCGGGAACGTTGGACACGAACAGGTTGAACGGCAGGCCGGGCACGGTCACCAGGCGGAACAGCGACCTCGCGGCCAGGCCGCTCAGGGCGGTGGGGATGACCGCGCTCAGGTCCTGCAGGATCGTCGCCGGCACGGTCATGAACTGCCGCTTGGCGTCGTTCATCGACGAGCGCACGAAGTCCAGCCGCGACCTGGCGTCGGGCAGGTGGCTCGGCATCTCGGCGAGCATCACGGAGACGTAGTTGCCCTCGCCGCCGGCGTCCTTCTTGCGGATCGAGACCGGTACGGCGACCACGATCGGGGTGGACGGAAGGCCGTCGTGGTCGAGCATCCAGCGCCGCAGCGCCGACGTGGTCAGCGTCATCACCACGTCGTTGAGGGTCATGCCGAAGGCGTTCTTGACCTTCTTGATCTCGTCCAGGGGCAGCGAGCCGAAGGCGAACCGGCGGTGCGCGGTGATCGTCCGGTTCAGCGGCGTGCGGGGGGTGCGCAGGTCGCGTACAGGTGTCCCGTCGCTGCGGCCCACCAGCCGGCCGGCCAGCCCGGCCAGGTCGTTGACCGTGCGTACGCCGGGGATGTTGCTCGCGCCGGGCAGGTCGAAGACGTGCGGCAGCGACCGCGGCAGCGTGCGGAGCAGCGTCACCGGGTGCCGGACGGCGCCGGCCACCGCGCGTGCGGCCAGGTCGACCAGGCCGGGCTCGGTCGGGTTCCAAGGCTCCTGGGGCGGCTCGACCACCCGCGGCTCGGGGCTGAAGTCGAGGATCGTGGCCAGGATCTCGGCGCCGGACACGCCGTCGATGGCGGCGTGGTGGATCTTGGAGTAGAACGCCTTGCGGCCGCCCTCCACGTTGTGGATCAGGTAGCCCTCCCACAGCGGCCGGGCCCGGTCCAGCGGCCGGGAGTGGATGCGGGCCACCTGCTCGCCGAGCTGCTCCATGGTGCCCTTGCCGGGCAGCGCGATCTCGCGCAGGTGGAACTCGAGGTCGAAGTCGGGGTCGTCGGCCCAGTACGGCCGCCCCAGCGAGAGCGGCACGTCCACCAGGCGCTGGCGCAGCACCGGCGCCAGGTGCAGCCGCTCCTCGTGCAGCTCGCACAGCCGGTCGAGGGTGAGGTCGCCGTGCGGCCCCGTGGACGGGTCCAGCAGCAGCACACTGCCGACGTGGCCGGTGGTGGTCGAGGACTCGACATTGAGGAACTGCGTGTCCAGAGCGCTGAGCTGGCGCATGGGTTACGAACCCCCTTTCCACGCCAGACCCTATCCCCGGGACTGACGGACGTCGCACGGACCGGCGTCGCTACGGGCGCCGCTACCCTGACCCGTACCCGATCTGTAGCGATATCCCTGCCCGAAGGAGCGCGCGTGGAGTCTCCGGAGTTCCTGTACAGCGACCTGCTGCCGACCGGGCCGGACGAGACGCCGTACCGGCTGCTGACCAGCGAGGGCGTCCAGGCGGTGGAGGCGGGCGGGCGGCGGTTCCTGCAGGTCGACCCGTCGGTGCTGCGGCTGCTCACCGACGAGGCGATGCACGACATCGCGCACTACCTGCGGCCCGCGCACCTGAGCCAGCTGCGCCGCATCATCGACGACCCGGAGGCCAGCGGCAACGACCGGTTCGTGGCACTGGACCTGCTGAAGAACGTCAACATCTCGGCGGGCGGCGTGCTGCCGATGTGCCAGGACACCGGCACCGCGATCGTGCTGGGCAAGAAGGGCGAGGGCGTGCTGACCGGCGCCGACGACGCGGAGTGGATCGCGCGCGGCGTGCACGACGCGTACACCCGGCTGAACCTGCGCTACTCCCAGATGGCGCCGCTGTCGATGTGGGAGGAGAAGAACACCGGCAACAACCTGCCCGCGCAGATCGAGCTGTACGCCACGCCTGGCGGTGAGGACGTCGAGCCGGCGTACAAGTTCCTGTTCATGGCCAAGGGCGGCGGCTCGGCGAACAAGTCGTTCCTGTACCAGGAGACCAAGGCGGTGCTGAACCCCACCCGCATGCTGGAGTTCCTGGACGAGAAGATCAGGTCACTCGGCACGGCCGCGTGCCCGCCGTACCACCTCGCGGTCGTGGTCGGCGGGACGTCGGCGGAGTACGCGCTGAAGACGGCGAAGCTGGCGTCGGCGCACTACCTCGACGGGCTGCCCACGTCGGGCTCGATGAGCGCGCACGCGTTCCGCGACACCGACCTGGAGGAGGAGGTCTTCAAGCTCACCCAGTCGTTCGGGATCGGGGCGCAGTTCGGCGGGAAGTACTTCTGCCACGACGTGCGTGTCGTACGGCTGCCGCGGCACGGCGCGTCCTGCCCGGTCGCGCTGGCGGTGTCGTGCTCGGCCGACCGGCAGGCGCTGGGCAAGATCACCGCCGACGGCGTGTTCTTGGAGCAGCTCGAGCGCGACCCGGCGAAGTACCTTCCGGAGACGACCGACGACAAGCTCTCCGACGACGTGGTACGCGTCGACCTGCGGCGGCCCATGGACGAGATCCGCGCCCAGCTGTCGCAGCTGCCGGTGAAGACCCGGCTGTCGCTGTCAGGGCCGCTGGTGGTGGCGCGCGACATCGCGCACGCCAAGATCAAGGAGCGGCTCGACGCGGGCGACCCGATGCCCGACTACCTGCGCGACCACGCGGTCTACTACGCGGGGCCGGCGAAGACGCCGGAAGGCTATGCGAGCGGGTCCTTCGGGCCGACCACGGCCGGGCGGATGGACTCATACGTCGACCAGTTCCAGGCCGCGGGCGGTTCGATGGTGATGCTTGCCAAGGGCAACCGGTCGGCGCAGGTGACCAAGGCCTGCGCGGAGCACGGCGGTTTCTACCTCGGCTCGATCGGCGGCCCGGCCGCGCGTCTGGCGCAGGAGTGCATCAAGCACGTCGAGGTGCTGGAGTACCCCGAGCTCGGCATGGAGGCGGTCTGGAAGATCGAGGTCGAGGACTTCCCCGCCTTCGTCGTGGTCGACGACAAGGGCAACGACTTCTTCGCCGAGACGCAGAAGCCGATCGCGCTCACCGTCCGCACCCGCTCCGCCGAGAAGGTCTGACTCGCCAACACAGACGCCAAACCCTGGTGACGCGCCGAAAATCTTGGCGTGAGACGCCACAGAACTTGGCGCGTCACCGCTCCAGGGCCGCGAAGTATTGACGCCTCACCACAGGGGATCTCACCCGTGACGCGTCAATGCGTCTTCAGCACCCCTGGCGTGACGCGTCAATCCCTCTTCAGCACCCCTGGCGTGAC
>CBFGZI010000125.1:0-10733 GCA_965653225.1 uncultured Propionibacteriales bacterium | reverse complement strand
CGGGCCTTCCGGCTACCTCAGGCACGTCCGTGACGCGCTGGAGGAGGCGGCCCGCCGCGGCGACGACGTCGTGCTCGACCCGTGGGCCGCGCAGCCGCAGGACGCCGAGAACCCCGGCCTGGGGGAGACCCAGACCGCGGCCTGGCCGGCCCCGCTCGACGCCGACGCGCTGCGCCGCCGCTCCGAGGCCGCGCGGCTGGTCGAGGAGGCCCGGGCGCGGCACGCCCAGACCGGCAGCTACGACGCCGACGACGACCTGCTGCTGGACCAGGAGGCGGTGGTCTCCGAGTGGGACGCCACCGTCGACCGGCTGATCGAGGAGGCGCGGGCCTCGCGGGTCACCGACCGCACCGTCGAGCTGCCCCCGACGCTGTCGGCGACGGCGCTGATGCGCCTGTCCACCGACCCCGAGGGGCTGGCCCGCGAGCTCGCCCGGCCGATGCCGCGCCGGCCGTCGCCGGCGGCGCGGTTCGGCACCCGCTTCCACGCCTGGGTCGAGTCGTTCGTCGGGCAGCAGCAGCTGCTCGACCCCATCGACATGCCGGGCTCGGCCGACGACCTCGCCGATGACGACGAGGACCTGCGCGAGCTGTGCGAGGCGTTCGCGCACGGACCCTTCGGGGAGCGCGTCCCGCACCGGGTGGAGGCGCCCTTCGCGCTGGTGCTGGCCGGTGAGGTCGTACGCGGGCGGATCGACGCGGTCTACGCCGAGGGCGACGGTTTCCGCGTCGTGGACTGGAAGACCAACCAGCGCCAGACGGCCGACCCGCTGCAGCTGGCGATCTACCGGCTGGCCTGGGCCGACCTGGCCGGCGTGCCCGTCGAGTCGGTCACGGCGTCCTTCTACTACGTCCGCACCGGTGAGCTGGTCACGCCCGACGACCTGCCCGACCGCGCCGAGCTCGAGGCGCTGTTCGACCTCTGAGCGGCCCATCCCCCCGAGCGCCCAACCCCTCCCGTGACGCGTCAATCCGTCTGCACCCGCAGAGCACCTGAGGGGTCACCCAGCACCTGCTGCTGACCCACCGCGCGCGCACCGGACCGGGCTCGCGACCTAGAGTCGGCGGGGTGACTCTGTCTGACGAGCTCGCCCTGTCCCGGCACGCACACGACCGGCTGGGCAACCAGCGCGTCGACGACGCGTGGGTCGAGGCCCGTTGGGCCGAACCCGGCACCCGCGTGATGCTCCTGCACCGCAACACCGTCGCTGTCGACGACGCCGGCAAGGGCCCGGTCTATGTCACGCCCGCCGCGGCGGGCGAGGGCCTACGGGTCCTGCTCGGGTGGGAGGACGGCACGACGTACTTCGCCGTGCTGCTGCCCGAGCCACCGCAGGACGCACAGATGGCGGGCCTGCGCGAGGTCGGCGGCGTGCTCGGCGACCGCGACGCCGGCCTGGTCACGCATGCGATCGCGATGGCCAACTGGCATCGCGTCTACCAGCACTGTCCGCGCTGCGCCGGGACCCTGCGGTCCGAGCAGGCCGGTCATGTGCTGCGCTGCCGGCAGTGCGAACGCCAGCAGTTCCCGCGCACCGACCCGGCGGTGATCATGCTGCTCGTCGACGGCGACCGCCGCTGCCTGCTCGGCCACAACGCCCGGACCCACCGCGAGCGCGGCTACTCCACGCTGGCCGGGTTCGTCGAGCCGGGGGAGTCGCTGGAGCACGCGGTACGCCGGGAGATCCTCGAGGAGGTGGGCATCTCCGTCGGCGAGGTCACGTACAAGGGCAGCCAGCCGTGGCCGCTGCCTGGCAGCCTGATGGTGGGCTTCTTCGCCGACGCGCAGAGCACCGAGATCGAGGTCGACGCCGACGAGATCTCCGATGCGCGGTGGTTCACCCGCGACGAGCTGCTGAGCGCCACCGAGTCGGGCGAGATCCTGCTGCCGCCCGGCATCTCGATCGCGCGCAGGCTCATCGAGAGCTGGTACGGCGGGCCACTGCCCTCCACCTGGTGAGCCGGACGCGTCTCAGCCCGCGAGGTCCTCGAGCTCCGCGAGCTTGCCGCGCACCTGGGCGATCGACGGGTTGGTCATCGCGGTGCCGTCCTCGAACACCAGCGTCGGCACCGTCTGGTTGCCGTTGTTGGCGCTCTCGACGATCTCGACGGCCTCCGGCTGCTGCTCGATGTCCACGACATCGAACCCGATGCCCTCACGCTCCAGCTGGCCCTTGAGCCGGTGGCAGTAGCCGCACCAGGGAGTCGAGTACATCGTGAACCGCGCCGTCATTGACTGTCCTTCCGCCCGTCTATCGTGTCCGCAGACATCGGTCACCGCGACAACGCATGACCACGTCGGTTTCTTCCCCGCACTCGCCCGCCCGCAACCGTCCGGAAGGTCCCGCCAGGTGCCGACCATGCCCGCCGACCAGCTCCTGGAGGCGCTCGACCCCGAGCAGCGCGAGGTGGCGACAGCGCTGGGCGGCCCCGTCTGCGTGCTGGCCGGCGCGGGCACCGGCAAGACCCGGGCCATCACCCACCGCATCGCCTACGCCGTGCACACCGGCGCCGTCGACCCGTCGCGGGTGCTCGCCGTGACGTTCACCACACGGGCCGCGGGGGAGATGCGCGGACGGCTCGGCGCGCTGGGCGTCCCCAACGTGCAGGCCCGCACCTTCCACTCCGCCGCGCTGCGTCAGGCGCGCTACTTCTGGCCGAAGGTCTACGGCGGGGCGCTGCCCGAGGTGGTGCAGTCCAAGCTCGGGCTGCTGGGCGAGGCGGTCTCGCGCTGCCGCATCCGTGACATGCAGACCGCCGACCTGAAGGACCTCGCCTCCGAGGTCGAGTGGGCCAAGGTCGGCAACGTGCGGCCCGACGACTACGTCCGGCTCGCCGCCGCGGCCGGGCGCACCCCCGGCGTCGACCGCGAGACGGTGGCTCGGGTCTTCGGCGCGTACGAGGAGGTCAAGCGCACCCGCGAGCGCATCGACATGGAGGACGTGCTGCTGTGCGCGGCCGCGCTGCTGGCCGAGGACGACCGGGTCGTGGCACAGGTGCGCCGCCAGTACTCCTGGTTCGTCGTCGACGAGTTCCAGGACGTCAACGCCATCCAGCGCACCCTGCTCGACCTGTGGCTCGGAGACCGCGACCAGGTGTGCGTGGTCGGCGACCCGGCGCAGACCATCTACTCGTTCGCCGGCGCGTCGTCAGACCACCTGCTCGGCTTCACCCGGCGGCACCCCTCCGCCACGCTCGTCCGGCTGGTGCGCAACTACCGCTCCACCCCGCAGGTGGTGCAGGCCGCCAACCAGGTGCTGGGTCCCGCGCGCGACCGGGTCGTGCTGCAGGCCCAGCGCGACGCCGGCCCCGACGTCAGCTACAGCGAGCATGCCGACGAGGTCGACGAGGCGGAGACGGTTGCCTCACACATCGTGCGGCTGCGTGACCAGGGCGTGCCGCTGCGCGACATGGCCGTGCTGTTCCGGATCAACGCGCAGTCCGAGGCGTTCGAGGAGGCGCTGGCCGCCAGGTCGGTGCCGTGCGTGCTGCGCGGCGCGGAGCGGTTCTTCGAGCGGCCCGAAGTACGCCAGGCGGTGACCCTACTGCGTGGCGCCGCGCGCTCCGGTGACACTTCCGGCGACGGCCTGGTCGAGGAGGTCACCGCGGTCCTGTCCGGCCAGGGCTGGGCGCCGACGCCGCCCAGCGGCCAGGGTGCCGCGCGCGGCCGGTGGGAGTCGCTCGACGCTCTACGTGCGATGGCCGCCGACATGGCCCACGACCAGGACGGCGCCGACCTCAACGCGTTCGTCGACGAGGTGGACCGCCGCGCTGCCGCGCAGCACGCACCCGTCGCCGACGGGGTGACGCTGGCGTCGATGCACTCCGCCAAGGGGTTGGAGTGGCCCGTGGTGTTCGTGGCCGGCGTGCACGAGGGCGCGCTGCCCATCGTCTACGCCGACACCCCCGCCCTGGTCGAGGAGGAGCGCCGGCTGCTCTACGTCGCGACCACCCGCGCACGCGACCGGCTGTACGTCTCGTGGTCGCTGGCCCGCAACCCCGGGTCGCGGCCCAGCCGCCGGGCCTCCCGCTTCCTCGACGGCGCGCGACCCCGGACCCCTGGCGACGACGACCGCTCCTCCGGCGGCCGGACGGGGACCGGCGGCCGGCGCCGCGGGCGTACGGCGAAGGTCGCGCGCTGCCGGGTCTGCAACCAGGTGCTGCACGACGCGGTCGAGCGCAAGACCGGACGCTGCGCGCAGTGCCCCGCCACCTACGACGAGGACCTGTTCCGGCGGCTGCGCGAGTGGCGTACCGAGCAGGCGCAGCAGGAGAAGGTGCCCGCCTACTGCGTGTTCACCGACGCCACGCTCACCGCGATCGCCGAGACGTGCCCCGGCGACACCTCTGCCCTGGTCCGGATCCCGGGCATCGGCCCGGTCAAGGTCGACAAGTACGCCGAGGCCGTCCTGCGTATCTGCGCCGACGGCTGACCATTGCCGACAGCGCCGCGAAGATTCAGGAGAAATTTCGACGGAAAATGGTTTGCGGCCGGACGACTGCCGCGAGTACGCTGCTCGTCAGGTCGGGCAGCAGATGTGCTGTTTGACCGGTTCCTGATCCGAGTAGCAACGAGCGGTAGCGCAGTGAGGAGGTGCCTTCGATGAACAGCAACGAAACCATGCCGTCCCGGCCGATGCAGTCGGCGACGCGTTTCCGCATGCCCGTAGGCACCCACGTCCGCGCCTCGATGATTTGCGCCGATGCAGAGGTCTACACCAAGGGGACCACTGTGTTCGCGGATCGCATCGCCGGCACCGCCCGCCCCAGCGCCCTCGGCATCACGGGTCTTCGCTCCTGGAGTCCACCGGTCTAGCCATTGGACAGATCGGCAGCCTCCAGGCCGCGGAACCCGAAACCCGGGATCCGCGGCCTTTTTGATTCCCCGTCCGACCGACGAGTCTCACAAGGAGGTGACACACCGATGAGTTCCAGCGTCCTCGACATCTACCCCGTCGTCGTGGGCGGGGAGGTCGACCAGGAGCTGCCGTGCCTGGCCAACGACCCGGACCTGTTCTTCGCCGAGTCCCCCGCCGACGTCGAGCTTGCCAAGCAGCTGTGCCAGACCTGCCCCGTACGGACTAGCTGCCTCCAGGCCGCCCTCGAGCGCCGGGAGCCCTGGGGAGTCTGGGGCGGCGAGCTGTTCCAGCAGGGCGCCATCATCCCGCGCAAACGGCCCCGTGGCCGGCCGCGCAAGTCCGAGGTGGCGGCCTGATGGCAACCAGCCAGGCCCGCGACTGCCACTGCCGTACGAGTCCCTCGTCCGGTACCCGCACCGAAAGCTGATCCGAACCGATGAAGCGACCACTGACTTTTCTGAACAGGAGCAAGGACATGAGTCTCATCCATGAGGACCTGGCGCGTGCGCATATCAGCGCGCGCCTTCAGGAGGCGCGCGAACAGCGGCGTGCGGCCCTGCTGGCCCGCGCTCAGAGGGCGTCGAAGGACGCAGAGCGCAAGGCGCTGCAGGCGCGCCTCCTCCTCGCCCGCGCGATCTAGGCGCGGCGAGACACGGACGTGGCCCGGGATCTGGAAGAGAGTCCCGGGCCACGTCCCTTTCTGCAGGATCCGATTCGTCTGCGATAGCTCGGGTGTTCGGCTCCGGCCGGTCGCAGACGAATCGACCCGGGCGCCGTGGGGTAGACAGGACCCATGGCCATCACCTGTAGCTTCTGCGGTACGCAGGTCGAGGGCGACACGGCGCCGCTGACCTGGGTGACCTCGTTCGAGAACGGCCAGCAGCGGGTGTTCTGCGACCGGTGCTCACGGGAGAACCTGCGCAGCATCGAGGGCAAGCTCGACAGCGACTGGTGGTGAGCGCGCGCGGCGCGCCGGCGGCTCCGCCCGCCAGCCCCGGTGACATGGCTCGTGGACGCTGCCCACGGCTCATACCCCTGGGGAAGCGTCCACCAGACCCGGATACATGGCGTGTGGCGCGCAGGCTGCGGCCCGACGCCGCTCCGTAATTCCAGCGGTCTGCTCAGCCGGTCTGCTCAGCCCGCGGTCTCGGCGAACCCCGGCAGCCACTCCTGCAGCAGCGCGCGGAAGTGCGCCTTGGCGCCGAGCTGCGACAGCACGCCCATGCCGCCCAGCCACACCCGGTGGATCATCAGGTACTCCGGCGGCAGGTTGATCTTCAGCGTCGTGGTGTAGCCGGGCCGGCGCGGGTCGTTGACCCGGGCGAACTGCTCGCGCATGCCCGCGCGGGTGAACCGGAAGGTCTCGCTGCGGGCGGGCTCCACGAACGGCTCGACGTAGTCGCGCAGGGCTTTGGGGTCGATGGAGATGTTCGGCTTGATGAACCCCTCGGCCCGCAGGCCGGCCTCGACCGCGTCGTAGTCGCCCTGCACCGCGATGCCGAGCACGCGGCCGATCGCGCGCGGCAGGCCGCCCGGCACCCGCAGCACCGCGCCGTAGTCGACGACGCCGAGCCGGTCGTCGGGAAGGATGCGGTAGTTGCCCGGGTGGGGGTCGGTGTGCAGCAAGCCGGCCCGCGCGGGCCCGGAGAACAGGAACCGGGCGTACAGCTCGCCGTAGTGGTCGCGCTCGGCCTGGGTCCCGTCGGCGATGAGCCGGGCCAGCGAGGACCGGCTGTCGAGCCACTCGCTGACCAGCACCTTGTCGCTGTGCGCGACGACCGCCGGCACCACGTACTCGGGGTCGTCGGCGAACGCCTCGTGGAAGCCGCTCTGCGCGTCGGCCTCGAGCCGGTAGTCGACCTCCTCGTTGACGCGCGCCTGCAGCTCCTCGACCAGCGGCTTGATGTCGAGGCCGGGCACCCAGCCGGCGAACATACGGGCGGCCCGGCCGACCTGGCGCAGGTCGGACTGCAGCGCCTCGGCGGCACCGGGGTACTGCACCTTGACCGCGACCTCGCGGCCGTCGTGCCACACCGCGCGGTGCACCTGCCCGATCGAGGCCGAGGCCGCGGGGGAGTCGTCGAACGACTCGAACTTGCGGCGCCAGCCGCCGCCGAGCTCGCGGGCCATCACCTCGTGCACGGTGCTGGGCGCCATCGGCGGTGCGGCGTCCTGCAGCTGGGTGAGCTGCTCGCGGTACGGTGCGGCGATCTCCTCCGGCAGCGCGGACTCGAAGATCGACAGCGCCTGGCCGAACTTCATCGCCCCGCCCGTGAGCTCGCCGAGCACGCGGAACATCTGCTCGGCGGTGCGCTGCTGCATCTCGGTGATGACCGCGTCGGCCGGCGCGCCGCCGATGCGGCGGCCGAGCCCGACGGTGGCGCGGCCCGCGAAGCCGAGCGGGAGCGAGGCCAGGCGTGCGGTACGGGCCGCCGCCCGGCGGGGGAGCTCAGTCATGCCGTCCATTGTCCCTGAGCGGCCTGGGCGGCGGAGAAGGTGTGCCAGGCACATCCGCACGCGGGCTGTACCGGCCACCGCCGCAGGCTCGGCACCGGTGCCGCCAGCGTCAGCGTCGCGCTGGCACCCGTGGTGACCGCGACCCGACCCTCGACGTGCGCCAGCACCTCCGCCGCCGCCAGCGCGGCCATCGCCGTGGTCACCACGACCGCCGCCGGCGCCGGCATGACCGAACGCTCGGGGCGGGACACCTGCTCGCGTACGCCGGCCCACCCCCGGTCGTGCTGACACCTGGTCAGGTCGACGCAGCGCAGGCACGGCGTGGCGCCAGGCAGCACCAGCGGCCCGACCACGCCCGTGTCGCCGCGCATCCCGGCGACCAGGTGCGGCAGGCCGGCGCGCATGAGCCGCTCGACCTGGTCGGTGGCCGGTTCGTGGTCGTCGGCGAGCACGGTGAGGTCCGGCTCGCGACGGTGGGCGCGGCCGGGCGTTCCGCCCTCGCGGACGTCGCCGACGCCCGCCTCCTCCAACAGGCGCAGCAACGAGGCGGCGACGGCGCCGGTGCCGGACACCACCACGCGGGCAGCGCGGCGTCGCCGCCACCGCTGTGCCGCGACCGCGGGGTCGTGTGCGAGCAGGGCGCCGGCCTCGTGCATGGCGCGGGCCCGGGCGGACAGGTCGAGGTCGCGTACGAGAGCGGCGGGCTCCTCCAGGCCGACCACCACGCCGGCCTCCTTCAGCCGGCACCACGCAGCTTGTGCCTCGGCGGCCGTGTGCACCGCCTGCAGCTGTGCCTCGTCGACCGTGCCGTCGAGGCGCTCCAGCAGCGCCGCGGTCACCTCGTCGAGCGGGTACACCCGGTCGTGCTCGACCAGCACGGCCTGGCCGGAGGCGGAACGCAGCAGGCGCAGCCCCGGGCGCAGCACGGGTCGCATCGCGGGACTAGCGGCAGGTCGCATCGGCGCCCTCCTGTTCGGGAGCGGCCAGACTGCCCGATCCCCGGCGACCCGTACGGCCGCTGTCCACAGCGGCTGCCGCGGGGGAGGGCCCGCACACGCGAAGCGGCGGCGGCCACCTGTGGGTGCTCCGCCGCCGCTGCTGCGTCGTCCGCGTCGTGGTGACGCGGCGGAAGTCGTGGGATCAGGCCTTGCCGAGGATCCGGTTGAGGTTGGTGCCGCATACGGGGCACTGGGCCTTGGCCATCCGGGTGCCCTTGTCGTTGACCTTGACCTCGCCGCTGGCCTCGCGCTTC
Organism: uncultured Propionibacteriales bacterium; assembly: GCA_965653225.1. Classification (GTDB taxonomy): domain Bacteria; phylum Actinomycetota; class Actinomycetes; order Propionibacteriales; family Nocardioidaceae; genus JALZDI01. Next base: position 2,166 of record CBFGZI010000125.1, on the reverse strand, counting down.
TCCTTGCACTTCACGCAGTAGAACTCGCCGCTGTACGTCTCCGCCATGACGGCCTCCTTGCTAGTCGTTTCGGTTCCCGGTTGCTGGTGGGGTCCGAGTCGGTCTCGATCTGTCTCCGGTCGTCGCGACGGGAGCCTGGGGAAGACCCGCCGGTCGAGGGGCGCCGTCGCAGCGTACGCGGCGGGATTGCCCTGACAGTTCGTCACCCTACGGGAGTCGTAGCGTTATTCCACGCTGCCACGCTCAGTCTGTGAGGTGGTATGCGTTGAATGTCCTGATTTATCATGATTTGGAGGAGCAGCGCGTGGGCGAGTACGCCGACCTGTCCGTGCAGCGACGCGACGACGGCGTGGTGGTCGTCACGCTCGACAACCCGGCCAAGCGCAACGCGATGTCGGACGCGATGACCGACTCCTGGGCGCGGCTGATGCGCGAGCTGCGCGACGACGCCGACGCCCGCGTGCTGGTGGTGACCGGCGCCGGCCGCGGGTTCTGCTCCGGCGGCGACACCAGCTGGATCGGCAGCGAGCCCGACGCGTCCGTGGACCACCTGCGCAGCCGGATGATCCGCTTCTACCGCGACTGGCTGTCCATCCGCGACCTGGAGATCCCGACCGTGGCGGCGGTCAACGGCGCCGCCATCGGCGCGGGACTGTGCCTGGCGCTGGCCTGCGACCTGCGCTACGCCGCGCCGCACGCCAAGCTCGGTGCGCCGTTCACCTCTCTGGGCATGCATCCCGGCATGGCCGCCACCTGGCTGCTGCCCGAGGTCGCCGGGCTGGCCACCGCCCGCGAGCTGCTGCTCACCGGCCGGATCGTGCAGGGCGAGGAGGCCCGCGAGGCCGGGCTGGTCAACCGCGTGCTGCCCCAGGACGGCTTCCTGGAGGCCGCCACCGAGATCGCCGCCCAGATCGCCGCGGCCGCGCCCGTGCCGACCCGCTACACCACCACCGCGCTCCGCCAGGGCGGCCACGCCACCTTCGAGGCGGCATTGCAGTGGGAGGGGCTGGCGCAGCCGGTCACGCTGGCCACCGCGGACCTGCAGGAGGGGCTGGCCGCGGCTCGGGAGAAGCGCCGCCCGGAGTTCACCGGCCGCTGAGCAGACCCGGAGGCGGACGTGCGAGACCCCCGCCACCCCGGTCAGTCGCCCGCCTTCCCCTTGCGGACGTCCTCCCGCGGGTTGCGGGGGCCTCATCGGGAGTCGACGCTAGGCGTCGCCTACCCCCGCGTCAACGCGGTGCTGTCCACCCCTGTGGATAACCCTGGGGACAGGTTGGGGAACCGGGGGAAAGGACTGTGGAAGCGGCTCGGTTACCCGTGGACGGCGGCTGTGGATTTCCATCGGGCGTCGATCCGGACAGGCCGCTGACCTGCGGACTCCTCGTCCACCGCCTGTGGACGAGAACTTCTCGGAAGTTTTTTCTGGCCCACAAGGCAGTGCGGCGGAGTACCTTGTGCCCGTGGCCCGCTCTGACCCCCTGCGCCGCCCCGCACCGACCCCGGAGGTCGAGGTGCGCCGCAGCGGGCGCCGGCGCCGCACCGTCGCGGCCTACCGCGAGGACGACCGCATCATCGTGCTGATCCCGGCGCGCATGACGCGCGCGGAGGAGAAGCACTGGGTCGCCGCCATGGTCGAGCGGCTCGAACGCCAGGAGCGCCGCCGCCGCCCGAGCCACACCTCGCTCGAACGCCGTGCCGTCGAGCTGTCCAAGCGCTACCTCGGCGGCGCCGCCGTGCCGGCGTCGGTGCGCTGGGTCGACAACCAGCGCTCCCGGTGGGGTTCGTGCACCCCGGTCGACCGCACCATCCGGCTGTCCTCGCGGCTGCAGGGCATGCCCGAGTGGGTGATCGACTACGTGCTGCTGCACGAGCTGGCGCACCTGATCGAGCCCGGCCACGGCAAGCGGTTCTGGGCCCTGCTCGAGACCTACCCCCGGCTGGAGCGGGCGCGGGGCTATCTCGAAGGCGTCGCGGCCGCGTCCGGTGTCGGCGCCGACGAGGTGGACGAGGTCGACGAGGTCGGCTGAGCGTCTCGGCCGCGGCCGGGTCTCGGAACGGTCTGCGGACCGGACTCTGCGCCGGACTCAGCGCCGGACTCAGCGCCGGACTCTGCGCCGGACTGGCCGCACCCTCGCCAGCGCCTGCGCGACCAGCGCGCGTACGGAG
>CBFGZI010000124.1:0-10928 GCA_965653225.1 uncultured Propionibacteriales bacterium | reverse complement strand
AATTCCGCCTTGTACTCGTCGAACGGCCCGGTGTCGAGCAGCCAGGGCAGCAGGAGCAGCAGGGCCGTGCCGAGCGCGCCGGCCAGCGCGGGCAGCAGCGACCGGTCGCTGCCGGTCACCAGCCAGGAGACGACCGCCAGCGCGATCGCGACAGGCAGCGCCATCGGCACGAACGAGGCGAGCACCGCCAGCAGCAGGCCGGAGCCGACGGCCGCGCGCCACCGGCCCTGCACGGTGGTCGCCGCGCCGATTCCGACGGCGCAGCGTGCCAGCAGCGGGGCCACGACCGCACCGGCGACGGTGCCGAGGCGTCCCTGGGCCACCGCGCCGGTCAGCACCGGCAGCAGCCCGTAGGTGACGGCCGCCCAGACCGCGACCGGCTGGGAGTCGACCACGCGGCGGGCCAGCACGTACCCGCTCAGCGCGGTCAGCGGGACCGCCATCGCGAACAGCAGGTGCACGACCAGCCACGACTTGGCCAGCAGCAGCGAGCCGACCGCGGCGAGCACCGCGACGTACGGCGGAGCCGCCGCGTCGCCGCCCTGCGCGACCGGGTGCCAGGACTCGACGAACGTCTGCCACCAGTCCTGGGCGCTCGGCGGCGTGGGAAGCAGCGCACCCCCCTGCAGCAGGCCGCCTCCGAACAGCGACGGCCCCGCCAACAGCGACAGCAGCACGAGCACGGCGACCGCCACGCCCATGGGCCGGCTGAGCAGCCAGGTGAGCGGGCCCGGCCCGATCTCGAGGCTCTCGGCCTCCTCGGCGACGGGGCCGGTCTCGACGTCCCGGCCGCCGCGCCGGCGCTCGCCGATGCCCTGCAGCACCTCGGCGACCAGCTGCCCAGTCACCTCCAGGCCGTGGCCGTACGGCGCCCACCACGGCGGCAGCAGGTGGCGCACCCGGCCCCGCCGCCGGATGCCGCGGCGACGGCGGCGGCCCCGCCACACCCGGCTCGGGTGGCCGAGCACGGCGCCGACCGCACGCACCTCGGCCCAGGCCTCGGCCGGGGCCTTGAGCAGCAGCAGGCCGAGCGCCCGGAGCACCGACCCGAACAGCAGGCGTACGGCGACGAACGGCACCGCCGGTCCGCGGCAGTTGGCGAGCAGGGTGTAGATCGCGTGCTGCCGCGACAGCCGGCCCGGCCGCGCGAGCCGGTGGGAGATCCCGTGCGCGGCGTCGATGCTGCGGTCGCCGCGCGTGGCGGCCTCGGCGTGGAACACGACCGCGTCGGGCGCGACGGCCGCCCGCATGCCGCTGCGAGCCGCGCGCCACCCCAGGTCGAGGTCGTCGGAGAACAGCGGCAGCGCCGGGTCGAAGCCCTTCAGCTGGTCCCAGGCGCTGCGCCGGATGAGCATGCCGGCGCTGCCGACCGCCAGCGTGTGCCGCACCCGGTCGTGCTGGCCCTGGTCGTACTCGCCGGGGTCGACGCCGGTCACCCTTCGCGCGGTGCCGGTGACGGTGAGCCCGACCTCGAGCAGCCGCTTGCGCTGCGGCCACTCGCGGACCTTCGGCCCGACCAGGGACAGGTCGGTGTCGCGCTCGATGGCGGCCAGCAGGTGCTCCAGCGCCTGCGGGTCGAGCTGCATGTCGTCGTGCAGCACCCACACCCAGTGCTCGCCGCCGCCGCCCCGGCCGTTGCCCCCGTCGAGCCAGCCTCCGCGCACGGCCCGGTCGTCGAGCGCGGACAGGCCGGTGGCGATGGCCCGGCCGAAGCCCACGTCGCGCCGGGTGGTCACGACGGCGTCGGGTCCCAGCGTGCGCACCAGCAGGTCCGCGGTGTCGTCGCGGCTGCCGGTGTCCACCGCGACCAGCCGGTCGGGGAGCCGGGTCTGGCCCTCCACGGTCGCCAGCAGCCGAGGCAGCCAGCGCGCCCCGTCGTGGCAGACGATGACGGCGCTGACCACCGGTCTCCGCCGCGGCCAGGCCGGCACCTGCCCCGTCCCCGTCTGGCCGGTCGCCGGGCCCCGCGACAGGTCTGCAGCGGGGCTCATGCCTGGACTACCTCGGACTCGGCGGGGAGGGACGGGGACGCGATCGGTCGCGGCATAGCGTAGACGACCGCGATGTCCGGTCCAGCCGGGTATCAGACCCGATGTCGGCTCCGGTGCCGGATCCCTCGTCGGATCCGCGTTGGGAGCGGCGTCGGGAACGGTGACCGTCCCCTCCTGGGAACCCCCGAGTGACCCCCGTTGCGCCCCGTTGCGCCCCGTTGCGCCCCCGTCCTGCCCTCCTGCTCAGGTGCCCGCAGAGCGAGCCGGTGAGAGGTTCAGCTGACCCGCTTCTTGAGCTTTCGCCGCTCCCTCTCGGACATGCCGCCCCAGATGCCGAAGCGCTCGTCGTGCTGCAGGGCGTACTCGAGGCACTCAGCCCGAACCTCGCACGAGAGGCACACCTTCTTCGCCTCCCGCGTGGACCCGCCCTTCTCCGGGAAGAACGCCTCCGGATCGGTCTGAGCGCACAGGGCACGCTCCTGCCAGCTGAGCTCCTCGGTGTCTGTCATGTCGAGCACATCGAACTCATGCACGGTGCTCGCCTCCTCGACCCTCGTACCTGTGTGTGTCCGGTCCGTCGCCCTTGCGCTGGCTTGCGGGGGGAGCCAAGTGAACGACACGAGTGAAATTACATGCCCGAAATGCCGTGAAGTCAAGCGCGAGTCTGGTATTCGCGACGGCCGCATGCAAGCTCGGCCAGTGGGTAGGTGACACTGCTGGCCATGCACATCACCGCGCTCTCCGGGGGCATCGGCGGCGCACGGTTCCTGCGTGGCCTGCTCAGCCTGCTCGACCACGGACCCGTTCCCGGCCGCGAGGACGAACCCGGCACTCAGTCCGGAAACCAGCCTTCTGAGCCGTCCGGGGACCGGCTCAGCGTGGTCGCGAACACCGCCGACGACATGTGGATGTTCGGCCTGCGGGTGTGCCCCGACCTCGACACCGTCATGTACACGCTCGGCGACGGCATCGACGAGGACCGCGGCTGGGGCCGTCGGGGCGAGACCTGGCACGCCAAGGAGGAGCTGGCCGCGTACGGTGTCGAACCGAGCTGGTTCGGGCTCGGCGACCGCGACCTGGCCACCCACCTGGTGCGCACCCAGATGATGGGTGCCGGCTACCCGCTGTCGGACATCACCCGTGCGCTGTGCACCCGCTGGCCGATCCCGTACCGCACCCTGGTCGACCTGCTGCCGATGACCGACGACCGCGCCGAGACCCACATCGTGATCGACGACCCCGACAGCCCGGGAGGCCGCCGGGCCGTGCACTTCCAGGAGTACTGGGTGCGCCTGCGGGCGGAGGTCCCGGCTCGCGAGGTGGTGGTGGTCGGCGCCGACGACAGCAAGCCCGCACCCGGCGTGCTGGAGGCGATCACCGAGGCCGACGTGGTGCTGCTGCCCCCGTCGAACCCCGTCGTGTCCGTCGGCACGATCCTGTCGGTGCCCGGGGTGCGCGAGGCGCTGCGGGAGACGCGGGCCCCGGTGGTCGGGGTCTCCCCCATCGTCGCCGACCGGCCCGTACGCGGCATGGCCGACGCCGTGCTCAGCGCGATCGACGTCGAGACCTCGGCAGCGGCGGTCGCCCGCCACTACGGCGCGCGCTCGGCCGGTGGCATCCTCGACGGCTGGCTGGTACACACCGCCGACCGTGACGCGGTCGACGACGTCGCCGCCGCGGGAATCGCCTGCCGGGCGGTCCCGCTGCTGATGACCGACGTGAACGCGACCGAGGCGATGGCGGCCGCGGCGCTGCAGATGTCGCAGGAGGTCGCCGGGGGCACGCACCGGTGAAGCCAGCAACCGGGCGCATCGGTCTCATCGCGGCCGAGCGGCTGCCCGAGGTGCGTCCCGGCGACGACCTTGCGCGACTGGTGGCCGATGCCGCCGACCTGCACGACGGCGATATCGTCGTTGTGACGAGCAAGGTGGTGAGCAAGGCCGAGGGGCAGGTGGTGTGGGCCGACCGGGACTCGGTCATCGAGGCCGAGACCGCACGCGTGGTCGCACGCCGCGGGCCGACGACGATCGCGCGCACGCGGCACGGGCTGACGCTGGCCGCGGCCGGCGTCGACGCCAGCAACACCGAGCCGGGCACCGTCGTAATGCTCCCCGAGGACCCGGACGGGTCGGCCCGGCTGCTGCGCGCCCGGCTGCTCGACCTGTCGGGCCGCAACGTCGCGGTGGTCGTCTCCGACACCGCCGGCCGCCCGTGGCGGGAGGGCCAGACCGACATCGCGATCGGCTGCGCCGGGCTGCTCCCGCTCGACGACCACGCCGGCCGGTCGGACCCGCACGGCAACCTGCTGGAGGTCACCGCACCTGCGGTCGGCGACGAGGTCGCCGCGGCCGCCGACCTGGTCAAGGGCAAGCTGGCCGGACGGCCGGTGGCCGTCGTACGCGGCCTCGCCGACCGCGTGCTGCCACCCGGTTCCGACGGGCCTGGTGCCGCGGCCGTGCTGCGCGACGAGGCCGGTGACATGTTCGCTCTGGGTGCGCGCGAGGCGGTCTACGCGGCGGTGTGCCGCGACGACCCGCGGGCGGTGGCCGCCCTCGCCGGAGGCGCTGCGAAGGTCACCTCGCCCACCGACCTGGCAGTGCTCGCAGACCTGGCCCAGCGGTCCGGCCGGCCCAAGGTGGCCGGGTCCCCCCACAGCCGCGAAGACGCCGGGCCGCTGGAGGTGCGCGCGCTCGGTGACGACGAGGCCGAGGTCGCCGGCGAGGACGACCTGGCCACGGCCGCGTCGCTGGAGCGGATGTGCGCGCTCGCGACCGCACACGGCTGGCGCACCGTCCACGACGACCGGAACCTCGGCCGATGCCGGATCGTCCTGCGTCGTGGCACACGAGATCCGTAGACTCGACCCAGACCAGACGGCACCGCGACCGGCAGGACAAGCAGGACAAGAGGAACACGGTGGGGAAGTCCAGTAAGACCAGTGAGCGCCGCGCGCGCATCGAGCAGCTCGAGCGGGAGCGCAAGGCTGCCGAGCGCAGGCGGATGTTCCTCTTCAGCGGCGTCATCGGGCTCGTGGCGCTGGTCATCATCGGCGTCACCGGCTGGTCGCTGTGGAACGAGCACCAGCAGCAGTCGGCGATCGACAACACCGCGCTGGCGGACTTCGGCGTGAGCCCGTCCGCCGCCGGGTGCACCCCGATCCAGACTCACCCCGCCACCGGCGGCGCCGACCACATCCCGGCGCCGCAGCCGATCCACTACAACCAGGCGCCGCCCGAGTCGGGCCCTCACCGCCCCACCTGGGCGCCGTTCGAGCGGAAGTTCTACACCCCGAAGGACCGGCCCGAGGTCGAGATGCTGGTGCACAACCTCGAGCACGGCTACAGCATCCTCTGGTACGACCAGACCGTCGCGAACAACCCCCAGAAGCTCCAGCAGATCGAGAACCTCGCCAGCAAGTTCGAGGGCAGCGAGCGCGACCCGGCCAACGCGTTCATCGCCGCACCCTGGATGCCCAGCGACGGCCCGAGCATGCCCGCGGGCAAGCACATCGCGATCACGCACTGGTACGCCGACCCCGCCACGGGCAACAACCAGAAGGGCATCGGCCAGTACTGCTCGCAGATGTCGGGCGCGGTCGTGAGCGACTTCATGCAGAAGTACCCGCAGGCGGACGCCCGCGAGGGTGGCCCCCAGTTCCTGTGAGCGAGGCCGCCGAAGGCCGGTTCCGCTGAGCAGGTTCCGCTGAGCAGGTCCGCCTGCACAGCATCGGCCGACTCGCCCGCACGTAGGGTGCGCGCATGGCGGCGTCGACTGTTCCGGACCTGATCACCAGCCTGCTGCGCAACGACCCGGCCCGGCCGCTGGTGACGTTCTACGACGACGACACCGGTGAGCGCGTCGAGCTCAGCGTGAAGACCTTCGAGAACTGGGTGGCCAAGACCGCGAACCTGCTGCAGGGCGAGCTGTCCGCCGACCCCGGCGAGCACCTCGCGCTGTGGCTGCCGACCCACTGGCAGACCGCGGTGTGGGTCTGCGCGGCTGCGGCCTGCGGCGTCACGGTCAGCACGGACCCTGGGGTGCAGACTCCGGTCGACGTGGTCGTGTGCGGACCCGAGTCGCTGTCCGCGGCGAGCGAGCGCGGCGCGCGCGACGTGGTGGCGCTCTCGCTGCGGCCGATGGGCCAGGGCTTCGGCGACGACCTGCCCGAGGGGGTCACCGACTACGCCCGCGAGGTGCTGGGCCAGGGCGACACGTTCGTGCCGCTGGCCGCGCCCGACGGCGACGCCGACTTCCTGCTGTCGCCGGAGGGCGTGCTGTCGCAGAGCCTGTTGCTCGAGCGGGCCCGGGCGCGGGCCGGCGACCTCGGCCTCCACCCGGCAGGCCGGCTGCTGACCGACGCCAACCCCGCGCAGGAGGCCGGCCTGGTGGGCGGCCTGCTGGCCGCGATGGTGACCGGGGGCTCGGTCGTGCTCACCCGCCACGCCGACCCGGCGGCGGTCGACGGCCGCGTTGCACAGGAGCAGGTAACTGCCCAGTGGTGGGCCGGCGGCTAAGGCCGCGCAGGAGCCGGTGACCGCACGGTGACGGCCGGGCCGGGCCGATCGCTAGGGTGAGGCCCATGACCGTTCTCGTCACCGGCGGCGCCGGCTACATCGGCGCGCACGTGGTCCGTCTGCTGAACAAACGAGGCGACCGGGTGGTCGTCGTCGACGACCTGAGCACCGGTCTGCCCGAGCGGGTGGGCGAAGCCACGCTCGTGCAGACCGACCTGTCCCGCGACGACGCGGTCGACCGGCTCGCCGCCACCATGGACGAGCACGACGTCGACTCCGTGATCCACATCGCCGCCAAGAAGCAGGTCGGCGAGTCGGCGGAGCGACCGGCCTGGTACTACACGCAGAACGTCGGCGGCACCGCCAACCTGCTGCAGGCGATGGAGCGCGCGGGCGTCGACAGGATGATGTTCTCCTCCTCGGCGGCCACGTACGGCCTGCCCGACGTGCCCGCGGGCGCGGTGCTCGACGAGAGCACGCCGCCGCGGCCGATCAGCCCCTACGGCGAGACCAAGCTGGTCTGCGAGTGGATGATCCGCGCCGCCGGCGCCGCCTGGGGGCTGCGCTCGGTCAACCTGCGCTACTTCAACGTCGCCGGCAGCGGGTGGCCCGACCTCGGCGACCCGGGGGTCTTCAACCTGATCCCGATCGTGTTCCGGGCACTCACCGACGGCAAGCAGCCGGTGGTGTTCGGCGACGACTACCCCACCGCCGACGGCACCTGCATCCGCGACTACGTGCACGTGGTCGACCTGGCCGACGCCCACCTGGCGGCGCTGGACTACCTCGACCGCGACGAGCGCCCGCACGACGTGTTCAACGTCGGCACCGGCACCGGGGCCTCGGTCACCGAGGTCCTCGACCAGGTCGCCGCGACCACCGGACTGGACGTGTCGCCGACCATCGGGCCGCGCCGTCCCGGCGACCCGGCGGCACTGGTCGCCGACGTGTCGAGGATCGGCGAGGCGCTGCAGTGGCGCGCCGAGCACGCGCTGGCCGAGATCGTCGACTCCGCCTGGCAGGCCTGGCCGCGGTGACCAGCGCCCCGGCGACGGCGTTGCGTCCGCCGAGGTGAGCGCAGTAGCGCACCCTTCGACGGACGCAACGCTGGTGCCGACGTTGGGTGTCAGCCGAGCAGGTCGTACCGGTTCATGCCCGAGGCGACGTACTCGCGCGGACGCAGGCCCGACTTCGAGCCGGCGAACAGCCACAGCCGCCCCCTGCCCTTTTCACGGGCGACGATGTCGGGGTAGCGGTCGCGGTTGAAGTACCCGACACCGACGATGCGGTCGTACGCCCCGAAGTTCCGGCCACCGGGCAGCGGCTCGGGACGCCCCAGCGTGCCGTCGGCCTTGCCGGGCACCAGGTACAGCTGGTGGGTGCTGGCGCGGCGGACGATCAGGTCGCGGGCTCCGTCGTTGTTCCAGTACCCGGCGGCGGTGACGATGTCGGCGCGGAACATCTTCTCCCGGGCCACGTAGCGCCGCTCACGACCGGTGCGGCCGTCGCTGGTGCTCACCCAGATGCGGCCGTCGGGCGTACGGGAGATCAGGTCGGGGTCGCCGTCGTGGTCCATGTCGCCGGGCCCGACGAGGAACGTGCGGCTGCCCCAGTCGCGCACCAGCACGACCTTGTCGCGCAGGCCACCGCCACCGGTGCCCCGGTACAGCCACATGGTCCCGTTGGAGCGGGTGACGACGTCGGCGTGGCCGTCGCCGTTCCAGTCGCCCACGACCTGCGCGAAGTCCGCGCCGCGGGCGAGCTTGCCGGTCGCGACCGGGCCCTGCAGCCAGCGGGTGCCGCGCGAGGGCAGCACCATCAGCGAGCCGGAGGCGGTACGACCCATCAGGTCGGCCTTGCCGTCGCCGGTCACGTCGCCCAGCGCGCTGATCCGGTTCAGGTCCGACCACGCGGTCCAGCCGCCGAAGCGGCCGGCGATGGTGCCGCTGGAGCGGGTGACGTAGATCCAGGTGCGGTTCGTGTCGCGGTCGCGGGCCACCAGGTCGGGACGGCCGTCGCCGGTCACGTCGTAGCCGGCGGCGGCGATGTCCTTGCCGCCCCAGCCGCGCTCGACGACCCGCGGGGCACCCACGTGGCCGTCGCCGCGGCCGGGGTACAGCACGAGGGTTCGGCCGTCACGGGCGAGCAGGTCGTTCCTGCCGTCGCCGTCGAGGTCGCCGGCACCGTTGATCATGTTCAGGCCCGAGCCGTCGCGGATCAGCACCTGCTTGCGGCCCCAGTGGCCGCCGCCCTGGCCGGGGAAGATCCAGATCTTCCCGGTCGCGGCGTCGCGCATCACCAGGTCGGGGTGGCGGTTGCCGATCATCTGGCCGACACCGGTGAGGGCGTCGGCGCCGGCGAACCGGTCGGTGGCGGCGATGCCGGCGGCGAAGGTCCCACCGGGCCGGCCCGGACGGACCTTGGCAACACCGCCGTGCTGGCTGCGCACCAGCAGGTCGGGGTGGCCGTCGCCGGTGACGTCGCCGACGCCGGTGAACAGCATCTTCGCCCCCACGGACTGCACCGCCATGCGGCGCTCGCCGAACCCGGGCCCGCCGTCGCCCTCGAGCACCTCGAGCCGATCTGTGGTGGCGTCGCGCGCGAGCAGGTCGGGGAACCCGTCGGCCTGCATGTCCCGCAGCTCGTCCGGCCCGGTCGGCTTCGGCAGCGTGGGGGCCGGGCTGGGCTTCGGGGTCGGCTTCGGGGTGGGAGTGGGCTTCGGGGTCGGCGTCGGGGTGGGGCTCGGCGTCGGCTTGGGAGTCGGCGTCGGGCTGGGAGTCGGCTTGGTGCCCGGCGCGCGCAGCGTGCCGGTGCGCTGCCAGCGGGTGGCCAGCTTCCGGATGGTCGGGAGCTTGGCGTACAGGTAGCGGCCCGGGCAGGCGGTCGAGGACAGGGGGGAGTCACGGTGACCGTTGATCGCCTTGAAGACGTGCCCGTGCAGCACGCGGTGGCGCGAGCCGGCGGCGATGCCGTACTGGCCCAGCTTCCAGCCGAACAGCTTCCCGTACGCGCGCAGCATCGCCCGCGACGGCCGCTTGATGTCGTAGTTGCCGATCGCCGACATGGCGAACGCGACGTCGTTGTAGCCGTAGGTGTGTGCGCCGATGACGTTGCGGTTCACGTCGCCGTAGCGGCCCTGCCAGATCCGGCCGAACCGGTCGACCAGGAAGTTGTAGCCGATGTCGCTCCAGCCGTTGCTCTGCGTGTGGTACGCGTAGATGCCGCGGATGATCGCGGGCACCTCGGCCCGGGTGTAGTCGTTGGCGTTCACGGTGTGGTGCACGAACCCGGCCTTGACGGTGCCGTAGCTCGGCGTACCGGAGCGCATCGACTCGTTGGCGCCCCAGGCCTTGCGTGAGCGGATCAGCGGCTTGGGTGCGCGTACGCCCGGCGGGTTGTTGACGGCCCGGGCGGCGAACGCGCTCTCGGTCGCGGTGAAGGCGGCGGGCGTCGCGGCGGCCGTGGGCGTGGCGGTACTGGGGGTCGGGGTGCCGGCCGTCGTGGTCGGCACCACCGGGTCGTCGTCAGCGGCGCTGACGCCGGGGTCGATGACGCTCAGCTCGAGGTCGCGGGGGGCCTCACCGGAGGCGCTGGTGGCGCGTACCTGCACCTGGTCGACGTCGCCGACCACGACCGGGTCGGTGCCCACGCGGGCGTTGCGCGCCTCCGCGGTGCCGGGGTCGGGGGCGTGCTCGTCGTGCCAGGGCAGCGGCTGCCAGCTCGACCACTCGCCGTTGTCGAGGGTGCGGACCTGCAGGGCCAGCGTTCCCGGCTCCTGTCCCTGCCAGGTCGCGCCCACCAGCCCGTAGCCCGTGACCGGTTCGGGGTCGCTGACCGCCGCCAGGTCCGGGTCACCGGCGCGGTCCACGTCCGGGACCGGCACCTCGTCGACCTCGGGGGTGACCGGGTGCGCGTCCGCGGGGGCGACCAGCTCGGCCGCTCCGCTCTGGGCGACCGGCGTGACGGCGACCGGCTGCGCGGGTGCGACCACGCCGTTCCCGGCGGGTGCCGGGGCGGCGGAGACGGCGTTCGCCGGCATGCCCGACACCAGCGGCAGTACGACCGCTACGGACCCGAGAACCACCGCGGACGGAACAGCCAGGCGCGGGAAGGCAGAGCGCATGACGCCTCCAGATGTGGGGGGAGTAACTTCGACCCCAAACTTCACATCAGCAACACGGCTCCCGTCCCCGCTTCGCATAAATTACAAATCTGTAATTTCTACCCAGAGTGATGCATGGGTGCGCAAAGTCACACAAAGGCGGTCAGCGAACGGAGCAACCCGTCACGCTCGGCACCGACGGCCCACAACGAAACGGCCATGAACCGGCCACGAACCGGGAATGACCCGGCGACGGCTCAGAAGTCGATCGAGGCGTCTCGTTCCTCGATCGGTACGTCCTTGTTGAGGAACTCCTCGGCG
>CBFGZI010000123.1:0-11164 GCA_965653225.1 uncultured Propionibacteriales bacterium | reverse complement strand
GGGAGCGTACGGCCGGCCAAGCGCCACCGCCGCCGCGCCACACGCCATGTGTCCGGGCGTCGTGGGCGCTTCCCCAGGCGCATGACCCGAGGGAAGCGACCACCTGCCATGTCACCGGGTCCTGTGGCTGCCCCAGTGCGTGCCCGCTTCGCGCCGCCGGGCGTGCAGCCGATCGTCTTTCGCGGATGCGTGGAAGACGATCGCCCCGGCGGGCGGATCGCGGTACGCGGTTCACGCATGCGTGAAAGACGCAGCGCCGGCGGCGCCCCGCCCGCGAACGTCTGCCAACACCTCGTGGCAGACGAACCGCCCGAGCTCGCCTTCGCCCGACGCCTTCCCACATGTGGTGGCAAACGGCCGCCGGAGCAGAGCTGGCGCGCACGCGTCCCCACAGCCGAACGCCACCCCGACCTCAGACGGCCGATCTCTCCCAACCGGCCCAGAGCCCTCCTGTAACTGCTGCTTTTCTACGCACACCCAAACGCACGAGTGGCGCCTTGCGTAGGCCCGGAGTCCGGTTCGTCCCTACGCAACGCGCCACTCGACGTGTGTCAGCGGCGAGCGCCGCCGGCGGCTACCTCACTGGTGCGCGGCCGCCGCGGCCTCGGCCTTCTCCGCGGCGCTCTGCCGCGTCGTCAGCGGACGCTCCTTGATCAGCAGCGCCACGACCAGCGACACCAGCACCACCGGGATCGCGGCCAGGAAGGCGTCGTGCATCGACAGCGAGAACGCCTGCACGACCGGCTCACGCACCTGCGGCGGCAGCGACCGGATCGCCTGCACGTTGGAGGTGTTCGGCGTCTGCCCGGCCGGCAGGCCCGGCAGCAGCGCGGCGAGGTGTACCGCCACCTGGCTGGTGATGATCGCGCCGAACACCGCGGTGCCGAACGACCCGCCCATCTGCCGGAAGAACGTCACCGCGCTGGTCGCGGAGCCCATGTGCCGGCGGTCGACGGCGTTCTGCACGACGGTCACCAGGATCTGCATCTGCAGACCGAGGCCGGCGCCCATGACGTACATCGCGATGGCGGCCTGCCAGTACGGGCTGGTCGGGTCGAGCCGGCTCAGCAGGAACAGCGCGACCGCGATCACGACCGAGGCCATGATCGGGAAGACCTTGTACCGGCCGGTGCGGCTCATCAGCTGACCCGACGAGATCGAGGTCGAGAAGATGCCGACCACCATCGGCAGCAGCGCCAGACCCGACTCGGTCGGGGTCATGCCGTCGACGACCTGCAGGTACATCGGGATGAAGATCATCGCGCCGAACATCGTGAAGCCGGTGATGAACGTGTACGTGACGCTCAGCGAGAACACGCTGTCGCGGAACAGCTCCAGCGGGATGATCGGCTCGCTCACCCGCGACTCCACCAGCACGAACAGCGCGGCGAGCAGCAGGCCGGCGCCGATCAGCGCGAGACCCAGCGGCGACGTCCAGCCGTGGTCCGGCCCGGCCCACGCGGTGTAGAGCAGCAGCGAGGTCACCGACGCGACGACCACCGAGGCGCCGAGGTAGTCGATCTTGTGCTCGCGGCGCACCACCGGCATCTTCAGCGCGATCGAGGTGACGATCAGCGCGGCGATGCCGATCGGCACGTTGATGTAGAAGATCCAGCGCCAGCCCGGGCCCTCGGTGAAGAAGCCGCCCAGCACCGGGCCGAGCACGCTGCTGGTGCCGAACACGACACCGAAGTAGCCCTGGTAGCGACCGCGCTCACGCGGCGGGATGACGTCGCCGATGACGGCCAGCGCCAGCGCGAACAGGCCGCCGCCGCCCAGGCCCTGCACGGCGCGGAACGCGATCAGCTGCCCGATGCTCTGCGACAGGCCGGACAGCATCGAGGCGAGGACGAAGATCGTGATCGCGGCCTGGAAGGTGATCCGCCGGCCGTACAGGTCGGAGATCTTCCCCCACAGCGGGGTGGCCGCGGTCGAGGTCAGCAGGTACGCCGTGACGACCCACGACAGCTTGTCCAGGCCGCCGAGGTCGCTGACGATGCGCGGCAGCGCGGTGCCGAGGATGCTCTGGTCGAGCGCGGCCAGGAACATGCCGGCCATCAGGCCGCCGAGCACGATGAGGATCTGCCGGTGGCTCAGGTAGCCGGACGCGTCGGGGCCGGACTGGCCGGACTGGCCGGACGACCCGGATGGGCCGTTCGGACCGGTCGGGCCGGACGGCCCGGCGCCGTTGCCCGCGCCGCCCGCGGCGGCCGGCCGCGGCGCGTGGGTGGTGTTCGAGCGCTGTGTCATTTCGGTGGTGCTCCGAGTCTGTGGGGGCCGGGGTGGCGGCCGTTTCGGTGGTCCTGGGTGCTGGACCGGGGCGGGTGAAGCTGTGGAGCTGCGCAGTGAGGAAAGGTCAGGTGGTGGCCGTCTGTAAGTCGCTCGTGTTGAGGTCGAGGACGAACCGGCTGGCCAGCCGCTGGAGCGTTTCGAGGTCCTGGTGCGGCCACGACTCGAGGACGCGGCCGATCATCTGCTTGCGGTGCTCGAAGGAGGCGTGGAGCGCCTCGCTGCCGAGCTCGCTGATCTCCACCCGCGAGGCGCGGCGGTCATCGGGGTCGGTCGTACGCGAGATCAGGCCGCGCTCCTCGAGCTGGCGGGCGTGGCGGCTCACGGTCGAGGCGTCGAGCTGCATCCGCTGGGCGAGGTCGGACAGGCGGATGGGGCCGGCACAGCTGAGGATGTGCAGGATCGGCACGGTCGCCGGGTCGACCTCGTCGCCCGGCTGACGCTGGCGCATGCGCTTGCCGATCTGCATGACCATCAGCAGCACCGCCTCCTCGGGGGAGTCGGGTGTGAATGTCAGCGGGCTCATTTGATGCATGTATCAAGCATGCATCCGCTTGCGTGCGCCATGCAAGTTGTTTTGGAGATCTCGTCCGGAAAGTTGCCCAGATCACACCGGGTGACGGGGCGGAGCCGCCGGAACCGGCCGCGACCCGCGGGGGTAGAACTGCACCATGACCGACGACCCGAACCAGCCGCTGGTACTCGGCCCCCTGCTCCGCTACGTCGACGAGACCACGGCCGCGATCTGGGTCGAGGTCGCCCGGCGCGGCACGGTCACCGCGCGCGTCGGCGAGCAGCTGTTCGAGGCGCCGACGTTCACCGTCCACGGCCACCACTACGCGCTGGTGGAGGTGGACGGCCTGGAGCCGGGGACGTCGACCGCGTACGACATCTGGCTGGAGGACCGCAAGGTGTGGCCGCCGGCGGACTCGAAGTTCCCCGCCAGCCGCATCCGCACCCTGGAGCCGGGCCGCCGCAACCGCGTGGTGTTCGGCTCCTGCCGCACCAGCGTGCCCCACGACGCCGAGCACAACCGCAGCCACGGCATCGACGTCCTGCGCGCGTACGCGTTCGAGCTGCCCGACATCGACGAGCGCGAGTGGCCCGACCTGGTGCTGTTCCTCGGCGACCAGGTCTACGCCGACGAGACCTCCGAGGAGATGCGCAAGTTCATCCGGGCCCGTCGCGACATCGAGCAGCCCCCCGGCGAGGAGCTGAAGGACTACGACGAGTACGCCCACCTGTACGAGATCGCGTGGTCCGAGCCGGCCAACCGCTGGCTGCTGTCGACGCTGCCGACCGCGATGATCTTCGACGACCACGACATCCGCGACGACTGGAACACCTCGCGGCGCTGGCGCGAGGAGATCAACCAGCTGCCGTGGTGGCACGACCGCATCGTCGGCGGCCTCGCGTCGTACTGGGTCTACCAGCACCTGGGCAACCTCAGCCCGGTCGACCGCGCCGACAACGCCCTGTGGGCGAAGGTGCGCGACGTCGGCCGCGACGGTGACGCCGGCGACCTGCTGGACGAGTACGTCGAGCGCAGCGACCGCGACCCGACGTTCACCCGCTGGAGCTACCACCGCGACTTCGGCGGCAACCGGATCATCATGGTCGACACCCGCACGGCCCGGATGCTCGACGAGGGCGACCGGCGGATGCTCGACGACGAGGAGATGCGGTGGCTGGACTCGCTGGCCACCGGCGACGTCGACCATCTCGTCGTCGGGTCGTCGCTCCCGCTGTTGCTCCCCACGGGGCTGCACTACGTGGAGGCCTGGAACGAGGCCGTGGTCGGCGGTGCCTGGGGCCGGCGCGCCGCCAGGGCGGGCGAGAAGGTGCGCCAGGGCATCGACCTGGAGCACTGGGCGGCGTTCCACCAGTCGTTCCGGCAGGTGTGCGAGATGCTGGCCGAGGTCGCCGCCGGCAAGCGGGGCCGACCGCCCGCGACCGTGTGCGTGCTCGGCGGCGACGTGCACCACTCCTACCTCGCCGAGGCGCACCTGAGCGGGGGACGCCGCGGTCCCGGCCACACCCGCTGGCGGCGGTGGAAGCCGCGCCGCGGCCGCTCCCGCCCGACCGCCGTACGCAGCTCGAACCTCGCCGAGTGGCCGTCCTCGACCGAGGCCTCGCGGGTGGTGCAGCTGGTGTGCTCGCCGATCCGCAACCCGCTGCCGCGGGCGGGCCGCTTCCTCGTGGCCGCTGCGGCGTACGGCGTGGCCTGGCCGATCGGGCTGGCGGCGGCCCGCTCGGCGAAGGTGCCCGACCCGCCGTTCCGCTGGTCGCTCACCGTCGGGCCGTGGTTCGACAACGTGCTCGCGACGCTCGACCTCGACGGGCGCCGGGCGCGGGTGCTGTGGAACACCGCCGACTTCCGCGACGGCGAGGACGAGCCGTCGCTGGTGCCGCTGCACTCCGCCACGCTGCGCTGAACCACCGGGGGCCCGCCACCGGGGCCAGCTGCGGCAGCCGGGGGCGGGTGGACGCGCCCCAGGGATGATGGCGACCATGGTGGGGTGACGGACAAGGACATCATGCGGCGCGTACAGGACCTGGTCGACGAGGAGCACACGCTCCGCTCGCGCCTGCAGGCGGGCGAGATCACCGCCGAGGAGTAGCAGCAGCGGCTGCGGTCGATGGAGCAGACCCTCGACCAGTGCTGGGACCTGCTGCGCCAGCGGCGTGCGCTGCGCGACGCGGGGGAGGACCCGGGCCACGCCAAGGTGCGGCCGGTCTCGGAGGTGGAGGGCTACCAGCAGTAGCCGCCTCGCTACCAGGTTCGGCATCTAGGCTGGCCCGCATGGTCAACGACAGCGACGTCCCGACCGTGACCGCGCAGGACATCGAAGAGGCCCGCAAGATCCACCGCGACAGCCCCGACGTGGTGGTGACCACGCCGCTGCAGGACTCACGCTGGCTGTCGCAGCGGGCCGGCGCCCCGGTGTACCTCAAGTGCGAGAACCTGCAGCGCACCGGCTCGTTCAAGATCCGCGGTGCGCTGGTGCGGATGACCCGGCTCGACGCCGACGAACGCGCGCACGGAGTGGTCGCGGCCAGCGCCGGCAACCACGCGCAGGGCGTCGCCCTGGCGGCACAGCACCTCGGCATCCGCGCCACCGTGTTCATGCCCGAGGGCGCCCCGATACCGAAGGAGAGGGCGACCCGCGCGTACGGCGCCGAGCTGCGCTTCCACGGCCACACCGTCGACGAGGCGCTGACCGCGGCGCAGAAGTTCACCGCCGACACCGGCGCGGTCCTCATCCACCCCTTCGACCACCCCGACATCGTGGCCGGGCAGGGCACCTGCGGCCTGGAGATCCTCGAGCAGTGCCCCGACGTACGCACCGTCCTCGTGCCCCTCGGCGGCGGCGGGCTGCTGGCCGGCATCGCCACCGCGGTCAAGGCCGCCGACCCGGGCGTCCGTGTCGTCGGCGTGCAGGCCGAGCGGGCCGCCGCCTACCCGCGGTCGCTGGAGGCGGGTGCGCCGACCCCCATCTCCGGCATGGCCACGATGGCCGACGGCATCGCGGTCGGCTGCCCCGGCCAGGTGCCCTTCGCCGGCATCCAGAAGTACGTCGACGAGGTGGTCACGGTCTCCGAGGAGTCGATGTCGACCGCGCTGCTGCAGCTGCTCGAGCGCGCCAAGATGGTGGTGGAGCCGGCCGGCGTGGCCGCGGTGGCCGCGGTCCTGGACCGGCCGTCGGCGTTCGAGGGTCCCGTCGTGCCGGTGCTGTCCGGCGGCAACATCGACCCGCTGCTGCTGATGCGGGTGATCCGGCACGGCATGGCCGCGGCCGGTCGCTACCTGTCGTTCCGCGTACGCATCTCCGACCACCCCGGCGCGCTGGCGCGGCTGCTGGCCGACCTGGCGTCCTCGGAGGCCAACGTGCTCGACGTCGTCCACGAACGCACGTCGGCCCAGCTGCACGTCGACGAGGTCGAGGTGGCGCTGCAGGTGGAGACCCGCGGCGCGGAGCACCGGGAAGAGGTGCTGTCCCATCTGCGTTCAGCGGAGTATCCGCTCGAGTTGGGCTGAGGGTAGAAATCGGTCGCAACTGTCAGCGGGTGTGGGGAAGAATCTCCGGCTGACAACCAGGAGGGGATGACATGGCCGCGGTCGAGGTGCATGGCCTGACCAAGAGCTACGGCTCGGGCGAGAAGGAGGTACGCGCCCTCGACGGGCTCGACCTCGAGGTACCCGAGGGCACCGTCCTCGGCCTGCTCGGCCCCAACGGCGCCGGCAAGACCACCACCGTGCGGGTGCTGACCACGCTCCTGCAGCCCGACTCCGGGCAGGCGCTGGTGCTCGGGCACGACGTGACCCGCGAACCCGCCCTCGTACGCCGGCTGATCGGCCTCTCGGGCCAGTACAGCGCGGTCGACGAGAACCTCACCGGCCGCGAGAACCTGTGGATGTTCGGCCGGCTGTACGGCCTGAGGTCCAAGGCCGCCTCGGCTCGCGCCGACGAGCTGCTGGAGATGTTCGACCTGACCGACGCGCGCGACCGCGTCACCAAGACCTACTCCGGCGGCATGAAGCGCCGGCTCGACCTCGCCGGCTCGCTGATCGCGCACCCGAAGGTGCTGTTCCTCGACGAGCCGACCACCGGCCTCGACCCGCGCGCCCGGCTCGACCTGTGGGAGGTCATCCGCGACCGGGTGCGCTCGGGTGTCACGCTGCTGCTCACCACCCAGTACCTCGAGGAGGCCGACGAGCTCGCCGACTCGATCGCGGTCATCGACCGCGGCCAGGTGATCGCGCAGGGCACCTCCGACCAGCTCAAGAGCGAGGTCGGCGGCGAGCGCATCGAGGTGGTCGTGCACGAGGCCGCGCAGATCACGCACGCCGCGCAGCTGCTGCGGCCGTTCGCCCTCGGCGACGAGGTCGACATCGACGAGCACGCCCGCCGCCTGACCGTGCCGACCTCCGGCGGGTCGAGCGCGCTCGTACGGGTGATCCGCGAGCTCGACTCCGAGCAGGTCGCCATCGACGACATCGGGCTGCGCCGCCCGACCCTCGACGACGTGTTCCTCACCCTGACCGGCCACCCCGCCGAGGAGACGGCCGGCGAGCCCGAGGAGCCCCTCGACGAGCCCGAGCCCGCTGGGAGGCCCGCATGACCACCACCACCGAGACGGCTCCCAGCACGGGGATGGTCGGCGGCAACTCCGCGCTCCTCGACGGCATGATCATCGCCTGGCGCAACCTCAAGCGCATCCCGCGCGTGCCCGACCAGGCGATGTGGGGGACGGTCCAGCCGATCATGTTCGTGCTGCTGTTCGCCTACGTGTTCGGCGGCGCGGTGCCGATTCCCGGCTACCAGCCCGACCCGGCGATCTACCGCGAGTTCCTGATGGCCGGGATCTTCGCGCAGACGATGGCGTTCGCGGTGGCCTCGTCGTCGGTCGGGCTGGCCGACGACATGCAGAAGGGCCTGATCGACCGGTTCCGGTCGCTGCCGATCGCACGGTCGGCGGTGATCTCTGGTCGCGTCGTGGGCGACCTGGTGTTCAACACGTTCATCATGGTCGTGATGGTCGTGTGCGCGCTGCTGGTCGGGTGGCGCTGGCACAACGGCGTGCTGCAGGGGCTCGCCGGGTTCGCGCTGCTGCTCGCGTTCGCGTTCGCGATGCTGTGGGTGGGCGCGCTGGTCGGGCTGTCGGTGCGGTCGGTGGAGGTCGCGGCGTCGGCCGGGCTGATCTGGCTGTTCCCGGTGACGTTCCTGTCCACCGCGTTCGTGCCGATGAACGCCCAGCCCGGCTGGATCCAGGCGGTCGCGGAGTGGAACCCGTTCAGCGCGGTGGTCACCGCCTGCCGCGAGCTGTTCGGCAACCCGGTACCGCCGAGCGACGCGTTCCCGATGCAGCACTCGGTCGTGATGTCGTGCGTCTACATCGCGCTGATCATCGCGGTGTTCGCGCCGTTGGCGGTGCGCAAGTACCAGAAGGCCGCCAGCCGCTGACCCAGCCGCTGCACATTGCGTGACGCGCCATAGTTCCTGGCGCTCATGTGGCCTTCAGGGGGCCCTCAAGCCGTGAAGCGCCATATTCCTGGTGGTGTGACGACTCCGCTACCGGGAAACTTGGCGCGTCACGGCATGGGGGGTGCGCCCGGGGTGTGCGCCGGGGGTGTGCGCCGGGGAGGTGGGTCAGCCGTCGAACGGCACGGCGTCGACGATCTCGACCTTCAGCTCCTTGCCGTTGGGCGCCTTGAAGCTGACCGTGTCGCCCTTCTTCTTCGAGTTGATGGCCGCACCCAGGGGCGACTTCGGCGAGTAGACGGCGAGGTCCTTGACCGACGGGTCGTAGTCGGCCAGCTCGCGCGCACCGAACAGGAAGGTCTCGCTGTCGTCGAGGTCGACGAACCGGACCGTGACCTTCATGCCCGGTTCCACCACGCCGTCGTCCTGCGGGGTCTCGCCCACGTGCGCGCGGCGCAGCATGTCCTCGAGCTGGCGGATCCGCGCCTCGGTGTGGCCCTGCTCGTCCTTGGCCGCGTGGTAACCGCCGTTCTCCTTGAGGTCCCCCTCGTCGCGCGCAGCGCTGATCCGCTCCGACAGCTCGGAGCGCTTCGGGCCACGGAGGTACTCCAGCTCCTCGGTGAGCTTGTCGTAAGCGTCCTGGGTGAGCCAGATCTCTTTCGAGTCGGTCGGCTGGGTCACGGGTCCTTGCTCCTCGTCGTTGTTCCGGGCAACGCGGAACGCGCGGAACTTTCTGGGAAAGAATCAGACTACCAACCGGGCAAAGCCGGTTGCGAGCGCTCAGCCGTGGCCGGGAGCGGGTCGGCAGCCGTCCAGCACCGCGTTGGTGGCGGGCCGCTCGGTCTCGATCCGGTAGGTGCGTGTGAGCGCCTGCTGCGGCCCGGCGGGCACGCGTACCTGCCGCTCGCCCACCACGAAGTGGTCCGCCGCCTGCGCCTCCAGCACGCAGACGACCGCCACGCCGGGGTTGCGGTGCATGTCGATGGTGGCGCTCACCGTGTCGTCGCCCTGTACGTGGAACCCCCGCAGCTGCGCCGACACCGGCGGGGACGCGTGGTACAGACCCGCCCACAGCAGCCACGCCATCCCGGCGACCGCCAGCACCGCGGCGACGGCGATAGCGAGGGGTCGCGCCCACGGGCGGGGGGCGCCGTACCGGTCGACGGGCCTGCGCAGGGGCTCTGCGCCGGGCTGGCCGCCGGCGGGCGTACCGGGGCGGGCGGAGGACACGGTGGGCTCCAGGGGTCGGGTCGAGTCGCGCGAACCAGGCGGTTTCGGTAACCATTGTCTCGGAGGAGACCAGGACAGCGAAGCGAGGTCATCGTGGGTGAGCGACTTCGGCTCCTGCACGTGCACGCGCATCCCGACGACGAGTCGAGCAAGGGGGCGGCGAGTACGGCGAAGTACGTCGCCGAGGGCGTCGACGTGCACGTCGTGACGTGCACCGGCGGTGAGCGCGGCTCGATCCTGAACCCGAACATGGATCGACCCGACATCCTGGCCAACATCACCGAGATCCGGCGCCAGGAGATGGCCCGGGCCCGCGAGATCCTCGGGGTTCGTCAGGACTGGCTGGGCTACGTCGACTCGGGCTGGCCGGAGGGCGACCCGAAGCCGCCGCTGCCGGAGGGCTGCTTCGCCCTGGTCCCGCTGGAGGAGTCGGCGAAGCCGCTGGTGCGGCTGATCCGGGAGTTCAAGCCGCACGTGATCACCACCTACGACGAGAACGGCGGCTACCCGCACCCCGACCACGTCCGCTGTCACGAGGTGACGATGGCGGCGTGGGAGGCGGCCGACGACCCGGACGCCTACCCGGACGCCGGCGAGCCGTGGCGGCCGCTGAAGCTGTACTACCACCACTCGTTCCACCGCGAGCGCACCCAGGCGCTGCACGACGAGATGGAACGCCGCGGCCTGGAGTCGCCGTACGCCAAGCGGCTGCAGGAGTGGAAGCCCGACCCCAAGCACGCCGCGCGCATCACCACCCGGGTGCCGTGCGCGGAGTACTTCCCGATCCGCGACCACGCGCTGCTCGCGCACGCCACCCAGATCGACCCCGAGGGGCCGTGGTTCGCCGTGCCGCTGGACGTGCACCAGGCGGCGTGGCCGACCGAGGACTACGAGCTCGTGCACAGCCGGGTCGAGGTCGAGCTGCCCGAGGACGACCTGTTCGCCGGGGTTCGGGACCTGGTCGGCGGCGAGTTTGCGGCACGAGAGACGATGGGCCCATGACGACGCTGCTCACCGCCGCCGCGACGCACGGCCCCACCGTGCTCGCCGTCGACCCGGCGAAGGTCAAGCCGGGGTGGCTGGCGCTGGTGATCATCCTGCTCCTGGGCCTGGCGATCTACGTGCTGTGGCGCAGCATGAACCGCCAGCTCAAGAAGGTGGACTTCGACGACGGCGTCGACCGGAGCAAGGCGGGTCGTACGCTGCCCGTCCGCAACGGCGCGCCGCGCGACGGGTCGGCTCCGAGCACGTCGGGCTCAGGCGGGGCGACCCCGGGCGGGGCGACCCAGGGTGGAGCGACCCAGGGTGGAGCGACTCCGGGAGAGGGCTCCGTCCCCGATGGCGACGGCGGTGCCTCTCGGCTGTGAGCAACCGCCTGGCGGACGCGACCAGCCCCTACCTGCTGCAGCACGCCGACAACCCGGTCGACTGGTGGCAGTGGGGCGAGGAGGCCTTCGCCGACGCGCGGGCGCGGGACGTGCCCGTGCTGCTGTCGGTGGGCTACGCCGCGTGCCACTGGTGCCACGTGATGGCGCACGAGTCGTTCGAGGACGAGGCGACCGCGGCGTACATGAACGAGCACTTCGTCAACATCAAGGTCGACCGCGAGGAGCGGCCGGACGTCGACGCGGTCTACATGGAGGCCACGCAGGCGATGACCG
>CBFGZI010000122.1:0-11184 GCA_965653225.1 uncultured Propionibacteriales bacterium | reverse complement strand
TCGCCGGCTGGCTGTCGCTTGGCGCTGCGTTTCAGGCGGCAGCTAGGAGACAGCTGGGGACGTTTTCGTGGCAGGTGCGGCGCCGCCGGACGCCTGGGCCCCACCACAAGCCATGTCACCGGGGGTTGTGGTTCCTTTCCTCGGCGTGTGAGCCGAGGGAAGGGACCACCCGCCGAGGGAGGGCCCCTCTGCGCCTCCGGTGTCGTGTCGCCCATCCGCCGTGGGTAGAGACCGCGGCGTCGCCGCCGGAAAGCACCCACGACCCCTCGACGGGTGCCTGCTCGATAGTGTCCACGTCATGTCTTCCCCGGCACAGCGCACCCTGGTCCTGCTGAAGCCCGACGCCGTCCGCCGCGGGCTGGTCGGCGAGATCCTGGGCCGGTACGAGTCCAAGGGCCTGACGATCGCGGCGATGGACCAGCGCACCATCGACGTCGAGGTGGCCGACACCCACTACGCCGAGCACCTCGAGCGCGACTTCTACCCGCCGCTGCGCGAGTTCATCACCAGCGGCCCGCTGGTGGCCGCGGTCCTCGAGGGCGACGAGGCGGTGGAGGTCGTACGCCTGCTCAACGGCGCCACCGACGGGCGCAAGGCCGCACCCGGCACCATCCGCGGCGACCTGGCGCTGTCCAACCGCGAGAACCTCGTGCACGGGTCGGACTCGGCGGAGTCGGCTGAGCGCGAGATCAAGATCTTCTTCCCGGACATGTGACGAACCACGCAAACGACCCTCGGCCATCGCTTCCTTCATGGAGCGTCGCTAGAATCCACACGGTCCGGCTAGTCGGTCCGGCTAGGTGGTCAGCGCGGGGACATCGTGGGGAGAGGGCGGCGCGTGTCCTGCGTGGCCACGGGGGTCTGCCGACCTAGTCTGGTCGGGCACTTGAGGGTCATCGCGCAGCGGCATCGAGGGGACAGCGTCGAGCATGGCGAACAGCTTCATCGGCCGTGACATGGCCGTCGACCTGGGGACCGCCAACACGCTGGTCTACGTGCGTGGGCGGGGTGTGATGCTCAACGAGCCGTCCGTGGTCGCGCTGAACGCCCAGACCCGCGAGATCCTGGCGGTGGGCGCCGAGGCCAAGAAGATGATCGGGCGTACGCCCGACAGCATCGTCGCCATCCGGCCGCTCAAGGACGGCGTGATCGCCGACTTCGAGTCCACCGAGCAGATGCTGCGGTTCTTCATCCAGCAGGTCCACCGCCGGCAGTACTTCGCCAAGCCCCGCCTGGTGATCTGCGTGCCCTCCGGCATCACCGCCGTGGAGCAGCGCGCGGTCAAGGAGGCCGGCTACCAGGCCGGCGCCCGGCGGGTCTACATCATCGAGGAGCCGATGGCCGCCGCGATCGGTGCCGGCCTCCCCGTGCACGAGGCCACCGGCAACATGGTGGTCGACATCGGCGGCGGCACCACCGAGGTGGCGGTCATCTCGCTCGGCGGCATCGTCACCAGCCAGTCGATCCGCATCGCCGGCGACGAGCTCGACCAGGCGATCATCAGCTGGATGAAGAAGGAGTACTCCCTGATGCTGGGGGAGCGCACCGCCGAGGAGATCAAGGTCGCGCTGGGCTCCGCCTTCCCCCTCCCGCAGGAGCCGGAGGCCGAGATCCGCGGCCGAGACCTGATCTCGGGCCTGCCCAAGAACGTGAACATCTCCTCCGCGGAGGTGCGGCAGGCGCTCGAGGAGCCGCTGCACGCGATCATCGACGCGGTGCGGACGACGCTGGACAAGACGCCGCCGGAGCTGGCCGGCGACATCATGGACCGCGGGGTGGTGATCACCGGTGGCGGTGCGCTGCTGCGCGGCATCGACGAACGGCTGCGGCACGAGACCGGCATGCCGATGCACGTCGCCCCCGACCCGCTGGACTCGGTGGCCATGGGCGCCGGCAAGTGCGTCGAGGAGTTCGAGGCGCTGCAGCAGGTGCTGGTGTCGGAACCTCGCAGGTGAGCCCGCATGCGACGTGATGACCGGCCGAGCCTCGGACCCGGAGGGTTCCGAGGTGGCCCCGACCCGCTCGACGACCGGGACCGGCGCGACCGCCGGGCGCGCACGGTGCTGATCGTGCTGCTGCTCGCGTCGTTCATCGTGATCACGCTCGACGCCCGCCGCCCCGACGACTCCCCGGTCGAGCCTGTGCGTGCGGTCGCCGGCGCGGTGTTCGGGCCGCTGGAGAACGGCGCCGCGACCATGATGAGCCCGGTCACGCGGGTCACCGACTACTTCGGCGACGTCGAGCAGCTGCACGCCGCCAACAACCACCTCCGTACGGAGAACGAGCTGCTGCTCTCGCGGCTGCGCACCGCCGGCTTCGCCCAAAAGCGCCACGTCGAGCTCGACCGGCTGCTCGCCCTCGGCCGGCACCGCGACGACCGGGTGGTCCCCGCCCAGGTGACCGCGATGGGCGGAGGCCAGACCTTCTCCCGCACGGTGACCATCGACGCGGGCCGCAACGACGGCGTACGCCCCGACATGACCGTGCTCAACCCGCAGGGTCTGGTGGGCCGGGTGATCGAGGCGTCGAGCACCAGCGCGACGGTGCTGCTGGTGGTCGACCCCGACTCCGTGGTCGGCGGCCGGCTCGGCAGCTCGATGGAGCTGGGCTTCATCAGCGGTGAGGGCGACATCGGCGACCAGGGCCGGCTGAAGATGCAGCTGGTCGACCGGATCGCCAACCCCAAGATCGGCGACAGCATCGTCACCTGGGGCTCGCGCAACGGCGCCCCCTACGTCGCCGGGGTTCCCATCGGGTCCGTGGAGAAGGTGATCACGAGTCCGCGGGAGCTGTCCAAGACCGTCCTGGTCCGGCCCTACGTCGACTTCTCGTCGCTGGACATGGTGGGCGTCGTGGTCGACGCGCACCGCCCCGGCGACCGCACCAGCGCCGACGCCGGACACGCGCGGGGAGGAGGACAGTGACCGCCCTGCGCGCGCTCGCCGTCACCGCGGTGGTCCTGGTCGCGATCACCGTGCAGCTCGGTGTGCTGCCCGTCATCGCGGTCGGTGACGTGGTGCCCAACCTGGCGCTCGTGGTGGTGATCGCGTTCGCGCTCGCGCGCGGCCCCGAGTACGGCGCGCTGGTGGGGTTCGCCACCGGGCTCGCGCTCGACGTGGCCCCGCCGGCCGACCACACCGCGGGGCGCTGGGCCCTGGCGTTCGTCGTCGTCGGCTACCTGGCCGGCCACGTGCGCCGCGACGCCCGTGCCTCGGCGCTGGCGGCCGTGCTGGTCGTCGCCGCCGGGTCGTTCATCGGCACCTCGCTGTTCGCGCTGTCGGGGCTGCTGCTGCAAGACCCGGGGGTCACCATCCAGGGCGTGCTGCACGTGCTGCCGATCGCCCTGGTCTACGACGTGGTACTCACCCCGCTGGTGGTGCCGGCCGTGCTGTTCATGATGCGGCGGCTCGAGCCCGTCAGCGTGCGAGTGTGAGGGGGAGGGGATGAACGACCGCCGCAGGTCACGGCTGTTCGTGGTGCAGGCTCTGGTGCTGTCGCTGTTCGTCACGCTGTTCGCGCGGCTCTGGTACGTCCAGGTGCTGTCCGGTGCCTCCTACCAGGCGCAGGCCGCGGAGAACGCCGTGCGCGAGGTGATCACGCCGCCCGAGCGCGGGCTGATCCTCGACTCCGAGGGCCGGCCGCTGGTCGCCGGGCGACCGTCGTGGGTCGTCACCGTCGACCGCACCGTGCTCGACGAGATGAGCGACCACAAGCGCAGCGTGGTGATGCACCGGCTGAGCCGCGCCCTCGACGTGAAGTACCACCGGCTGATCCTGCGCAGCAAATGGTGCGGCGAGGAGGGGGCGCTGCCCCCGCCGACCTGCTGGAACGGCTCGCCCTACCAGCCGGTCCCCGTGGCCGAGGACGTCAGCCAGCAGATCGCGGTGTCGATCCAGGAACGGGGCGAGGACTACCCGGGTGTCACCGCGGAGCAGTGGCAGGTGCGGGCCTACCCCAAGCCGCTGGGCGCCTCGGCCGCGCACGTGCTGGGCTACCTGTCCCCGATCACCGAGAGCGAGCTGAAGAAGGCCGAGCGGCGCAACGACCCCACGCTGAACCGGATCTCGCTGGTCGGGCGCTCCGGGCTCGAGCGCACCTACGACAAGTGGCTGCGCGGCCGCCCCGGCATCGAGAAGAAGGCCGTCGACAGCATGGGCCACGTGCTCGACACGGTCGGCGTGCAGGCACCGCGTCCGGGCGACACGTTGGTCACCAGCATCGACGCCAAGGTGCAGGGAGTCGTGGAGAAGCAGCTGCGCCAGGCGATCATGACCGCCCGCAACACCTTCGACCCCGTCAGCGGGCGCAACTACCGAGCCGACTCCGGCGCTGCCCTGGTGATGGACCCCAACAACGGCCGAATCATCGCGATGGCCAGCTACCCCACCTACAACCCGAACATCTGGGTGGGCGGCATCAGCAACAAGGACCTGGCCCGGATGTACTCCGAGAAGGCCGGGACACCCCTGCTGTCGCGCGTGACACAGGGCCAGTTCGCGCCGGGCTCCACATGGAAGCCGATCATGACCGCCGGCGCGTTCACCCACGGCTTCGGGCCGCAGTCGCAGCTGGACTGCTCCTCGTCCTTCACCGTCGGCGACCGCACGTTCGACAACTACGAGTCCGCGTCCTACGGGTTCATCGACTTCGCCAAGGCGCTGCAGATCTCCTGCGACACCTTCTTCTACCGGGTCGGCTACCACTTCTGGCTCAAGAGCGGCGGCGAGAGCGGAAACATCCACGCCAAGGACCCGCTGGTGAACGAGGCCGAGAAGTTCGGCTTCGGGAGCGAGACCGGCATCGACCTGCCCGGCGAGGCCTCCGGCCGCATCGCCGACCGCAAGTGGAAGATGGCCTACTGGAAGGCGCAGAAGGACTACTACTGCAAGCTCGGCAAGCAGAACAAGTACGACTACATCCACGTGT
Organism: uncultured Propionibacteriales bacterium; assembly: GCA_965653225.1. GTDB lineage: Bacteria > Actinomycetota > Actinomycetes > Propionibacteriales > Nocardioidaceae > JALZDI01. The sequence goes on along the minus strand of CBFGZI010000122.1, from coordinate 6,258 downwards.
TCGCCCGGGAGTTCTGCGTCGACGGCTGGCGCTACCGGGCCGGCGACGCGGTCAACTTCGCCATCGGGCAGGGCGACACCATCGTCACGCCGCTGCAGCTGGCGACGGCGTACGCCGCGATCGCCAACGGCGGCACGCTGTGGAAGCCCCGGGTCGGCAAGGCGATCATCTCGCCGGAGGGCAAGGTCGTGAAGCGGATCCAGCCCCAGCGGAAGTCGCGGGTGCCGGTGCCCAAGTCGGTGCTCAGCTACATCGACAACGCCCTCAAGGGAACGGCCCGGACCGGCACGATGGCGTGGCGCTTCGTCGGCTTCCCCCTCGACCAGGTCCAGGTCCGGTCCAAGACCGGTAGCGCCGAGGTCTACGGCAAGCAGAGCACGTCGTGGGTGGCCAGCTACAACAAGCAGTACGTCGTGCTGATGATGGTCAGCCAGGGCGGCACCGGGTCCGGCACGTCCGGGCCCTTCGTCCGTAACATCTGGGAGAGCCTGTACGGCATCAAGGGCAGCACGGTGCATCGCGACCTGGCTGCCGAGCCCGGCGCGCACCCGCCGCGGGGGCTGCCGACGGTCGGTCCGAACGGCGCCATCAAGCCACCCGGCGGCCTGGTCCTGCAACGCGAGGCCGAGTCCAAGCAGTCCCACCGCGGCGCCCGGCAGCCCGCCGGAGGCGCCCAGCAGAAGCAGGGGAGGCGGTACTAGCCATGGCCGTCGTGACATCGAGCCGTAGCTCGGCGCGCACCTCCTCGCGGCGGGTGCTCATCACCCAGGAGCGGCAGTCGGTGTGGGGCCGCATCGACTGGGTGCTGCTGTTCGCGGTCGCGGGTCTCGCCGGAATGGGCACGCTGGTGGTGTGGTCGGCGACGGCGCACGAGGTGGACCTCACCCACGGCCGGCCGACCGTGTTCGCCGTGCGCCAGCTGGTCAACATCGGCATCGGCGCGGTGCTCGGCCTGGTGGTGGCGGCCACCGACTACCGCTGGGTGCGCATCTGGACCCCCGTGGTCTACATCGCCTCGATCATCGGCCTCGGGCTGGTGTTCGTGCCCGGCGTCGGCGCGGAGATCAACGGCGCGCGCGCCTGGATCGACCTCGGCGGGCTGTCGCTGCAGCCGGCCGAGTTCGCCAAGCTGGCGGTGATCGTGAGCATGGCGCTCGTGGTGGCGGAGAAGACGGAGGGCCGCCGCACGGTCTCCGACCGCGGCGACGACCCGCGGCCGCCACGACCCTCGGGCGTGCTGCGCAGCCACGACGTCCTGCTGCTGCTCGGGATCGCGGCGGTGCCCGCGGTGCTGATCCTGATGCAGCCCGACCTCGGCACCACGCTGGTGATGGGCGCGACCGTGTTCGGCGTCATCGCGCTGGCGGGGGCGCCGCGCCGGTGGTTGATCGGCCTGATCGGCGGTGTGATCACGACCGCACTGGTCGGCGTCAAGGTCGGCGTGCTCGACCAGTACCAGGTGGACCGGTTCCTGGCCTACATCAAGCCCAACCTCGACCCGCTCGGGGCCGGCTACAACACCCAGCAGGCGCGCATCGCGATCGGCAACGGCGGGCTGTTCGGCCAGGGGCTGTTCCACGGCTCCCAGACCCAGTCCGGCTTCGTCCCCGAGCAGCACACCGACTTCGTGTTCACCGTCGTCGGCGAGGAGCTCGGGCTGGTCGGGGCGACGGCGATGATCGCGCTGTTCACGCTGTTGCTGTGGCGTGCCTTGCGAATCGCGCGCGACGCGGAGGACATGTTCGGCCGGCTGGTGGCCGGCGGGATCGTGTGCTGGTTCGCGTTCCAAGGGTTCCAGAACATCGGCATGTGCCTGGGCATCATGCCGGTCACCGGTGTCCCGCTGCCGCTGGTGTCGTACGGCGGCACGTCGATGTTCGTCACGCTGATGGCGGTCGGGCTGCTGCAGAACATCCACCTGCGCACCGAGCACCCGCTCGGCATCGGCGGCGTGGTGCGCTCGCGGGTCAACCGTTCCCGCTTCTGACCCCCTCGCAAGGTTCGTCTGCGACGCCTCGGGGCATCCGCGGCTGCCGGTCCCAGACGGACCGGGGTTATCCTGGGGGACTGCCCGAACGTCGACCCGTGGAGACGAGCACTGACATGCCTGTCGAGTCGCTGTTCGCACGCCTCGAGCCGCTGCTCCCGTCGGTGCAGAAGCCGATCCAGTACGTCGGGGGAGAGCTCAACGCCGAGACCAAGGACTGGGACTCCGTCGAGGTCCGCTGGGCGCTGATGTACCCCGACGCGTACGAGGTGGGCCTGCCCAACCAGGGCGTCGCGATCCTGTACGAGATCCTCAACGAGCAGGACTGGATCCTCGCCGAGCGCACCTACTCGGTGTGGCCCGACCTGGAGGCGCGGATGCGTGAGCACGGCATCCCGCAGTTCACCGTCGACGCGCACCGTCCGGTCGGCGCGTTCGACGTGCTCGGGGTGTCGTTCGCGACCGAGCTCGGCTACACCAACATGCTCACCGCGATCGACCTGGCGGGGATGCCGCTGCACGCGGTCGACCGCGGCGACGAGCACCCGATCGTGCTCGCGGGAGGGCACGCCGCGTTCAACCCCGAACCGATCGCAGACTTCATCGACGCCGCCGTGCTCGGCGACGGCGAGGAGGTCGTGCTCGCGATCAGCGAGGTCATCCGCGAGTGGAAGGCCGAGGGCTGTCCGGACGGTCCCGGGCGCAGCAGCCGCGACGAGCTGCTCTACCGGCTCGCGGTCTCCGGCGGCGTCTACGTGCCGAAGTTCTACGACGTCGACTACCTGCCCGACGGGCGGATCAAGCGGGTGGCGCCGAACCACTCCGGTGTCCCGTGGCGCGTGCACAAGCACACGCTGATGGACCTCGACGAGTGGCCGTACCCCAAGAAGCCGCTGGTCCCGCTCGCCGAGACCGTGCACGAGCGCTACTCGGTGGAGATCTTCCGCGGGTGCACCCGCGGCTGCCGGTTCTGCCAGGCCGGGATGATCACCCGGCCCGTACGCGAGCGCTCGATCAGCACGATCGGCGACATGGTGCAGAACGGCGTGCAGAAGTCCGGCTTCGAGGAGGTCGGCCTGCTGTCGCTGTCCAGCGCCGACCACTCCGAGATCGGCGACGTCGCCAAGGGCCTGGCCGACCGGTACGAGGGCAGCAACGTGTCGCTGTCCCTGCCCTCGACCCGAGTGGACGCGTTCAACATCACGCTGGCCAACGAGCTCTCGCGCAACGGCCGCCGCTCCGGGCTCACGTTCGCCCCCGAGGGCGGGTCGGAGCGCATGCGCAGGGTCATCAACAAGATGGTCTCCGAGGACGACCTCATCCAGACCGTGGCCACGGCGTACTCCCACGGCTGGCGGCAGGTGAAGCTGTACTTCATGTGCGGCCTGCCCACCGAGACCGACGAGGACGTGCTGGCCATCGGCGACATGGCGCGACGGGTGATCTCCACCGGCCGCGAGGTGTCCGGCCGCCGCGACATCCGCTGCACGGTGTCGATCGGCGGGTTCGTGCCCAAGCCGCACACGCCGTTCCAGTGGGCCGCGCAGCTCGACCACCAGACCACCGACGCGCGGCTGGCCAAGCTGCGCGACTCGCTGCGCTCCGACAAGCGCTACGGCAAGGCGATCGGCTTCCGCTACCACGACGGGCGGCCCGGCATCATCGAGGGACTGCTGTCCCGCGGTGACCGGCGCGTCGGGCGCGTGGTCGAGAAGGTGTGGCGCGACGGCGGCCGCTTCGACGGCTGGAGCGAGCACTTCTCCTTCGACGCCTGGGTGGCCGCCTGCGAGTCCGAGCTGGCCGACGTGCCGGTCGACCTCGACTGGTACACCACCCGCGAGCGCGACGGCTCCGAGGTTCTGCCGTGGGACCACCTCGACTCCGGCCTGGACCGCGACTGGCTGTGGGAGGACTGGCAGGACGCGCTCGACCCGAACCCGGTCGAGGTCGACGACTGCCGCTGGACTCCCTGCTACGACTGCGGCGTGTGCCCGGAGATGGGCACCGAGATCCAGGTCGGGCCCACCGGGCAGAAGCTGCTCCCGATCGCCGGGGTCACCCAGCCCGCCTGAGGCCGCGCTCCGTTCGAGTGGCGCCTTGCGGGGCCCTTCCGGCCTCGAGTGGCGCGTTCCGTAGGTCCGGTGTCCGGTTTGCCCGTGCGCAACGCGCCACTCGACGAGGCTGGGCTGCGGAGGCCAGGCCGAGTTCCTCATGGTCCCGTACGCCGACTGGAACATGCTCAGATTCCCCGACCGTGCCCAACTCGCTGATGGAGTTCACCCGGGCCGGCGGCGGTCTCGGCATTCCCGGCCTGTACTTGACCGGGACAGCTCGACCAGGGCGCCTCCCGCAAGTACGTGCTCGACCACAACGGGTTCCTGGGAGCCGAGTCCGCGGCGTGACCACGGACGAGCCCGGTGGGCCAGGGTTTTAGGGTGGGGCCATGAGCCAGCAGCCCAACGGTCAGCCCAGCAGTCAACACTTCGACGTCGTCGTCCTCGGCGCCGGGCCCGGTGGCTACGTCGCCGCGATCCGGGCGGCCCAGCTCGGCAAGTCCGTGGCCGTGGTCGAGTCACGTTACTGGGGCGGGGTGTGCCTCAACGTCGGGTGCATCCCCAGCAAGGCGCTGCTGCGCAACGCCGAGCTCGCGCACCTGATCAAGAACGACGCCGAGAAGGTGTTCGGTATCTCGGTCGGCGAGGTGAGCGCCGACTACAGCAAGGCGTACGAGCGCAGCCGCACCGTGGCCGACGGTCGCGTCAAGGGCGTCCACTACCTGATGAAGAAGAACAAGATCACCGAGATCCAGGGCTGGGGCACGTTCACCGACGCCAACACCCTCGACGTGCGCCTCAACGACGGCGGCAGCGCGACGGTGACCTTCGACAACTGCATCATCGCTGCCGGCGCGACCACCAAGCTGCTGCCTGGCACCGAGCTGTCCGAGCGCGTGGTCACGTACGAGGAGCAGATCCTCGAGAGCGAGCTGCCCGACAGCATCGTGATCGCCGGCGCCGGGGCGATCGGCGTCGAGTTCGGGTATGTGATGGCCAACTACGGGGTCAAGGTCACCATCGTCGAGTTCCTCGACCGGATGGTGCCGCTGGAGGATCCGGAGGTCTCCAAGGAGCTGGCCAAGCAGTTCAAGAAGCTCGGCGTCGACGTGCTCACCTCGACCAAGGTCGAGTCGATCGACGACAGCGGCGACCAGGTGTCTGTCACCGTCAGCAAGGACGGGCAGCAGCAGACGCTGCAGGCCGACAAGGTGCTGCAGGCCATCGGGTTCGCGCCGCGGGTGGACGGCTACGGGCTGGACAAGACCGGCGTGGAGCTGAGCGAGCGGGGTGCGATCGCGATCGACGGGCGCATGCGCACCAACGTCCCGCACATCTACGCGATCGGCGACTGCACCGGCCAGCTGCTGCTGGCGCACGTCGCCGAGGCCATGGGCGTCGTCGCCGCGGAGACCCTCGCCGGGGCCGAGACGATGGAGCTCGACTACGTGATGATGCCGCGCGCGACGTACTGCCAGCCGCAGGTCGCCAGCTTCGGCTACACCGAGCAGCAGGCCAAGGACCTCGGCTACGACGTGAAGGTCACCAAGTTCCCGTTCAGCGCCAACGGCAAGTCGCACGGTCTCGGCGAGACGGCCGGGTTCGTCAAGCTGCTCACCGACACCAAGTACGGCGAGATCCTCGGCGCGCACATGATCGGCCCCGACGTGACCGAGCTGCTGCCGGAGCTGACCGCCGCGCAGCTGTGGGACCTCACCGCCTACGAGCTCGCGCGCAACGTGCACGCACACCCGACGCTCTCGGAGGCGGTCAAGGAGGCCATCCACGGCGCCGCCGGCCACATGATCAACCTCTGAGAAAAGCGGGTCACTGCCGCCGGTCGTCGACTCGCTCGGTGACCCACCGGACTCGCTGAGCGCCGGAGGAGAGGAGCGCCTGGCTGCGGCCGAGCCTCGTTGCGCTGGTCTCCATGTGCTGCTCGGCCCGTTCGATCGCCTCCCAGGCGCGGCCGGTCAGCTCCCGGCCCCGCGGCCGACGCGGAAGCTCAGACGTCCGCGGCTGGGGCGGCCGGCGCTGCTCGTTGCGCTCCACATCTCGAGCATGCTCCCGGAACCCCGGCGTGTCAGCCATCGCCGGCGGTGATCACCCCTGCCTCCTTTTGTCTCACTCGAGCCTGACCAGCCACTCTGAGCAGCAGGTCACACCGGTCAGCCTCACCGGTCAGCCTCACTGGGCCACGTACGCCCTGGCGCATAC
>CBFGZI010000121.1:0-11246 GCA_965653225.1 uncultured Propionibacteriales bacterium | reverse complement strand
CGTCAGCCGCGGTCGGACACCGTCTCCGGGAACACCCAACGGCGGTACGCCCAGAACCGGAACACGGTGCCGAGCACCAGCCCGACCCCGTTGGCCGAGATGTTGTCGGCCAGCGCGCTGGTGTAGCCCATCAGGTAGTGCGACACCGCCAGGCAGGCCACGGCGATCACCATCCCGACGCCGTTGAGGATCAGGAACAGCACGAGCTGCCGTCGCACGCTGCGCCGCGGCCGGTCGCGCCACGTCCACGCCCGGTTGCCGACGTAGGTGACCGCCGTCGCGACCAGCACCGAGATCACCTTCGAGGTGATGGGCTTGTGCGACAGCGGCCCGGACCAGAGCTCACCGTCGTAGCGCAGGGCGTTGAAGACGGCCACGTCGACGACGTAGGCGACCGCGCCGACAACGCCGAACTTGAGCATCTCCTCGACCAGCCTGCGGCTGCGCTCCATCAGCGAGGAGGAAGGGCTCGTAGACACAGACCACCGGACTGAGACGAGGACAGGGACTGGCCGCAGCCTAGTCGCTGGTGCTGAGTAGTCTCGCCGCGTGACGACACCGGTGGTGGCAGTGGTCGGCGGCGGTCAGCTGGCCCGGATGACCCAGCAGGCCGCGATCGCGCTGGGCGTGCCCCTGCGGCTGCTGGCCGAGGGGCCCGCCGTCTCGGCCGCCCAGGTGGTCGCGGACACGACCGTCGGCGACTACCGCGACCTCGACACGCTGCGCCGGGTGGCCGAGGGCTGCGCGGTGATGACGTTCGACCACGAGCACGTGCCCACCGAGCACCTGCACACGCTGGAGGCGGAGGGAGTCGCCTGCCGCCCCGGCCCCGACGCGCTGGTGCACGCCCAGGACAAGGCCGTGATGCGCGCCAGGCTCGACAAGCTCGACATCCCCGCCCCGCGCCACCGGCGGGTCGCCGACGCGGCCGAGATCGAGCAGTTCGCCGCCGACGTCGGCGGCTTCCCGGTGGTGCTGAAGGCGGCCCGCGGCGGCTACGACGGCAAGGGCGTGTGGGTCGTGTCGTCGGCCGACGAGGCCGGGCCGGTGCTCGGCTCCGGCGTCGAGCTGCTCGCCGAGGAGCACGTCGACTTCCGCCGCGAGCTGGCCGTCATGGTCGCCCGCTCGCCCTCCGGGCAGTGCGCCGTCTACCCCACCGTGGAGTCGGTGCAGGTCGACGGCATCTGCACCGAGGTCATCGCCCCCGCGCCGGGCCTGTCCGAGGACCTGTCCGCGCAGGCGCAGGACATCGCGCTGCGGATCGTCGGCGACCTCGGCGTGGTCGGGGTGATGGCGGTCGAGCTGTTCGAGACCCGTGACGGCCGGGTGCTGGTCAACGAGCTGGCGATGCGGCCGCACAACAGCGGCCACTGGTCCATCGACGGCGCGGTGACGTCGCAGTTCGAGAACCACCTGCGCGCCGTGCTCGACCTGCCGCTGGGGTCGCCCGCGGCCCGGGCGCGGTGGACGGTGATGGTCAACATCCTCGGCGGTGAGGTCGGCGAGCTCTACGACGGCTACCCGCACGTGTTCGCCCGCGACCCCGCCCTGCGGGTGCACCTGTACGGCAAGGAGGTGCGGCCCGGACGCAAGGTGGGGCACGTCACCGCCTACGGCGACGACCTCGACGACGCACGCGAACGCGCCCGGCACGCCGCCGCCTGGTTCCACGCCGGCGAGGACCCTGAGGAGGAGCAGCAGCGATGAGCGAGCCGCAGGCGAGCACCGGCGACGCCGCCCGGGTGGGCATCGTGATGGGCTCCGACTCCGACTGGCCGACGATGCAGGAGGCCGCGAAGGCGCTGCAGGAGTTCGAGGTGCCGTACGAGGCCGACGTGGTCTCGGCCCACCGGATGCCGCAGGAGATGCTCGACTACGGCCGCTCGGCCGCCGACCGCGGCCTGCAGGTGCTGGTCGCCGGTGCCGGCGGGGCCGCCCACCTGCCCGGGATGCTCGCCGCCGTGACGCCGCTGCCGGTCATCGGCGTACCGGTCGCGCTGCGCTACCTCGACGGTCTGGACTCCCTGCTGTCGATCGTGCAGATGCCCGCAGGCGTGCCGGTCGCCACCGTCGCGGTCGGCAACGCCCGCAACGCCGGGCTGCTCGCGGTGCGCATCCTCGCCGCCTCCGACGAGCGGCTGCGCGGCGCGATGCTCGACTTCCAGCGCGAGCTCGGAGACAAGGCCCGGGCCAAGGGGGCCAGCGTGCGCGACGCCGCGTCGGGGCAAGGCCGGCCGCGGGTCGGTTTCGGGCGCTGAGCGCCGGACCTCGTGCAGGGTCCGGCCACCTGGTCGGTATGCAGAGCCGCCGTCTCAGCGGCCGGCGCGCCGGCGCAGGTACGCCGCGCCCAGCCGGCGGCCCGGCCCGGTGCGGCCGACCGCGTCGGCGAGCCCGCGGGTGACCGCGAAGCCCCGCGACCGCAGGTGGTTGCGGGCCCGCGACCAGCCTCCGGCGACGTCGTCGCTGGCGTCGGCGCGTGCGCGGTCGGCCCTGGACACCGACTCGCCCTGCCGGGTAGCGAGCTCGGCGAGCGCCTCGAGTGCGGCGTCGAGCAGCGTGACGTCCGGTTCCTGCTCCGCGGCCTCCGCCGCTGACTCGGCGCTCGGCGCCTGCGGGAGCAGGTCGTCGAGGTCGCCGACCACCCGGTAGCCGCGCTCGCGGATCTCCTCGGCGAACCGCGCCGACGTCTCCGCCGCCCATTTCCGCTGCACCTCGTCGAGTGCCGGCAGGGCGCGGTCGGGCAGCGCCGACAGCCGCCGCACCACCGGTGCGGACACCGCGCGCTTGTAGGTGCTCTTGTCGAGCGCCCCGTCCATCTGCAGGTTGAGCCGGCGCAGCAGCTCGGATCCGACCACGCCCACGTTGGCGTTGTTCCAGGTCGGCGGCTCCGGCACGTCGTCGATGCCGAAGCCCACGACCGACCCGAAGCGGGAGGTCAGCAGCTCCGGGGGCGACCCGGGTGGCGGCACCGTGACCACGTGGATGTCCTCCACCGGCACGGCGTTCGACCATGTCCGCAGCACCGCGGTGACGTCCTCGTGCAGCCAGAACCCCCGGGCCGGCGGCGTTGCCGCGGCGTCGGGGTCCTGCAGCCGGTCGAGGAACTCCTGCAGCGTCCAGGTGCCGCCGTTCTTGACGTTCTCCTGCCAGGACGACACCGCCACCCGGGCGAGGTCGCGGACCGTGACCACCACCTGCACGTCCGCGTCGCCGAAGGCGGCGACCGCCCGCTTGGCCTGCCGCGGGTTCGCCACGTCGAGGCGCTCCTCCGACACCACCGCGGTCGGCAGCCCGCAGTCGTTGACCTCGGCGGCCAGCCGGTCCCAGGCACCCGCGACGCGGCGGTCACGGCCGAGCGCGCTGTCCCAGGGGATCAGGTCGAGCGAGGCGAACACGGTCTTGCGCGCGCCCGGTGGCACGTAGACGCCGGCCCGGCGCGCGAGCCGGCGGCGGTTCTGCCGCAGCAGGTTCTGCAGGTACGTGGTGCCGGTCTTGTGCATGCCCACGTGCAGCACGACCCGGCGTGCGGACCTCCCGTTCTCGCTCACGCCGGCGGACCATACATGGGCCACTCGATGACCGGACAGCAGTCCATGGCCATCTCCAGGCCCGCCTCGACGGTGCGCGCGTAAGCCGCCTGGTCGATCACTCCGAGCTGGAACCACACGGCCTTCGCGCCGATGTCGACCGCCCGGTCGGCGAACTCGCCGGCGGCCTCGGCGCGGCGGAACACGTCGACGCAGTCGACCTCGAACGGGATGTCGCCGAGCTCGGCGTAGCCCTTCTCGCCCAGCACCGTGTCGGCGTTGGGGTGCACCGGCACGATCCGCTTGCCGTGCTGCTGCAGGAAGTGCGCCACCCGGTGCGCGTCGCGGAAGGGGTTGTCGCCCAGTCCGACGACGGCCCAGGTCTCGCACTCGGCCAGGATCCAGCGGATCGTGTCCGGGTCCTGCCAGGGGTTCGCTGAGCTCATCTACGAGGATCTTCCGTCCGGTTCTGTGGCTCCGCACGTAGCTCTCACGCTAGTAGTTGAGCCCCGTCTTGCTGCACAGCCTCTTGCTGATGTGGTCGGTGTCGCCTTCCTGGATCTTGTGGAACAGCGCCTTCGCGCGGTCTGTGTCCCAGTGGACCGACAGGTCGGCGAGCGGAACCGTGCAGCTCTTGCCGTCGCTGCTCTTGCCGCTGACCTTGCGCACGGCCCAGGCGAACCGGGCCATGTCGATGGGGCCGACGTTGTCCCCGACCGTCAGGGCGTCGGCGCCGGCGAAGTTCAGCGACCAGTACCGGAACGGGTTGATCACCGACCACGGGGACGCGGCCTCGTGCGCGACCTGACCGATCACCGCGCGCTGCGCCTCGCCGCGGCCGATGTCGCCGGTGGCGTAGGTGTGCCGCGAACGTGCGTACGCCAGCGCGGTCGCGCCGTCGGCATGCTGGCAGCCCGCCTTGATGTGCAGTCCGGCCAGGTCGTCGTTCATCGCCTGTTTCGGGCAGATCTGCACACCGTTGACGGCGTCGACGAGGTTGACGAACCCGCCGAGGCCGATCTCGACGTAGTTGTCGATGTACAGGCCCGTCTCGTTCTCGAGGGTGCGGACGAGCAGCTTCGGCCCGCCGTAGGAGTAGGCGGCGTTGATCTTGGTCTCGCCGACGCCGGGAATGTCGACGATCGAGTCGCGCGGGATGCTGATCAGCAGCGTCTTGCCGCCGAACGGCGGCGAGTACAGCAGCAGGATGGTGTCGGTGCGCTCGCCCTCGGCGTTGCCCGTGTGCAGCTTCTTGCGCTCCTTGGCGGTCAGGCCCTCACGGCTGTCGGAGCCGACCAGCAGGTAGATCGAGCCCAGCGTGTTGTCCGGGCGGTCGCCGCTGGGCTCGGCGTTGACCTTGTCGATGGTCGACATCGCCCACACCGGCACCACGACAAGGAAAAGCAGCCACACCAGCAGCACCAGCAGGATGATGCGTCCCCAGCGAGGCCGCGTGCGCGAACGGCGACCTCCGCCGCCCGGCCGCATGCCGCGGGGCGGGGGAGGAGGCGGCGGGCCGGTCGGACGCGGGCGACGCGGCGGACCGGGTCGCTCCGACCGCCCTCGCACCGGCATCACGCGGGTCGGGTCGGCGTCGTCGCGACGCGGGCCCGGGGCCCCGTAGCGGTCACGGGGACGGCGCGACGTGGGCACCCGTTGCGTCGCCTCGGCGTCCTCGTTCTCCCCGTACAGCCAGCCGTATCCGCGGTCGTCGGGGTTCCTGGGGCGGTCAGCCATGCGGCAGAGGCTACCGCCCGCTGCCAGCAGGGTCGGCATTCGTCGGCGCGCCGCCACGCCGGATACGGACACGCGTGGCGATACTGCACCAGAACGTGGATCCGTTGCGGGAAGGCTCACACGGAATGTCCGCAGCCGCACCCTCCCGTGCGCGCCGGCGGCGGGCCGCCAGGGGGCAGTCGGGGCAGCAGCACCGTTCGGCGCGGTTGCGCTTCCGCCGGTCGGTGGCGCTGTTGCTGATGACCCTGGTGCTGCCGGGCTCGGCGCAGCTGGTCGCGGGCAACAAGCGGTGGGGACGCCTGGCGCTGCGGGTGCTCGGGTTGCTCGTGTTCACCGGGTTCGTGCTGCTGATCGTGGCGAAGTTCTGGCCGGTCGAGCTGTCCGCGCTGCTGTTCGACGCGACGGTGCTCAACGTGCTGCGTGGCCTCCTGGTCGCAGCGGCCGTCGGCTGGGCCGTGCTGTTCGTCGACGCGTGGCGGATCGGCGACCCGCTCGGTCTCGGGCGGCGGCAGCGGTTCGCGGTGTTCTCCCTCAACGGGGCGCTGTGCGTGGTGGTGTCGGGGGCGCTGCTGTTCGGCTCGCACCTGGTGTCGGTGCAGCGTTCGCTGGTCACCGACATCTTCGGGCACGGCATCACCTCGAACGCCGAGGACGGCCGCTACAACGTGCTGCTGCTCGGCGGCGACGCCGGGGTGACCCGGGAGGGGCTGCGGCCGGACAGCATCACCGTCGCCAGCATCGACGAGGACACCGGCCGCACCGTGCTGTTCAGCCTGCCGCGCAACCTGGAGAAGGTGCCCTTCCCCGACGGCACCCCCATGCACAAGGCCTTCCCGTACGGCTTCGACTGTGAGGACTGCCTCCTCAACTCCGTCTACACCTGGGCCACCGACCACGCCGACCTCTTCCCCCAGGACGTGGGCGACGTGGGGGCGTACGCGACCAAGCGGGCGGTGGAGGAGGTCACCGGCCTGCACATCAACTACTACGCGATGGTCGACCTGCGTGGGTTCCGCGACCTCGTCGACGCCGTGGGCGGCGTCACGCTCACGGTGCCCGAGCGGCTCCCGATCGGCGGTGAGGACGGGCCGGTCCGGGGCTGGGTCCCAGCAGGTCGTCACCACCTCGACGGCTTCCACACGCTGTGGTTCGCCCGCAGCCGCCGGACCTCCGACGACTACTCGCGGATGGCCCGGCAGAAGTGTGTGATGAGCGCCATGCTCAACCAGCTGAGCCCCCGCGACGTGCTGACGCACTTCCAGGACATCGCCACGGCGAGCAAGGAGATCGTCACCACCGACGTGCCGGCCGACGAGCTCAACACCTTCCTCGATCTCGCGGGCAAGGCGCGCCGGCTGCCGCTGGCGTCGGTGTCGTTCGTCCCGCCGGTGATCCAGACCTACGACCCGGACTTCGACAAGATCCGGTCGATGGTGCAGGCGGGGATCGACCGCTCCGAGCGGGCCGACGAGGCGTACCAGAGCCGGCAGACCCAGCACGGCAACGACAGCAACGACAGCAACGACAGCCAGGACGCCCAGGACACCCAGGACACCCAGGACACCCAGGGCGCCCAGGGCGCGGCCTCGCCGGCGACGGGGGCGTCGCCGACGCAGTACGCGGCCAACGAGACCGACGTGCTGGCCGACGCCTGCTGAGGCGTGGGTGGGTCAGGAGGGTCACGCGATGATGGATTCACACCCAACCCGGCGCACGGTCTAGGCTGCACCGGATCACGGATGGAGGTGGAGCAGGTGAGTGCCGACGAGCACGGGTCGGTGGCCGCCGTGGTCGTCACGTACAACCGCAAGGACTTCCTCGCCGCCCTGCTGCCGACGCTGCTGGCGCAGACCCGGCCCCTGGACGCGATCTACGTCGTCGACAACGCCAGCACGGACGGGACCGAGCAGTTCCTCAAGGAGGAGTACCACGACCAGCCGGTCGTGCACGTCCTGCGCCTGGACACGAACTCCGGCGGCTCGGGCGGCTTCTACGCCGGTGTCCGGCAGGCCTTCCTCGACGGGCACGACTGGTTCTGGCTGATGGACGACGACGTCACCGCACTGCCCGACGGCCTCGAGGGGCTGCTCCGGCTCGGCGCCGGCGCGGACGCGGGCTGCATCCACGGCCGCCGGATCGACTTCCACGGCGGGCCGTTCTTCTGGCAGCCCCGGATGAACGAGGCGCTCGGCATCCCGCTGCCCTACCTGCGCGACCCGTTCGCCGAGGGCAACAAGGTGTTCCAGACCAACTCCGGCGTGTTCGAGGGGATGCTGGTCAGCCGCGACGTGGTGTCTCGCATCGGTCCGCCCGACCCGCGGTTCTTCATCACCTGGGACGACGCGGTCTACGGCCTGATCGCCTCGCGGGAGACCAACGTGGTCTACGTCGACCACTTCTCCCTGCGGCGGCAGCGCGCGCAGCGGCAGGTGTCGCTGGCGGTGCGCCACCTCAACGACGCCTCCGACCTGTTCCGCTTCCATGTAATGCGCAACCGTGGCTACCTCGCGCACTACCTGCGCCATCTCGGCACGTACCAGCCGGTGGGCTTCGCCGTCGGCACCGCGCTAACCTTCCTCAAGGAAGAGCTCCGGCTGGTCTACGTCGAGCACACCGTTCGCGGGACCGGCGCCCTCTTGCGGGGGTGGCGTGAGTCACGCCGCATCCGCCACGGCGGGTGGGAGCCGGTGGACACCGACGTCCTTCACCGATAGGCATACCAAGCACTTTCGATGAGGCCTCCTCCCAACATACGAACGGAGCGCGTGTGACTGACCTCGTTGTCGTGGGCTCGGGATTCTTCGGGCTGACGATCGCCGAACGCTGCGCGACCCAGCTCGGGCTGAAGGTGCTGGTGCTCGACCGGCGCTACCACATCGGCGGCAACGCCTACAGCGAGCCGGAGCCCGAGACGGGCATCGAGGTGCACAAGTACGGCGCGCACCTGTTCCACACCAGCAACAAGCGGGTGTGGGAGTACGTCAACCAGTTCACGCAGTTCACCGGCTACCAGCACCGCGTTTTCACCGTCTACAAGGGCCGCGTCTACCCGATGCCGGTCAACCTCGCCACGATCTGCGAGTACTTCGGCCGCTACATGACGCCCGACGAGGCGCGTGACCTGGTCGCCGAGCAGGCCGACGAGATCGACACCGACAAGGCCGCGAACTTCGAGGAGAAGGGCATCTCCCTGGTCGGCCGGCCGCTGTACGAGGCCTTCTTCCGCGGCTACACCGCCAAGCAGTGGCAGACCGACCCCAAGGACCTGCCCGCCGCGATCGTGTCCCGGCTGCCGGTGCGCTACAACTTCAACAACCGCTACTTCAACGACACCTTCGAGGGCCTTCCGGTCAACGGCTACACCGCCTGGCTGGAGAACATGGCCGACCACCCCAACATCGAGGTGCGGCTCGACACCGACTTCTTCGACCTGCGCGGCGACGTGCTCGGCAACGTGCCCGTGGTCTACACCGGACCGGTCGACGCCTACTTCGACTACAGGGCAGGCGAGCTGTCGTGGCGCACGCTCGACTTCGAGCTCGAGGTGCAGAAGGTCGGCGACTTCCAGGGCACGTCGGTGATGAACTACGCCGACGAGGACGTGCCGTACACCCGCATCCACGAGTTCCGGCACTTCCACCCCGAGCGCGACTGGTACCCCAACGACAAGACCGTGATCATGCGGGAGTACTCCCGGTTCGCCGACAAGGGCGACGAGCCGTACTACCCGATCAACACCGCCGAGGACCGCGAGAAGCTGCTGGCCTACCGCGACCTGGCCAAGGCCGAGCCCGACGTGCTGTTCGGCGGCCGGCTGGGCACCTACAAGTACCTCGATATGCACATGGCCATCGGCTCCGCGCTGACCATGTTCGAGAACAAGCTTCGCCCCCACTTCGCCGAGGGCTCGCCCCTGGCCAGTGGCGGCGTCGATGAGTGAGCTTGGCTGACCCGGAAACCCATCTGCTGCAGCAGGTGGTCCTGCCCACCGACCGGCTGGCCGGCGCGCTCGGCGTCGCCGACGCGTCCGCGGTGCTCGCGCTCTACGTGGACGCGCCGGAGGGCGCCCAGCAGGTGCCCGGGCAGGTGACCGGACGGCACGGGTTCCGCGTCGCCGCGGGTGCGCGGGTCTCGTTCGCCGCCTACGCCAACGCGTTCCCGGCCGGCTACTGGCAGCACTGGACCGACGTCGAGCAGGTCACGCTGGTCGCCGACCTCGACGGCCCGGCGACCGTGGCGCTGTACGCCAGCGACGCCGCGGGGCACAGGCGGCGCCTGGAGGTCCTGCGCGCCACCGGCGACGGTGCGCGGCTGCGGGCGACCGTCCCGCTCGCCGGATTCGACGACGGCGGCTGGCTGTGGTTCGACGTCGAGGCCGGAGACGACGACGTCGAGCTCCGCTCGGCGGCCTGGACCGGTCCGCCGCCCGCCGGGGAGGCAGGTGCGACGCGCTCCACGGTGTCGGTGGGCATCACGACGTACAACCGGGTCGACTCCTGCCTGGTGCTGCTCGAGCAGCTCGGCGACGACCCCGGGCTGCTGGAGACCCTCGACACCGTCTACGTGGTCGACCAGGGCGAGCAGCGGATCCGCTCCAGCGACCGGTTCGCCGCCGCGACCGCCGGGCTGGGGGAGCGGCTCAGCGTGCTCGAGCAGCCCAACCTCGGCGGCTCCGGCGGGTTCGCCCGCGCCCAGCTCGAGACGCTGCGGGAGGGCCGCAGCCGCTACCTGGTGCTGCTCGACGACGACATCGTGCTGGAGCCGGAGAGCCTCCGCCGGGCCGTCGCGTTCGCCGACCGGTGCACCCGTCCCACGCTGGTGGGCGCGCAGATGTTCTCCCTGGCCGAGCCCACCCGGCTGTACGCGATGGCCGAGTCGGTCGAGCTGCGCCGCTTCCAGTGGGGGCCGAACCGGATGGACCAGAGCCGGCACGACCTGGCGGACTCCGGGCTGCGGCAGACCCCGTGGCTGCACCGGCGCAGCGACGTGAACTACAACGGCTGGTGGATGTGCCTGATCCCGCGCGAGACCATGGAGAAGGTGGGCCTGTCTCTGCCCTTCTTCATCCGCTGGGACGACGCGGAGTACGGCCTGCGCGCCGGCGAGGCGGGCTACCCGACCGTGACCCTGCCCGGGGCGAGCGTGTGGCACGTGCCCTGGACCCACAAGACCGACGCCCTGGACTGGCAGGCCTACTTCCACCAGCGCAACCGCATCGTCGCCGCCCTGCTGCACTCCCCGCACGACCACGGGGGCCTGCTGGTCGCGGACCTGCTGGCCCACCAGGTCAAGCAGCTGGCGTCCATGCAGTACTCCACGGCCGAGCTACGCCTGCGCGCCATCGCCGACGTGCTGGCCGGCCCGGAGACGCTGCACCCGGCCCTGGCGGGCAAGCACGCCGAGGCCAGGCGGCTGCGCGCCGGCTACCCGGACGCCGACGTCCGTCCGGGCCCGCACGAGTTCCCGCCGGTGGCCGCCCCGCCGCGCGGCGCCCGGCGCACGCCCCCGTGGGCCACCGCCGTCGTCGGCGTGGCCCGCCAGTTGCTCCCGGTTTCCGGCGAGTCGAGACGAACGCCACAGGTGTACCTGCCCCCCGCCGAGGCACACTGGACTCGGTTACTGAAGTACGATTCAGCGGTTGTCTCGACCGCGGATGGCAGCGGTGCCACGTGGTACCGGCGGGACCGTGCGATGTTCACCGACATCGCCCGCCGCAGCCTCGCGATGCACCTGAGGCTGCACCGGGCATGGCCCCGGCTCGCAGGGGAGTACCGCGGCGCACTGAGCCGCCTGGCCGCGCCCGAGGCCTGGCAACACACGTTCGACAAGGAGAGGTGAATGAGCAGCACCCGAACTGGCGCGCTGCGCTCACGTTTCCGGGGCGATCCCGTATGACGGCAACTGCCGACGCCGCCCCGGCCCTCCAGCTGCGTGACCCTGCGGGGCGTGGGGGTCTGTTGGAGGTTCTGCGCCGTCGTTATC
>CBFGZI010000120.1:0-11299 GCA_965653225.1 uncultured Propionibacteriales bacterium | reverse complement strand
TCGGCGGCGCCTGCGGTGGCCAGCCAGGGGGGGCCGGTGATGTTCACCCGCACCCGGCCGCCGGGGTCGGCCACCAGCGTCCGCGCGCCCTTGAGCAGCACGGTCGCGTCGTAGCGCCGCGCGGCCTCACGGACGTGCCGCAGCGGCGAGGCCTCGACCTCCTCCCGGGCCACGTCGAGCATCCGCGCGAGCTCGCCGGCGTGCGGGGTGAGCAGGGCGGGTTCGCGCAGGGGCGGGGCGATATGGGGCAGCGCGTCGGCGTCGACCACGAGCGGCACACCGTCCTCGCGTACGCGACGCAGCGCGGCCTCGACGTCTCCGCCGCCGCCGGAGCCGACCACCCAGGCCTGCACGCGCCCGGGTCCTACGACCACCTCCGGGTGCGCGGCGCGGACGAGGTCGGCGACCTTGTCGGGTCCGTCGTAGCGGACCATCCCACACGGGCCGGCGACGGCGCCGCTGACCGCGAGCACCCCGGCACCGGTGAACTGCGCGGACCCGGCGGCGACGCCGACCACGCCGCGGGTGTACTTCTGCGCCTCCCGCCCCGGCACCGGCAGCAGCGCGGCCACGTCGTCGGGCTGCAGCGCCTCCACCGCCGGCGCGGGCAGGTCGAGCCCGATGTCGACCAGGTGGACGGTTCCGGCCGCGGCCGCGCCCGGGTCGACCAGCAGCCCGACCTTGTGGGTGCCGAAGGTGACGGTGACGTCGGCGCGCACGTGCTCGGCCGGGGTCTCGCCGGTGTCGACGTCGATGCCGCTCGGCACGTCGACCGCGACCGTGAGCCCCGCCTCCAGCGACGCCACCAGGTCGGTGGCCGGTGGGCGCAGGCCGGGCTTGCCGCCGATCCCGACGATGCCGTCGAGCACCAGGTCGGCGCGCCGGAACCGGTCGGCATCGGCCCCGTGTCCGTGCTTGACGGCCTCGTCGCCGCGGGTCACCCGCCCGCCCGCGGCCCGCAGCGCCGCCAGGCCGCCGGCGTGTGCCTTGTCCGGCGCGAGCAGCACCGCCTCGACCCGTGCGCCGCGACGGGCCAGCCTCGCCGCGGCGTACAGCGCGTCGCCGCCGTTGTCACCGGACCCCGCGAGCACCAGCACGCGCGCGCCGTACACGCTGCCCAGCAGGTCGGCGCAGGCCGTGGCCAGGCCGGCGGCCGCGCGCTGCATCAGCGCCCCGTCGGGCAGCCGGGCCATCAGCGCCTGCTCGGCAGTGCGGACCTGCTCGACGGTGTGGGCGGCGCGCATCAGTCCTCCAGGACCACCACGGCTGAGGCTATGCCGGCGTCGTGCGACAGCGAGACGTGCACCGACTCGACCGACAGCTGCTTTGCACGGGCGGCCACCGACCCGGTGATGTGCAGGGACGGCCGACCGGACTCGTCGCTGCGGACCTCGGCGTCGACCCAGTGCAGGCCCTCGGGCGCGCCGAGCGCCTTGGCCAGCGCCTCCTTGGCGGCGAAGCGGGCGGCCAGCGACGCGATCGCCCGCTCGCGCTCGAGCGGGGTGAACAACCGGGTACGCAGCGCGGGCGTGCGCCGCAGGGTGGCCTCGAAGCGGTCGACGTCGACGACGTCGATACCGACGCCCACGATCATCGCGTCACTCCACCGTGACCGACTTGGCCAGGTTGCGGGGCTGGTCGACGTCGTGCCCGAGGCTGGTGGCCAGCTCGCAGGCGAACACCTGCAGCGGCACGGTGGCCACCAGCGGCTGCAGCAGCGTGCCCACGCGCGGCAGCCGGATCAGCTCGTCGGCGTACGGCACGACGTCGTCGTCGCCGTCCTCGGCCAGCACGATCGTGCGGGCGCCGCGGGCGCGGATCTCCTGGATGTTGCTGACGATCTTGTCGTGCAGCATGTCGCGTCCGCGCGGCGGGACGACGACGAACACCGGCAGGTCCTTCTGCATCAGCGCGATGGGCCCGTGCTTGAGCTCACCGGCCGCGAACCCCTCGGCGTGGATGTAGGCCAGCTCCTTGAGCTTCAGCGCGCCCTCCAGCGCGACCGGGTAGCCGACGTGGCGGCCGAGGAACAGCACCGAGCGGGAGCCGGCGAGCTCACGGGCCAGCTCCTCCACCGGACCGATGCCGTCGAGCAGCCGCTGCAGCGCGCGCGGCACGTCGGCGAGCTGGCGCATGACCGCGCTGATCTCGTCGCCGTACTTCATGCCGCGCACCTGGGCGAGATAGAGCCCGAGCAGGTAGCAGGCCACCAGCTGGGTGAGGAAGCCCTTGGTGGAGGCGACGCCGATCTCGGGGCCGGCGTGGGTGTAGATCACCGCGTCGGACTCGCGCGGGATGGTGGAGCCGTTGGTGTTGCAGATCGACAGCACCCGCGCCCGCTGCTGGCGGGCGTGCCGGATCGCCATCAGCGTGTCCATGGTCTCGCCCGACTGGCTGATCGTGACCACCAGCGTGGACCGGTCGACGATCGGGTCGCGGTAGCGGAACTCGCTGGACAGCTCCACCTCGCAGGGCACCCGGGTCCAGTGCTCGATGGCGTACTTGGCCACCAGGCCGGCGTAGAACGAGGTGCCGCAGGCCAGCACGATGATCTTGTCGATGGTGCGCAGCTCGTCGTCTGACAGCCGCATCTCGTCCAGCTGCAGGCTGCCGTCGGCGGCGTGCCGCCCGAGCAGCGTGTCGGCCACCGCCTGCGGCTGCTCGTAGATCTCCTTGCGCATGAACCAGTCGTAGCCGCCCTTCTCGGCGGCCGACAGGTCCCAGTCGACGCGGTAGGGCGTGCCCGCGGTCTCTTCTCCGGTGAAGGTGGTGACCTGCACGTCGCCGGGGGTGATGGTGACCACCTGGTTCTGCCCGAGCTCGAGGGCGTCGCGGGTGTGCTGGAGGAACGCGGCCACGTCGGAGGCCAGGAAGTTCTCGCCCTCGCCGACGCCGACCACGAGCGGCGAGTTGCGACGGGCCCCGACCACCCGCGACGGGTCGTCCGCGCTGGTCGCGACCAGCGTGAACGCGCCCTTGAGGCCCGTGCAGACCCGCTGCATCGCGGTGGTGAGGTCGTGGCCCTCGGCGAGCTCGAGCTCGAGCAGGTGCGCGACCACCTCGGTGTCGGTGTCGGACCGCAGGTCGTGGCCCTCGCGCTCGAGCCGGTCGCGCAGCGGGGCGAAGTTCTCGATGATGCCGTTGTGCACCACGGCCACGTTGCCGCGGCAGTCGACGTGCGGGTGGGCGTTGCGGTCGTTGGGCGGTCCGTGGGTGGCCCAGCGGGTGTGCCCGACACCGGTGTGCGACTCGGGCATCGGCGACTCGCCGAGCGCCTTGTCGAGGTTGGACAGCTTGCCGGCGCGCTTGCTCAGGTGCAGGGTGCCGCCGTTGACCAGGGCGACCCCGGCAGAGTCGTACCCGCGGTACTCCAGCCGGCGCAGACCGTCCACGACGACGCCGAGGGCCTGCTGGCCGCCGACGTATCCCACGATTCCGCACATGGGCCTCAGCGTACCGAGGCCGGACGCGCGCGCCGACCAGCGCCGATGCCGGTGTCGGACGGATGCCGGCGGGTGCCGGCGGCAGCGCCCGGAGCCCGCCCGGAGCCGATCCGATAAGAATGGGCGCATGCCGCAGCCGCAACCGGCGCGTGACGCGTCGCCGTACGTCGAGCTGGACCGGGCCGCGTGGGCGGCGCTGGCCCAGTCGATGGAGTCGCCGCTGTCGGCCGCCGAGATCGAGCGGGTGCGCGGCCTCGGTGACGAGCTCGACCTCGGCGAGGTGCGCGACGTCTACCTGCCGCTGTCGCGGCTGCTGAGCCTGTACGTGCGGCACAGCGGGGAGCTGCACCGGGCCACCGAGCAGTTCCTGGGCCAGACCCAGCCGCCGCGGACGCCGTTCGTGATCGGCATCGCCGGGTCGGTTGCGGTCGGCAAGTCGACCACCGCACGGCTGCTGCGCGAGCTGCTGGCGCACTGGCCCGAGCACCCCGACGTCGAGCTGGTCACGACCGACGGCTTCCTCCTGCCCAACGCCGAGCTCGTCCGGCGCGGGATCCTGCACCGCAAGGGTTTCCCGGAGTCCTACGACCGCAAGGCGCTGCTGCGGTTCGTCATCGACGTGAAGTCCGGCCGGGAGACGGTGAGCGTGCCGCAGTACTCCCATCTGAAGTACGACGTGATCCCCGGCGAGACGCAGGTGCTCAAGGGCCCCGACATCCTGCTGGTCGAGGGGCTGAACGTGCTCCAGCCGGCCAGCGTCCGGGCCGACGGGCGCACCGGCCTCGCGGTCAGCGACTTCTTCGACTTCTCGGTGTACGTCGACGCGGCCGTCGGCGACATCCGCAGCTGGTACGTCGAGCGGTTCCAGCGACTGCGCGAGACCGCGTTCCGGGACCCCGAGTCGTACTTCACCCGCTACGCCGACCTGAGCGTCCCGGAGGCCATCGCCCAGGCCGAGCAGCTGTGGGACACCATCAACGGGCCCAACCTGGCCGCGAACATCAAGCCCACCCGCAGCCGGGCCTCGCTGGTGCTGCGCAAGGACGCCGACCACTCGGTGCGCTGGGTGCGGCTGCGCAAGATCTGAGGCGGCCGCTACAGCGCGAGCGCGGTCTCCACCACCATGGCCAGGCGCTTGGCGACCTGCTGGGCGTGCTCGGCCGTCTCGGCCTCGACCATCACCCGCACCAGCGCCTCGGTGCCCGAGGGCCGCAGCAGCACGCGCCCGGCGGTGCCCAGCTCCTCCTGGGCCTCCTGGACGGCGGCCCGCACGGTCGGGTCCTCGTCGGCCCGCGACTTGTCCACACCCGGCACGTTGACCAGCACCTGCGGCAGCCGCGTCATGACGCCGGCGAGGTCGGCGAGCGAGCGGCCCGTGTGCGCCATGCGGGACATCAGGTGCAGCGCGGTGAGCGTGCCGTCCCCGGTGGTGGCGTGGTCGGTCATCACCACGTGGCCGGACTGCTCGCCGCCGAGGTTGTAGCCCCGGGCACGCATCAGCTCCAGCACGTACCGGTCGCCGACCTTGGTCTGCTCGACGTTGACCCGCTCGCGCTCCATCGCCTGGCGGAACCCGAGGTTGCTCATCACGGTCGCCACCACGGTGTCCTCGCGCAGCCGCCCGGCGTCGCGCATCGCCAGCGTCAGCACGGCCAGGATCTGGTCGCCGTCGACGACCAGGCCCTCGGCGTCCACCGCCAGGCAGCGGTCGGCGTCGCCGTCGAGCGCGACGCCGGCGTGGGCGCCGTTGCGCACCACCGCGGCCTGCAGCGACTCCAGGTGGGTGGAGCCGCAGCCGTCGTTGATGTCGTATCCGTCGGGGTCGCAGTGGATCGCGACGACGTCAGCGCCCATCGCCCGCAGCGCGCGCGGCGCCGCGTCGTACGCCGCCCCGTTGGCCCCGTCGACCACCACCCGCAGCCCGTCCAGCCGGTGCGGCACCGTCGACAGCAGGTGGTCGACGTAGCGCGACTCGGCCTCGGCCGGCAGGTCGCGCACCCGGCCGACACCGCGGCCGGTCGGGCGGCGCCAGCTGGCGCGCATGTGCGCCTCGATCTCGGCCTCGAGCAGGTCCTCGAGCTTGTGGCCGCCGCGGGAGAAGTACTTGATGCCGTTGTCGGGCATCGGGTTGTGGCTGGCCGACAGCATCACGCCGAAGTCCGCGCGCAGGTCGGCGGTGAGGTACGCCACCGCGGGCGTCGGCAGCACGCCCAGGCGCAGCACGTCGACGCCGGCGCTGGTCATGCCTGCGACCACGGCCGCCTCCAGGAACTCCCCGGAGGCGCGGGTGTCGCGCCCGACCACGGCCATCGGCCGGTACGAGCGGAACTCGTCCTCCTTGCCCGCCTCGCCGAGCACGTGCGCGGCCGCGACGGACAGGTCGAGCGCGAGCTCTGCGGTGAGGTCGCGGTTGGCGACGCCGCGGACGCCGTCGGTGCCGAAGATCCGGCTCACGGACGAGTCACCGTGCTGGTGGCAGCAGCGCCGGTCAGCGCTTGGAGTACTGCGGAGCCTTGCGGGCCTTCTTCAGCCCGGCCTTCTTGCGCTCCTTGACCCGGGCGTCGCGGGTGAGCATGCCGGCCTTCTTCAGCGTGGGCCGGTTGGCCTCCACGTCGACCGAGCTGAGCGCCCGGGAGACGCCCAGGCGCAGGGCGCCGGCCTGGCCGCTGGCGCCGCCGCCCTGGATGCGGGCGATCACGTCGTAGGCACCGGCTGCGTGGGTGAGCACGAACGGCTCGTTGACCAGCTGCTGGTGCAGCTTGTTCGGGAAGTACTGGTCGAGCGAGCGGCCGTTGACCGTCCACTGTCCGCTGCCGGGCACCAGGCGGACGCGGGCGATGGCCTGCTTGCGGCGACCGGTCGCCCCGCCCGGGGCGATCACGGCCTGGCGCTCGGCGCCCTCCGGGGACGGGGCGGTCTCGGAGCTGTAGGCGACCGCGCTCGACTCCTCGGTGTCGGCGGCGGGGGCTGTGGTGGGCTCAGCCACGGGCGTTCCTCACTTCAACGGCTGTCGGTCGGCGGCGACGGGCGCTCACCGGACGGTCTGGGAGACCTGGGTGATCTCGAAAGGCTTGGGCTGCTGGGCCTGGTGCGGGTGGTCGGGACCGGCGTAGACCTTCAGCTTCTTCAGCATCTGACGGCCCAGCTTGTTCTTGGGCAGCATCCCCCAGACCGCCTTCTCGACGGCCCGGCGGGGGTGCTTCTCCAGCAGGTCACCGAACCGGGTCGCGGACAGCCCGCCGGGGTATCCGGAGTGGCGGTAGGAGAGCTTGCCCGCGCGCTTGTTGCCGGTCAGCGCCACCTTGTCGGCGTTCACGATGATCACGAAGTCACCGGTGTCGACGTGGGGCGCGTAGATCGGCTTGTGCTTGCCCCGCAGCAGCGTGGCAGCCTGGACAGCGAGCCGGCCGAGGACGACGTCGTTGGCGTCGATCACGTGCCACTGGCGCTGGACGTGTCCGGGCTTCGGGCTGTACGTGCGCACGGTCATGGACCTTCGTTCGTGTTCGGTGGTCTTGAGGCCTGCCCCGACGGGGGCTCACTGCGCTCCCACGGCGTACGGTCGGGTGGCCGCTCGCATGGGCGCAGCGACCGCCCAGGATACTCGGCGGCGCGAGCAAGGGTCAAAATGGGGTCACGAGGCCCCTAATTCGCCCCCCGGCCGCACGGGGGCATAAGTTGGCCTGAGTCGAGACATCAATGAGGAGACCCGACGTGTCCCAAGAGACGGCTACCGACTCCGCGGGCAACAACCAGTCCCTGACGGTCCGGGACAACCGCACGGGCCAGGAGTACGACGTACCGATCCTCGACGGCACGATCCGTGCCGCCGACCTGAGCAAGATCCGGGTCAAGGAGGACGAGCCCGGAATCGCGACCTACGACCCGGGGTTCGTCAACACCGCGTCCTGCCGCAGCTCGATCACCTACATCGACGGCGAGGCCGGGATCCTGGAGTACCGCGGCTACCCGATCGAGCAGCTGGCGGAGCACTCCACCTACCTCGAGGTCGCCTACCTGCTGATCAACGGCGAGCTGCCGACCAAGGACCAGTACGAGACCTGGGTGCACGAGGTCACCTACCACACCTTCGTGCACGAGAACATCAAGACGTTCATGCAGGGCTTCCGCTACGACGCGCACCCGATGGGGATGCTGCTGGCGTCGGTGGGGGCCCTGTCCACGTTCTACCCCGAGTCGCGCAACCTCTCGGACAGCGCGAACCGGCACATGCAGATCGTGCGCATGATCGCGAAGATGCCCACTCTCGGGGCGTGGGCATTCCGGCATGCGCAGGGCAAGCCGTACGTCTACCCGGACAACGAGCTGTCGTACGCCGGCAACTTCCTGGCGATGCTGTTCAAGATGAGCGAGCAGAAGTTCCAGGCCGACGAGCGCCTGATCCGGGCGCTCGAGGTGCTGTTCATCCTGCACGCCGACCACGAGCAGAACTGCTCGACCAACGCGGTCCGCTCGGTCGGCTCCAGCCAGGTCGACCCGTACTCCGCGGTCTCCGCCGGCATCGCGGCGCTGTTCGGCCCCCTGCACGGCGGCGCGAACGAGGCGGTGCTGCGCATGCTGCGCCGCATCGGCTCGGTCGACAACGTGCCGGACTTCATCGAAGGGGTGAAGAACGGCAAGGAGCGCCTGATGGGCTTCGGCCACCGGGTCTACAAGAACTACGACCCGCGCGCGAAGATCATCAAGCAGGCCTGTGACGACGTCTTCGACGTCACGGGCGTCAACCCGCTGCTGAAGATCGCGCTGGAGCTGGAGAAGATCGCGCTCGAGGACGAGTACTTCGTCAAGCGCAAGCTCTACCCCAACGTCGACTTCTACTCCGGGCTGATCTACGAGGCACTGTCGTTCCCGCCGGAGATGTTCACGGTGCTGTTCGCGATCCCGCGTACGTCGGGCTGGCTGGCCCAGTGGCTGGAGCTGGTCGACGACAAGGAGCAGAAGATCGCCCGGCCCAAGCAGATCTACACCGGCGAGCGCGGACGCGACCTCGTGCCCCGCGACCAGCGCTGGTCCTGACGCTCGCGCTTTTCGCCGCGGCGGTCCCCTGCACCGATAGGTTCGTTGCAGGGGACCCCCGCGCCAATCAGGGTTCGGACCGGACAGCCCCACCGGCGCGTCCGCGGGGGCGGGCGACCCGGGACTCGTCCCACACCGGGGCGTCCGACTCGTAGACCGAGCCGTCCGCGCCGAACACCAGGAACCGGTCGAAGCCGCGCGCGAACCACCGGTCGTGGGTGACCGCCAGCACGGTCCCCTCGAACTGCTGCAGGCCGTCCTCCAGCGCCTCCGCGGACTGCACATCGAGGTTGTCGGTGGGCTCGTCGAGCAGCAGCAGGGTCGCGCCGGACAGCTCCAGCAGCAGGATCTGCAGCCGGGCCTGCTGCCCGCCCGACAGCGACTCGAACCGCTGCTCCGCCGCGCCCGCCAGCTCGTAGCGGTCCAGGGCCCGTGACGCCTGCTCGCGGGGCATGCCCTCGCGGCCCCTCCCGTCCGGCGCGGCGTCGCCGCGGTGCAGGATCTCCAGCAGAGTGCGACCCACCAGCTCGGGGTGCTCGTGGGTCTGCACGAACCAGCCCGGCCGCACGCGCGCACCCAGCCGGGCGCGGCCGGTGTGCCGCACCGGCTCGACCCGCCGGTCGGACACCGGCCGGTGCTCCACGTCCGGGTCGGACCCGCCGGCGGCCAGCAGCCGCAGGAAGTGCGACTTGCCGGACCCGTTCGAGCCGAGCACCGCGACCCGCTCGCCGTACCAGACCTCGAGGTCGAACGGCCGCATCAGCCCGGTGAGCTCGAGGTCCTCGCACATCACCGCCCGCTTGCCGGTACGGCCGCCACGCAGGCGCATGCGTACGTTCTGCTCGCGCGGCTGCGCCTCCGGCGGACCCGCCTCCTCGAACCGGCGCAGCCGGGTCAGGGCGGCCCGGTAGCGGGAGGCCATGTCGGAGTTGTAGGCCGCCTTGTTCTTGTACATCAGCATCAGCGCGCGCAGCTTCGCGTGCTCCTCGTCCCAGCGCCTGCGCAGCTCGTCGAGCCGTTCGAAGCGGGCGCGGCGTGCCTCGTGGTACGACGCGAACCCGCCCGGGTGCACCCACACCCGGTTGCCGGCGGCGCCGAGCTCGACCGTGGCGACCCGGGTGGCGGTGTTGTTCAGCAGCTCGCGGTCGTGGCTGACGTACAGCACGGTCTTGGGTGACTCGCGCAGCCGCTCCTCCAGCCAGCGCTTGCCGGGTACGTCGAGGAAGTTGTCGGGCTCGTCGAGCAGCAGCACCTGCTCGGGCCCGCGCAGCAGCGCCTCCAGCACCAGCCGCTTCTGCTCTCCCCCGGACAGCGTGGTGAGCCCGCGGTACTTCGCCCGCTCGAACGACAACCCCAGGGCCGCGGTGCAGCACACGTCCCAGAGCACCTCGAGGTCGTAGCCGCCCGCGTCGGCCCACTCGGCCAGCGCCTCGGCGTAGCGCATCTGGGTCGGCTCGTCGTCGCGCTCCCTCAGCACGAGCTCGACCCGGTCGACCTGCGCGGCGGCGCGGCGCACCCGCTCGGGTGCGACCGACAGCAGCAGGTCGCGAACGTCCCACTCCTCGCCCGCCTCGGTACCCACCGGGGCCACCATCTGGCGCATCACCCCGAGCCCGCCGCTGCGCTGCACGGAGCCCGCGTGGGGGGTCAGCTCGCCGGTCACGAGGCGCAGGAGCGTGGTCTTGCCCGCGCCGTTGGCGCCGACGAGCGCGACCTTCGCGCCGTCGCCGACGCGGAACGACACGTCCTCGAGCAGCACCCTGCCGTCGGGCAGCTCGTACCGGACTCCGGACAGATCTACGTGACCCACAACGGGTCAGTGTGAACGAGTCAGGCGGGGCATGCGAGCCAATTCCGCGCGCACGAGGGGGCGCAGGTGCGGGTCGATGGCGCCGCTCCACGGCGGCACCAGGATCGGCCGCAGGACCTCGGGCGTGAGCCGCCGCACCGCGGTGCCGTCGTACAGCCCGTGGCCGGAGCAGCCGTCGTAGCGCACGAGCAGCGAGGCGGGGGCGCCGGCCGGTGAGCCGCCGTCGTCGGCGGGCCACAGCTCGAGCACCGCGAACTCCCGCTCGGGCACGTGGCAGTGCCGGGACTGTCCCGGCGTGCGCATCCGGGGCGAGTCCCGCAGTGCGGTGACCAGGTGGGCCGCCGCCGCTCCGGTGAGGCGGCGCGAGGAGATCAGCCGGTCGCCGCTCCAGCCGCCGCGGAAGCCGTAGCGGCACACCGAGACCGAGGCGGCCGGGCCGATGCCCGAGGTCAGGGTCGCGGTGGGGCCGTCGGCGAGGAAGCCGGCGCCACCGAGCTGCTGCTGCGGCGGGCAGCCGTGGTGGTCACGGTCGGCGATGATGCGGGCCGAGTCGAGGATGGCGGTGCCGACCGCGGGGTCGATGTCGACCAGCGTCAGCGTGACGTCGCCGAGGGTGAAGATGCGGGTGCTGGCGTACGGCGCCACGTCGGCGCGTGACAGCCGCGGGCTGGTGGCGGCCCAGCGCATCAGCAGCCCGGCGGTGTACGTCGGGCGTCCGTCGTTGTTCAGCGAACACAGCACGTGGTGGTGACGGCCGAACTCCGGTCTGTCGACGGCGGGCCCGGTGGTGCCGTGGTCGGCGCACCACTGCGTCAGGTCGGCGTCCCCCCAGCTGCGCGGCACCTGCACCTCGACCCCGCCCCACGACTCCCATCGCCAGCCGCCCACGTGCGGCCGCTGCTGCGGTACGGCGCCCTGCGCGGCCGGTGCCGGCGGCTGCAGGGCCGGGCGGGCGGCCGACACGGCCCAGGCGACGGCGGGCAGCAGCAGCGCGGCGGCGACGGAGATG
>CBFGZI010000119.1:0-11638 GCA_965653225.1 uncultured Propionibacteriales bacterium | reverse complement strand
CGTACGCCGAGAGCGCCACCGGCAACCTGGCCACCGAGGACCTGGTGTGGATGCTCGACGGGCTGGGCATCGAGACCGGCGTCGACCTGGCGTCGCTGGTGCAGACCAGCGTGTGGATGGCGCGGCAGCTGGGCCGGCCGAGCCCGTCGCGGGTGGTACAGGCGCTCGCCTGAGTGGTCGGCCGCGTCAGTCCTCCACGACCAGCGACGGGGTGTCGTGCTTGAGCACGCCGCCGCGGAAGAACTCCGGTTCCTTGACGCGCCACCACAGCATCAGCACCACGCCCACGAGCAGCAGCCCGACGCCGAGGATGAACACCGAGCCGATCCCGAAGACCGAGGACCCGGTGCCGTAGTTCGGGTCGAACGTGTCGACGGTCGTCTTGAGGAACACCACCGAAAGCAGGATCCCGCCGAACAGCGGGATGAGGAACTTGAACGCGACACTGCGCACGTCCGCGAACAGCTCCCTACGGAAGTACCACACGCACGAGAACGCGGTGACCGCGTAGTAGAACGAGATCATCATGCCGAGGGCGTAGATGGTGTCGATCAGCACGTTCTCGCTGACGAACGTCATCACCGTGTAGAAGATGACCGTCCCCACTCCGGCGGTCATCGTGGCGAAGGTGGGCGTCTGGTGGCGCGGGTGCACGCGCGCGAACCGCTTCGGTATCGCCTTGTACGTGCCCATCGCCAGCATCGTGCGGGCCGGTGACAGGAACGTCGTCTGCAGCGAGGCCGCCGAGCTCGCCAGCACCGCGAGGAACAGGAACGTGCCGAACCCGCCCATCACCGGTTCGGCCAGCGCCTCGAACACGTTGTCGGCCGTGTCGGGGTTGCCCAGCCCGACGCCGGTCTTGCCGATGCCGGCGAACCACATCGCTGCGATCGCCACCAGCAGGTAGCTGGACAGGATGACGACGGTGGTGAGCAGTGCCGCGCGGCCTGGGGTCTTCTCGCTCCCGCTGGTCTCCTCGTTGATGGTGAGGCAGACGTCCCATCCCCAGAAGATGAACAGCGACAGCGAGATGCCGGCGGTGAAGGCGGCGAGCGACGCGACGCTGAAGGGGTTGAGCCAGTCGAGGCTGAACTGCACGTCGGTCGCAGGAGCAGTCCCGTTGGCGACCTTGGTCAGCGCGAACGCCACGAACGCGATGATCAGCAGCATCTGGAAGCCGACCAGGACGTACTGCACCTCCTTGGTCGTGGTCATCCCGCGGTAGCTCACCCAGGTCGCGAGCGCGACGAAGCCGATGACGGTGAGCACGTTGACCAGCCGGTTGTCGGCAAGGGTGGCCAGGCTTTCGTTGCCGGTGAGGTCGGCGAGGAACAGGTACAGGAACGTCACGGCCACCCCGGCCAGGTTCGACAGCACGATGACGGTGGACAGCACCAGTCCCCAGCCACCGAGCCAGCCGACATAGGGGTTGAACGCCTTGGTGCCCCACGTGAACGTCGTGCCGCAGTCGGGTGCGACGTTGTTGAGCTCGCGGTAGCCGAACGCCACCAGCAGCATCGGCAGGAACCCGGCGATGAAGATCGCCGGCATCTGGAAGCCCACCTCGGTGACGGTGGGACCCAGCGTCGCGGTCAGGGCATAGACCGGTGCGACGGAGGCGACGCCGATGACGACGCTGCCCAGCAGCCCGATCGAGTTGTGCGACAGGCCCTTGTCGAGCAGGTCGGGCTCCGCCGCGTGATGGGGGTCATGGGCCTGGATGTGGATCGCAGCCGTGTCTTCTGTCATCAGTGTTCTCCGGTCGTTCGGCCGGGTTCGGAGCGGTCCTCTTCGCCGCCCGCCAGTACCGGCATCTCGGTGGTGTTCTCGAGGCTGACGTCCACGCCGCGGGGTATGGCCACGACGGCGACCGGTGCGGAGCGGAGGATCGCGGTCGCGGTCGGGCCCAGGAACACGCGGGCGGGCTCCCCGAGCCGGCTGGAGCCGAGGAACAGCACCTCGCCCTCCAGCCAGTCGATGCCGGCAAGCGCCGACTCGAGGTCGTCGCCGGACGCGACGACCGTCTCCACGGTCATGTCCTCGGGCAGGCCGCCGGCGGCCCGGTCCGCAGCCCATACGGTCTGAGCGCGGTGCTCCTCCTCCTGGTTCTGGTCGGTACGCCCGAACGGCGAGAAGCCGTGCCCCTCGGCGACGACCACGGTCACCAGCCGCAGGGGCAGGTCGTTGCGCCGCGCCAGCTGCCGCGCCGCCAGCACCGTCGCGGTGTCTCCCGGCCGGTCCAGGAACCCGCAGGACACCCGCTGCAGGCTCGTGCCCTCCGGTGGGGCGAAGCCGAGCGGTGCCACCGCGACCGGCACGGGGGACGAGCGGAGCAACGGCTCGGTGACCGAGCCGGTGGTCAGCCGGCGGAGCACGCCGTGGCGGGCCGAGCCGACCACGAGCATCTGCGCGCCTGCCTCCTCGACCGTCCCGGCCAGGCCCGCGACCGGCGACGGCGCGGTGCGCACCATCGTCTGCACGTCGATGCCGGGAAGCTGCTCGCATGCCTCGGCCAGCCACTGCTCGGCGTGCTGGGCCAGGAGCTGCTGGTACCCGGCCGACGGCGCTCCTCGCACCGGCAGGTCAGTCGCCGCGGGCAGGACATGGCACAGGACGATCTCGACGCGCTCGTCGACGCCGGCCAGCATCCCGGCCAGCGCGACAGCACTGCGACCGGGGTCGTCGGCGACGTACCCGACCAGGTACCGCATGGGCGCCCTCCCCTCGCGCCGCGGCCCCCCGCGACCGGCTGCCCTGAGCACGGACCGGTGCTTCGATCATGCTCCTAGACTCAGACCGAAGGGAGGGGTGCCTCGTGCTGATGCAGGGCTTTCCGCCCCCGCTGGAGCAGCGGGTGACGCTGGCGAACTGGCAGACCCCTCCCTACAACCGGTGGTCCTTCCAGCACGTGCGCGAGGTCGTGCCCACGGCGCGGGTCGCGCGTGGAGCCTCGGTCTGCGAGATTCCGCACGCCCGCCGTCACCTCCACCTCTATCCCCACCGCGGGCTGGAGCACGTGAAGGTGAGCCGGCTGGACGGGCGCACCACCACGGTCGCCGACGTGGTCGCCGACACCTACACCGACGGCATGCTCGTCCTCCACGGCGGGCGCCTCGAGCACGAGCAGTACCTCAACGGGATGCGACCCGAAACGACCCACCTGCTGATGTCGGTGACCAAGTCCTTCGTCGGATGCGTCACGGGCATCCTCGCCGAACGGGGATCGCTGGACCTGCACGTCCCGATGACGACATACGTGCCGGAGCTGAGCGCCTCGGGCTACGCGGGCGCGACGCTGCGGCACGTGCTCGACATGCGGTCGGGCATCGCGTTCTCCGAGGAGTACCCCAACGCCGACGCCCAGGTGCGGGTCATGGAGGAGGCCATCGGCTGGCGGCCACGACGGCACGCCGACACCCCGATGGGCATGTACGACTACCTGGTCAGCCTGGGCAGGAACGGCGAGCACGGCGGGCCGTTCAACTACAGGTCTTGTGAGACCGACGTGCTCGGGTGGGTGTGCGAGCGGGTCGCCGGGGCGCGGATGGCCGACCTCATCTCCGAGATGCTGTGGGCCCCGCTCGGCGTGGAGCACGACGCGGACCTCACCGTCGACCACTCGGGTGCGGCGATGCACGACGGCGGGCTGAACACCACGCTGCGCGACCTCGGCCGGTTCGGCCAGATGCTGCTGGAGGAGGGCCGTGCGCCCGACGGCTCCCAGCTGGTGCCCGCGTGGTGGATCCAGGACGCCTACGTCGGCGACCCCGACTCACGCCACGCGTTCGCGGTCAGCCCGACCGACACCCGGATGCCGGGCGGGATGTACCGCAGCCAGTTCTGGTTCCCGTTCGCCGACCGGGCGGTGCTGCTGTGCCTGGGCATCCACGGCCAGATGGTCTACGTGAACCCGCAGGCGCGCGTCGTGGGCGTCAAGCTCTCGTCCTGGCCGGCCGCTCAGGATGCGGTGCTGATGTTCGACACGCTGGCGATGTTCGAGGCCATCGCCGCGCACCTCGGCTGACCGACCCGCTGACCGATCGGCCTGACCGGTTCGGGCCGTAGCAGTGCCCTCTATGCGGGAATAGGCTGGACGTACCTTCGGCCCGGGTTGGTCAGAAGGGGGGACATCTTCATGAGCGACAACCCTCGCCGCAACTTGCGCAATATCTCCGAGATCCGCACGTTCCTGCGGACGAACGAGACGCCCGTCTTCTTCCTCGGCCCGACCGCGTTCAACCTGCTCGGCCTCGACAGGTGGGTCCGCAACTTCTCCTACATCGCCTACTACGACTCCTGGGACGGAGCTCACCCGCACGTGTTCAGCCCCGCCCACAAGCCCTATGTGGAGTTCAAGAGCGCCGAGGAGATCAACAACCACCTGCTCCGCAACCCGGAGGTCCAGCACCTCATCGCCAGCCGGGGAGACAGCCCCAAGGTCTGCATGGTCTTCTTCGACGAGGAGACCGAGCAGATCTGCGAGGAGCTCGGGTACGACCTGATCCTGCCGCCGTACGCGCTGCGTCAGCACCTGGACTCCAAGATCACCACCACCCGCCTGGGCAACGAGGCGGGTGCACCGAGCGTCCCGAATGTCCTCTCCACGGCCTCGAGCTACAAGGAGCTGCTGGACCTGGCGGCCGGGCACGACCTCGGCACCGACCTGGTCGTGCAGACGCCGTACGGCGACTCGGGCAAGACGACCTTCTTCATCAAGAGCGAGGACGACTGGCGGGAGCACGAGGACGACATCACCGGCGAGGACCTGAAGGTGATGAAGCGGATCAACCACAAGGCAGCCGCGGTGGAGGCGGTGCTCACCCGCCACGGCACGATCGTGGGCCCGTTCATGACCGACCTCACCGGGTACGAGGAGCTCACGCCGTACCGCGGCGGCTGGTGCGGCAACGACCTGTACCCGGACGCGCTGGCCGACCACCACCGGACGCGGGCGATCGAGCACGTGCGCCGGCTCGGCGACCGGCTGGCCAAGGAGGGCTACCGGGGGTTCTTCGAGGTCGACGTGCTGGTCGACCTCGACACCGACGAGGTGTACCTCGGCGAGCTGAACCCGCGGATCTCGGGCGCGTCGTCGATCACCAACGTCACCGCGGGCGCCTACGCCGACATCCCGCTGTTCCTGTTCCACCTGCTCGAGTACCTCGACGTCGACTACGTCATCGACGTGGACGAGATCAACGAGCGGTGGCGGGAGCTCGCGGCGGTCGACGTGTGGAGCCAGCTGGTGATGAAGGAGCCCGACGACAGGCTCGAGCGCATCCAGGCGGCTCCCCGTACCGGTCAGTGGCATCTGCACGAGGACGGGACGTTCACCTTCCGGCGGGTCGCCCCCGACTGGCACCCGCTGCACGACGAGTCCGAGTGCTTCTTCCTACGCGTGTACGCACCCGGCGACTTCCGGTTCAAGGGCGCCGACCTCGGCATCCTCGTGACCAAGGGACGGCTGCAGACCGACGAGCCCAAGGACCTGACGGACCGGTGCCGCCGGATCATCTCGGGCATCCGGTCCCAGTACGTCGGAACTCCCGTCAGCGAGGAGATCCACCCCCAGCCGATCAGCTACCTGGCTCCGTCGTCGTTCTGACGCGGGGCCGTCCCATCCACGGAGAACAACGATGACGGAGAAGAGAGAGCTCAAGAACTTCATCAACGGCGAGTTCGTGTCCGCCAGCAAGGGGGACGTGATCGACATCGTCAACCCGGCGACAGGAGAGGCCTACGCGACCTCGCCCCTCTCCGGGCCGGAGGACGTGGACCGCGCGTTCCACGCGGCACAGGACGCGTTCGACACGACGTGGCGCGACACGACACCGGGCGAGCGGATGACCGCGCTGCTGGCGATGGCGGACGCGATCGAGTCCCACGCCGCAGACCTCGTCGCGATCGAGTCGGAGAACACCGGCAAGCCGAAGGGGCTGACCCGCAGCGAGGAGCTGCCGGTGATGGCCGACCAGATCAGGTTCTTCGCCGGTGCGGCACGGGTGCTCGAGGGCAAGGCGAGCACGGAGTACATGCGTGGCTTCACCTCGTGGATCCGGCGCGAGCCCGTCGGTGTCGTCGGCTCCGTAGCACCGTGGAACTACCCGATGATGATGGCGGTCTGGAAGTTCGCGCCGGCGCTCGCCGCGGGCAACACCATCGTGATCAAGCCGTCCGACACGACGCCGGCGAGCACGGTCTACATGGCCGAGCTGTTCGCCGACATCCTCCCGCCCGGCGTGTTCAACGTCGTATGCGGTGACCGGGACACGGGCGCGCAGCTGGTGTCGCACCCCATCCCGCGGATGGTGTCGATCACCGGCAGCACGCGAGCGGGCATGGCCGTCGCGCGCGCGGCCGCCGACGACGTCAAGCGGGTGCACCTCGAGCTCGGCGGCAAGGCGCCGGTCATCGTGTTCGACGACGCGGACCTCGACGCGGTCGCCGAGGGCGTCTCGATCGCGGGCTACTTCAACGCGGGACAGGACTGCACCGCGGCGACCCGTGTGCTGGCCGGACCGCGCGTGCACGACGACGTAGTGGACCGGCTCTCCGAGGCGGCACGGCAGATCAAGTACTCCCGTGAGGAGCAGGAGGACGACTCCTTCTACATCGGGCCGCTGAACAACCCGAACCAGCTCTCGCACGTGACCGGCCTGGTCGAGCGGGCGCCCGGGCACTCGCGACTGGTCACCGGGGGCGAGAAGGCGGGGGAGAAGGGCTACTACTACACCCCGACCGTCATCGACGGGCTCAACCAGGACGACGAGCTGGTCCAGAGCGAGATCTTCGGGCCGGTGCTCACCGTCCAGCGGTTCACCGACGAGGACGAGGCCCTGCGCTGGGCGAACGGGGTGCAGTACGGGCTGGCCTCCAGCGTGTGGACGCGCGACCACCAGCGTGCGCTGCGGATGGCCCGCCGC
The DNA here is from genome assembly GCA_965653225.1 of uncultured Propionibacteriales bacterium. Classification (GTDB taxonomy): domain Bacteria; phylum Actinomycetota; class Actinomycetes; order Propionibacteriales; family Nocardioidaceae; genus JALZDI01. The sequence continues at coordinate 4,715 of CBFGZI010000119.1, read as the reverse complement.
CTCGACTTCGGCTGCGTCTGGATCAACTGCCACATCCCGCTGGTGGCCGAGATGCCGCACGGCGGCGTCAAGCACTCCGGGTACGGCAAGGACCTGTCGATGTACTCGATGGAGGAGTACACGGAGGTCAAGCACGTGATGTCGTACATCGAGAACGGGAGCTGACCCGTGGCCGCCGCGGTGAGCAACGAGAAGATCGCCGGCGGCCGGGCCGGCGGGCACGGTTCTGCGCACCCGCTCGACCCGCTGTCCGGCGACGAGTTCCGTGCGGCGGCGCAGATCCTGAAACGCGACAAGGGCGTCGGCGACCGGTGGCGGATCGCCTCCATCGAGCTGCGTGAGCCGTCGAAGGAGATCGTCCGCCTCTTCGTCGCCGGCGACCCCATCGTGCGCGAGGCGCTGGTGGTCTGCTGGAACCGCGACGGCGGCCGGGTGTTCAAGGCGACCGTGTCGCTGACCGAGGACCGCGTGCTCGCGTGGACCGAGGTCGTGGGCGAGCAGCCCAACATGACCCTCGACGAGTTCCACGAGGCCGACGAGGCGCTGCGCCGGCACCCCGACATCATCGCCAGCCTCGCCAAGCGCGGGATCACCGACATGTCCAAGGTGCTGATGGACACCTGGACGTACGGGCACGCGCTGATCCCCGAGCGGTACCACGGCCGCCGGGTCGGGTGGACCGACACGTGGTACCGCATCGACGAGGGCTCCAACCCGTACGCGAACCCGGTCAACGGCTTCCACTGCGTGGTCGACCTGAACACGATGGAGCTGCTGGAGATCGAGGACACGTTCGCGGTCGAAAAGCCGAACAGCATGGGTGAGTACACGCCGTCCCGCGTGCCCGGGCTGCGGCAGCGCGACGACCTGCGGCCGCTGGAGATCCACCAGCCCGACGGGGTGTCGTTCACCCTCGACGGCTACCTGCTGAAGTGGCAGAACTGGTCGATGCGGCTGGGCTTCAACTACCGCGAGGGACCGGTCATCCACACCGTCGGCTACGAGGACGGCGGAAGGGTCCGCCCGATCGCGCACCGGCTGTCGTTCGCGGAGATGGTCGTGCCGTACCGCGACCCGACCAACGACCACTACCGGCGCACGGCGTACGACGTCGGCGAGTGGGGTCTGGGCTTCATGACCACCTCGCTGGAGCTGGGCTGTGACTGCCTCGGCGAGATCACCTACGTCGACGCCGAGCTGCACGACACCAAGGGCGAGCCGTACACGATCCGCAACGCGATCTGCATCCACGAGGAGGACAACGCCGTCCTGTGGAAGCACGTCGACGAGGTCTCCGGCGCCGAGGTGCGCCGGATGCGGCGGCTCGTGGTGTCGGCCCACGCGACCGTCGCCAACTACGAGTACCTCGTCTACTGGCGCTTCTACCAGGACGGCAACATCGAGTGCGAGGTCCGCGCCACCGGCATCATGGTGGTCTCGCACTTCCCGGAGGGGCAGCAGCCGCCGTACGGCACGCTGGTCGACGACCGCACCTATGCGCCGTACCACCAGCACTTCCTGGTGGCCCGCCTCGACCTCGACGTCGACGGCGAGAACAACACCGTCTACATGTCGGAGTCGCGGCCGCCGCCGGTCGGCCCGGACAACCCGTACGGCCTGGCCCTGGTGCAGCACGAGGAGCCGCTGCGCACGGAGTCGGAGGGCAAGCAGGACTACTCCTGGGAGACCCAGCGGCAGTGGAAGGTGGTGAACGACGGCAGCAAGAACGGCCTGGGCAGGTCGGTGGGCTACAAGCTGGTGCCCAGCGGCTGCTTCCCGTCCATGCTCGACCCGAGCTCGCCGGTCTTCCAGCGCGCCGAGGTGATCGGGCACAACCTGTGGGTCACCGCGTACGACCGGGACGAGCGCTGGCCGTGCGGGGAGTTCTGCAACCAGAGCAAGGACGACAAGGGCCTGCCGGTCTGGACCGAGCAGAACCGGAACATCGAGGACGCCGACGTGGTGCTGTGGTACGTCTTCGGGATCCACCACATCACCCGGCCCGAGGACTGGCCGGTCATGCCCGTGGACTCGGTGTCGTTCTGGCTCAAGCCGTTCGGGTTCTTCGACCGCAACCCCGCGCTGGATGTGGCGCCGAGTCCACACGGCGCACACGAGTGCGACCTGGACGGGTCGGGCTGAGCGGGTCCCTGCTGTCGCGAGGGCAGGCGTCGACCGCGGTGGGCGCGGCGCGTCGGGTCAGCGCCGCCGCCCGCGCGTGAGCAGCGCCTTCTCGGCGTAGCGACCGACCCGCCAGGTGGCGTAGCCGTCGCTGAGCGCGCCGACGCCGCCGCCGACGACGGGGATCTTGCGGGTCACCGCGACGGCCATCCGCCTGCCGCCCACCTTGGCGAGCAGCTCCTGGGTGACCTCCTGCGCGATCCGCTGGTCGAGGGCGGGGTCGTAGGCGGGTGCCGTGGCGATGCCCATCGGGGACGACGGGAGCCGCTTGTGCCGGACGAGGTTGCGTACGCCCTCGTCGCCGAGCATGCAGGCGACCACGGCGTTGCGCACGCGTGCGTCGTCGAGGTCGTAGCCGCGCAGGTGCGCGATCGTCGCGACCATGTGGCACTGCAGGATCGCCAGCCCCGCGACGTTGGCCGGGATGGTCACCGCCAGCGTCACCACGCCGCCGATGCTGGTGACGAAGCCCTGCACGCCGGCCAGGCGGACGTGCGTCTCGATCACGTCGTGGATGGCCTGGTCGACGTTGCCGCCGGTCGCGCGCAGCCGGCGGTTCCCCGCCTCGGCGGCCCCGGGGTAGCGGCCGTAGCCGTCGATGGCCAGGTCGAGGATCTGCCGGACGAAGCCGGACGCCTGCTTGGGGGCGACCTTGGCGCCCAGCGGCACCAGCGCCCTGCCGATACGACCGCCAACGCCCATGCTGGTCCGTCTCCCCTCGAGGTTGCCTGCCGCTGAAAGTGTACGGAGCCGCTGGTGAGCGGTCGGCGGCTGCGACGGGGGAGGCTGGTGGCACCATTGGCAGGTGCCGACCGAGCCCCCGCAGACGCAGTGGGAGATGCCCTCGCCCGACCTGGCCGGCGACGACGACCTGGTCGGCAGCGGGGCCGATCTCGAGCCCGGCACGCTGCTCGCGGCCTACCGCGGGGGGCTGTTCCCGATGCCGATCCCCGACAGCCGCGCGATGCTGTGGTGGTCGCCGGCGCAGCGCGGCGTGCTGCCGCTGGACGGCCTGCGGGTGAGCCGGTCGCTGCGCCAGTCGTGCGCGAAGTACGACATCCGCGTCGACTCCGACTTCGGCGCCGTGATCCGCTCCTGCGCCGACCCCGCGCGCGACGGGGGCTGGATCACCCAGGAGATCATCGAGGCCTACACGCGGCTGCACCATGACGGCTGGGCGCACTCGGTCGAGGCCTACGACCGTGACGGCGCCCTGGCGGGCGGGCTGTACGGCGTGGCCGTCGGCGGCCTGTTCGCGGGGGAGTCGATGTTCCACCTCCAGCGCGACGCGTCCAAGGTCGCGCTGGTGGCGCTGGTGCGGGCGCTGTCCGACGAGCACGTCGGCGAGCGGCTGGTCGACGTGCAGTGGCAGACACCCCACCTGGCCCGGCTGGGCGTGCTGGAGATCCCGCGCCGCGACTACCTCGCCCGGCTGGAGAAGGCGCTCGCGCTGCCGCTGCCGGAGGTCTTCTCCGGCTGAGTGCCGAGCCTGCGCCGGTGGGACTGCGCCGGTGGGACCGGGCTGCGGGACTGGGCTGCGGGACTGGGCTGGCGCTTCCCGCAATACTGGTGGGGTGCCCGAGCTACCTGAGGTGCAGGCGCTGGTCGACGACCTGAACGTCCGGCTGGCCGACCGCGCCATCGCCCGCGTCGAGGTCGCGGCGTTCAGCGCCCTGAAGACCTTCGACCCGCCCGTCACCGCCCTGCAGGGCCTGCTGGTCGACGGCGTCCACCGGCACGGCAAGTTCCTCGACGTCGAGGCATCCGGGCTGCACCTGGTGATGCACCTTGCCCGCGGGGGATGGGTGCGCTGGCGCGACCAGATCCCGAAGACCCCGATGCGGCCGGGCAAGGGGCCGCAGGCGGCCCGGGTGGTGCTCGACGACGACACCGGCTTCGACGTGACCGAGGCGGGCACGCAGAAGCGGCTCGCGATCTACGTCGTGCGCTCGGTCGAGGAGGTTCCCGGCATCGCCAGCCTGGGCCCCGACCCGCTCGACGCGGAGTTCACGTCCGAGCGGCTGCGCGGCATCCTCACCGCGGCCGGGCGGGCGCAGATCAAGGGGACGCTGCGCGACCAGTCGGTCGTGGCCGGCATCGGCAACGCGTACTCCGACGAGGTCCTGCACGCGGCCAAGCTCTCGCCGTACAAGGCCAGCAGCTCGCTGACCGACGCCGAGGTGGAGACGCTGTACGCCGCCATCCGGGACGTGCTCGGCGACGCGATCGCGCGCTCGCAGGGCCTGGCGGCCAGCGAGCTGAAGGCGGAGAAGAAGACCGGGCTGCGGGTGCACGGCCGCGCCGGCGAGGCCTGTCCCGTGTGCGGCGACACGATCCGCGAGGTGTCCTTCGCCGACCGGGCCCTGCAGTACTGCCCGACCTGCCAGACCGGTGGCAAGCCGCTCGCCGACCGCCGCCTCTCCCGCCTCCTCAAGTAGCCACCACCTGGTGACGCGCCACAATTCCCGGCCACCCTCCTCGTGACGCGTCAAAGTATCTGCGGACAGGCTCCGTTCTTGTCGACGGATTGACGC
>CBFGZI010000118.1:0-11861 GCA_965653225.1 uncultured Propionibacteriales bacterium | reverse complement strand
GGGGTGAGTGGCTCACTCCTCCTTGGCGGCCTCGGCCCCGGCCCGGTCCTGGATCTCGCTGACCACGGTCGGGTCGGCCAACGTGGTCGTGTCGCCGAGCGAGCGGTTCTCGGCGACGTCGCGCAGCAGCCGCCGCATGATCTTGCCCGACCTGGTCTTCGGCAGGTCCGGCGTGAACACGATGTTGGCCGGCCTCGCCAGCTTGCCGATCTTGGAGCCCACATGGTCACGCAGCTCGGTGAGCTTCTCCGGGGACCCGTCGCGGCCGCCCTTGAGCGTCACGTAGGCCACGATCGCCTGGCCGGTGTCGGGGTCGGCCCGTCCGCACACCGCCGCCTCGGCGACGTCGGGATGGTCGACCAGCGCGCTCTCCACCTCGATCGTGGAGATCCGGTGCCCGGACACGTTCATCACGTCGTCGACCCGCCCGAGCAGCCAGTAGTCGCCGTCGCGGTCGACGCGCGCCCCGTCGCCGACGAAGTAGACGCCGGGATAGCGCGACCAGTACGTGTCCTGGTAGCGGTCCGGGTCCTTGAACACGCCGCGCAGCATGGCCGGCCACGGTTCCTTCAGCACCAGGTAGCCGCCGCCTCCGGGGCCCACCTCGTTGCCCTGCTCGTCGTACACCGACGGCTCGATGCCGGGGAACGGCCTGGTCGCCGAGCCCGGCTTCAGCGTGGTCACCCCCGGCAGCGGGGTGATGAGGATCATCCCGGTCTCGGTCTGCCACCAGGTGTCGACCACCGGCGTCCTACCCCCGCCGATGTGCTCGCGGTACCAGATCCACGCCTCGGGGTTGATCGGCTCGCCTACGGTCCCGAGCAGTCGCAGTGACGACAGGTCGTGCTTCTGGGCATGCTCGGGGCCCCACTTCATGTGCGTGCGGATCGCCGTCGGGGCGGTGTAGAGCACGGTGACGCCGTAGCGCTCCACGATCGACCACCAGCGGTCCTTGTCAGGGAAGTCAGGCGTTCCCTCGTACAGCACGCTCGTCGTCCCGTTGCACAGCGGGCCGTACACGATGTAGCTGTGCCCGGTGATCCAGCCGATGTCGGCGGCGCACCAGTACACGGTGTCGGGCTTGATGTCGAACACGTAGTGGTGCGTGGCGGCGGTGCCGACCAGGTAGCCACCGGTGGTGTGCACGATCCCTTTGGGCTTGGCCGTCGTGCCACTGGTGTACATGAGGAACAGCAGGTCCTCGGAGTCCATCTCCTCGCAGGGGCACGAGGAAGGGTCGTCGCTCTGGTCGGCAGCGGCGTCCTGGTAGTAGACGTCGCGTCCGTCGGTCATGGAGACGTCACCGCCGGTGCGGCGCACGACCAGGCAGGTGTCGATGCCTGGCGCCGAGTCCATCGCGTCGTCGGCGATCGACTTCAGCGCCACCGCGCTTCCACGCCGCAGCGCTTCGTCCTGTGTGATCAGGACCTTGCACTCCATGTCGTTCATGCGGCTCGACAGCGAGTCCGCGGAGAAGCCGCCGAAGACCACGGTGTGGGGCGCGCCCAGGCGAGTGCAGGCCAGCATCGCAATGGGTAGCTCGGGGACCATTCCCATGTAGATGCCGACCGGGGTGCCCTTGCCCACCCCCAGCTTCTTCAGGGTGTTGGCGAACCGGGTGACCTCGCGCTGCAGGTCTGCGTAGCTGATGTCGCGGCGCGTGTCCTCGGGCTCACCCTCCCAGTGGAAGGCGACCCGGTCGCCGTTACCCGCCTCGACGTGCCGGTCGACGCAGTTGTAGCAGACGTTCAGCTTGCCGCCGAGGTACCACTTCGCGTACGGCGGGTCCCACTGCTTCAGCTCGCTGAAGTCGGTGAACCAGGTGACCCGCTCACGTGCTTCCTTCTCCCAGAACGCGTCTGGGTCTTCCTCGTAGATCGACGGTTGGGCGTTGGCGTTCTCGGCGAAGTCCGCCGGTGGGTCGTAAGTGCGCTCCTCGGCCAGCAGAGCATCGATGTTGGTGGACTCGGCCATCCTCACCACATCCTCTTCGGTGCGTGTTCTTCGGTTGTGGGGGCGTCGACTAGCGCGTGCGCAGCGTGATCAGCTTTCCTCCGACCGGCAGCACGGTGCCTCCCGTAATCCCGTTCACGACGACCGCGGCTGACGCGTACCAGGCAACAAGAGCGGTAAGGATGCCCAGGTAACCGCCGAGCTGGACGAGCGAGTCGTTGCCGCCGAGGTTTCCAAGGGCCAGGACCACCTCGGTCGCCTCCAACGTCAGGAAGACGAAAAAGACGGCAGCGTTGACCTGGCTGCTCCAGAACAGCATGTAGGTGTTGAAGATGGCGAAGGCCAGCAGGATCATGCCGATGTCCTGTCCGACCTGCGCCTCACCGAACTCCTTGATCTGGGAGTCCTCGAGGTTCTGTGCGTAGAAGGCGAGCCCGAGCCAGAAGCAGCCGTAGGTCGAGAAGGCCGTGGCACCGAAGACATTGTGGTTGCGGAACTCCCACATCCCGGCGAGGAGCTGACCCAGCCCGCCGTACGCCACGGCATACCCGATCCACGCTGCACTGTTGGGGGTCCAGCCGGCGTTCACCGCCGACAGGAGGAACGTCGTCAGAGCGAACGCCCCGAGCCCCAGTGCTGCCGGGTCTGCGATTGGGGGGTGCTCGACGATGCGGGTGGCCGTCGCCCGGCTCTCGACACCGGCCTCGCTGTGCGTTGTGGCCATGGTTCAACCTTTCCCGCCGCCAGACGCGAAAGGGGCGACGGCGGCGTTTGCCGCGGTTCACGGGTTCCTGTCAGAAACCCACGTAGTCCGCGCCGCGCTCCCCGAACAACGCGAGCCACATCAATGGGCGCTTACCCACTCGTCTCGTCGCGAATCATCCTCATGGCGACGACAGGGTCATCTCATGCCGCCGCCGAGCCCGGCCGTCACCAGCTGGCGTGCAGCGGGCGGCCCTCCTCGTAGCCGGCACTGCTCTGCACGCCGACCTCGGCGCGGTCGTGGAACTGCGCCAGCGAAGCCGCGCCGGCGTACGCGCACGCGCTGCGCACTCCGGCGACGATCGAGTCGACCAGGTCCTCGACGCCCGGCCGCTCGTGGTCGAGGTACATGCGCGAGGAGCTGATGCCCTCCTCGAACAGCGCCAGCCGGGCGCGGTCGAACCCGGACGCGTCGCGCGTCCGGTTGCTGACCGCGCGCGCCGAGGCCATCCCGAACGACTCCTTGTACGGCTCTCCCTGCGAGTCGCGCTGCAGGTCGCCGGGGCTCTCGTGGGTGCCCGCGAACCACGACCCGACCATCACGCTGGCCGCCCCGGCCGCCAGCGCCAGCGCCACGTCGCGCGGGTGCCGGATGCCGCCGTCGGCCCAGATGTGCGCACCGGACTCGGCCGCCGCCGTCGCGCAGTCCAGCACGGCGGAGAACTGCGGGCGTCCGACCCCGGTCATCATCCGGGTCGTGCACATCGCGCCGGGCCCGACCCCGACCTTGACGATGTCCGCACCGGCGGTGACGAGCTCGTTCGTGCCTTCGGCCGACACCACGTTGCCCGCCACGATCTGGACCCGCCGGCCGGTGCGTTCCGCGGCCTCGTCGCGGACCCGGCGGACGGCGGGCAGTGTCTCGAGCATCTTGTCCTGGTGACCGTGCGCGGTGTCGACCACGAGCACGTCGATGCCGTGCGCGAGCAGCCCGCGGACCTTGCCGGCTACATCGCCGTTGATGCCGACGGCCGCGCCCACGAGCAGCCGTCCCTGCGGGTCGACGGCGGGCTCGTACAGCGTCGAGCGGAGCGCGCCCTTGCGGGTGAGGACACCGACGAGCGCGCCGCCGTCCACCACTGGGGCCAGCGTGAGGTGGTGCTCGGCGAGCTGGGTGAACGCCTCCGGCAGGTCGCCACCGGCGGGCAGCGTGAACACGTCGCTGGTCATCACCTCGTGCACCTGGGTGAAGCGGTCGACCCCGCTGGCGTCGTGCTCGGTCATCACGCCGACCGGCTTCTCGCCCTCGACCACGATCACGGCGCCGTGTGCGCGCTTCCCGATCAGCATCATCGCGTCGCCGACGGTCTGGTCGGGCGTCACGGTGATCGCGGTGTCGTAGACGGGGTGGCTGGCCTTGACCCGGCGAACCGCCTCGCCGACCACGTCGACGGGTATGTCCTGGGGGATGATCGCGACCCCACCTCGGCGCGCGATGGTCTCGGCCATCCGCCGACCGGACACCGCGGTCATGTTGGCCACGGTCAGCGGCAGCGTCGTGCCGACGCCGTCGTGGGTGGAGAGGTCGACGTCGAGCCGGGACGTCACCGAGGAGCGACGAGGCACCATGAAGACGTCGCTGTACGTCAGGTCGTACGCCGGCTGCTTGTCGTGGAGGAACCGCACGTCCCTCACGCTACCCGGGTCTGCGGCAGCTCAAGCCGGGCCGAAGCCGGGTCAGGGCGCCGAGGCGCGCACGCCGGGAGCGAACTTGGGGATGCGGACGGTGACCTTGGTGCCGGCGCCGGGCGCGGTCTCGACCACCAGCCCGTAGTCGTCGCCGAACACGGTGCGCAGCCGCACGTCGACGTTGCCCAGGCCGACCGAGTCCATGCTGGCGTCGCCGGCCAGCGAGCGGCGTACGCGCTCGGGGTCCTCGCCGACACCGTCGTCCTCGATGTGGATCACGGCGTCCTGGCCGGCGTCCTCGGCGGTGATCGACACGTGCCCGGTGTCCGGGTCCGTCTTGCCCTCGATGCCGTGCCGTACGGCGTTCTCGACCAGCGGCTGCAGCGACAGGAACGGCAGCGCCACCGACAGCACCTCCGGCGCCACCCGCAGCCGGATGTCGAGGCGGTCGCCGAACCTGGCCTTCTCCAGCACCAGATACCGCTCGATCGAGCGCAGCTCCTCGGCCAGCGTGGTGAAGTCGCCGTGCCGGCGGAACGAGTAGCGGGTGAAGTCGGCGAACTCGGTGAGCAGCTCACGGGCGCGCTCGGGGTCGGTTCGCACGAACGACGCGATCGCGGTCAGCGAGTTGTAGATGAAGTGCGGCGAGATCTGGGCCCGCAGCGCCCGTACCTCCGCCTCCATCAGCTGGGTCCGGGACCGGTCGAGCTCGGCCAGCTCCAGCTGCTGCGAGACCCACCGGGCGACCTCACTGCTCGCGCGGACCATGCCTGCCGACGCCGACGGCGCGTAGACCTGCAGGGTGCCCACCACCCTGTCCTCGACCGTCAGCGGCGCGACCACGCAGTGCCGCAGCGGGCACTCGCTCTGGTCGCAGCGCACCTGCTTGGGACCGTGCGCGAGCGTGTGGCCCTCGGCGATCACCGGCTTGGCCAGCCTCAGCGCGTCGGCGGCGTGGTGCTCGCCCTCGCCGTCCCAGCTCAGCACCACCGACAGGTCGGTCAGCGCCAGCGCGGGGGTGCCCAGGAGCGCGCGCAGGTACCGGCTCGACTTCTCCGCCGCCGGTTGGTTCAGACCTCCGCGCAGCAGCGGCGCGGCCAGCGACGCGGTGTGCAGTGTCTGGTACGTCGCCCGGTCGGCGGGTGTGCCGAAGTCGTGCCGGTGCCTGACCAGCCACAGCAGCAGGACGCCGACCGCGACGGCGACCGCGACGAGCGCGAGAACCGGCCAGAGCTCGTCCACGTGCCGCTTTCGTCAGGAGAAGTCGATCAGCAGGCCGTCGTCGAACGGCGGGTCCTGCTCGCGGCGGAAGTTGGCCAGCCCGCTGACGCGGCAGCGGAATGCCTCGCAGCGGTACGGCAGCAGCATGCCGTCGTGACCGCGGCCGTAGTCGTCGTACAGCTCGCCCACCTTGGTCAGCAACGCCGAACGCTCGTCCTCGGGCATGTCGGCGACCCTCGAGCGCGACTCGACCAGCCCGAGCAGGCTGTCGCGCTGCACCTCCTGCCAGTGGCGGAAGGTGTGGTGCTCGATGCCGTCGAAAAGACCGCTGTCCTCGAGCAGCTCGGTCGGGTCCTCGTGCCGTTCCGAGCCGATCAGCCGGCTGAGGCGCCGCACCCACGGCACGCTCTCGTCGCGCAGGTTCCACGCCACCGCCAGCGTGCCGCCGGGTCGCAGGACGCGGGCGATCTCGGCCAGTGCCGGCTCGGGCTCGAACCAGTGGAAGGCATGCGCGGCCACCACGGTGTCGACCGAGGACGAGGCGAGCGGCAGCTGCTCGGCCTTGGCCTGAGCCACGGGGGTGCCCTTGAGCCGCTTGCGCAGCGGCTTCAGCATGCGGGCGTCCGGGTCGGTGGCGAGCACCGAGTGCCCGAGCGTGAGCAGCGTGCCGGTGAGCTTGCCCGTTCCGGCTCCGAGCTCGAGCACGCGGCCCGGGGAGCTGCCGGCCATCCAGCGCACGGCCTCCTCGGGATAGCCCGGGCGGGTGCGCTCGTAGACATCGGCAATGCCGCCGAACGTCTTCGCGCGCCGCCGCAGGCTGTCGTCCATCGCTGGTGAGGTTACCAAGCAGTCATAGGTCCGAGCCCCCAGAAGTAGAGTCCGGGCGGTGTCCGAAACAGACGACGTCTTCGCCGCTGTAGCCCGGCTCGAGGGTGTGCCCTCCGCCCTCGCGGCGGCCCGCGACAGCATCGACGCCCTGCTGCGCGACCGCGGGCTGCGGCGCACCGGTCCCGAGCTGACCACCGAGTCGCTGTTGCGGGGTGCGCGCGCGTCCGCCGAGCTCGAGGACGAGGGGTACGACGACACCGGGCCGGTGCGGCTGTCGACCGAGCTGCTGGGGCTGCTGCCGGTGTGGCGGCGCTCGCCGCTGCAGGCCCTGGCCCGCATGCACACGCTCGCCGCCCGCGGCTACGTCCCCGACGAGGACCTGGGGCGTCCGGTGCAGGGTGGCGACCGGCTGGCGGACCTGGCCGCCCGCATCACCGCGAACACGGCCGCACCGGCGTTGGCGGTGGCGGCGGTCGTGCACGCCGAGGTGGTCGCCACGCAGGCCTTCGCCGGCGGCAACGGTGTCGTCGCCCGGGCCGCGGAACGTCTGGTGCTGGTGGACAGGGCCGTCGACCCGGCGTCGGTGACGGTGCCGGAGGCCGGGCACCTGGCGCTGTCGCGGGCGTACACGGGGATCCTGCGCAGCTACACCGAAGGCGACCAGAGCGCGGTGCGGCAGTGGCTGCTGCACTGCGCCTCCGCGTACGCCAAGGGAGCGGAGCTCTCGCCGCTGGCGCAGCCGAAGGGCTGACGAAAGCCGTCGTCGCACATGCAGGCGGCGCCCTCTCGGAGAGAACGCCGCCGCTGGCACGTCAGCCGGGCTACCAGGCGTGCACCACTCTCATCATCGAACCGGGACAAGCCCGGAAACGATTGCCCTGTTGGGAAGGGTCGGTCGCCGCGTGGGTACTCGGCCACGTGCAGTTGTTGCTGAACCCCTTTCTACGCCGGTCGGCGGGGAAACGGAACCCCCACGACCTCTGACGGGGAACGTGGCACTAGAGGCGCAGACGGCGCCGCGACGCCAGCACGACCGCCGTCGCGGCGACGGCGCCCGCACCGATCGCGACCCCGGCCAGCGTCGTGCGGCTCGTCGGCATCCGTACGCGCTTGCGCAGCTCGACCGGCTTGTGGAAGTCCAGCACCGGCCACCCGCGCTCGCCGGCCACGCGGCGCAGCGTCTTGTCGGGGTTGACGGCGTACGGGTGGCCCACGGCCTCCAGCATCGGGACGTCCGTCGCGGAGTCGGAGTAGGCGAACGAGCGGGTCAGGTCGTAACCCTCGGTCTCAGCCAGCTCGCGCATCGCCGTCGCCTTGTTGTCGGCGTAGGCGTAGAAGTCGATCTCGCCGGTGTAGCGGCCCCCCTCGATCTCCATGCGCGTCGCGATCACCCGGTCGGCGCCGAGCATCTCGCCGATCGGCTCCACCACCTCCGCGCCGGACGAGGACACGATCACCACGTCGCGCCCGGCGGTGTGGTGGTCCTCGATCAGGTCGACGGCCTCGTCGTACACGAGCGGGTCGACGATGTGGTGCAGTGTCTCGGCCACGATGTCCTTGACGGTCTGCACGTCCCATCCGGTGGCCAGCGCGGACAGGTACTGCCGCATCCGCTCCATCTGGTCGTGGTCGGCGCCGCCGAACAGGTACACGAACTGCGAGTAGCCGCTGCGCAGCACCGTGCGCCGGTTGATCAGCCCGCCCTCGTAGAACGGGCGGCTGAACGCCAGCGTGCTCGACTTGGCGATGATCGTCTTGTCGAGGTCGAAGAACGCGGCGGTGCGAGACACGGCGGGAAGATCCACGCGGTCAGCATAGGCAGCCGGAAACTGGGTAGATATCACATCGAGCGCCAGGTCCGCCGGGAGGGTGTTAAGTCTCACTCGGCGGCGGTGCGGTTTGACTCATTAGGGGAGTATGGGTACACCATGGGGTCCGTCTTCGTGAGCGTTAGCCACTTATATCGGGGTTTACAGCCCAGGATGTTTGAGTCTTTCGAGCACGGGGAACCATAGCCCGGCGGCATCCCCCCGCCGCTGGTCGGTCGCGACCTATCCCCCCCGGGTCGCGGCCTTGAGACAGCCCCCGGTCACCCCCCCGCCGGGGGCTGTCGCTTGTCTGGGCACTTTGCTGGAATGACGCTTCCGCGCGGGTAGTCCGGTTTGGATCCACAGCCTCCCGCATCGTCTCGCTCGTCCACAGGACCAGCGTTGTGACCGCGGGAGACGGGCGCCCCGGTCCAGCCTGCTGCCATGGACGACGCGGACTCCCTCGACGCAGCCACCGACCCGCCATCCGGTTCCGGACCACTCCCGGGCTCTCCCGCCTCCCGGCCGCTGGTCGTCACCGCCGACGAGGCGATGCTCGACTCCCTCCTTCGGCTCGCCGCGGCCGCCGGCGTCACTCCCGACGTCGCCACCGACCCCGGTGCGGCACGCCGGCTGTGGACCGGTGCATCCCTCGTCCTCGTCGGCGACGACCTGCTCACCGGTGTGGCCGCGTCCTCACCACCGCGCCGTCGCGGTGTCCTGGTCGTGACCGACACCCCGGAGCGGGTCGCGACCTGGCGACAGGCCATGGCCGCCGGCGCCGAGGAGGTGGTCGCGTCGACCGACTCCGAGGGCGTGCTGGTCGGCCGGCTGGCCGACACCGTCGACGCACAGGTTCGCCCTTCGCTCACCGCCGCCGTGGTGGGCGGATGCGGCGGTGGCGGCGCGTCCACCTTCGCGGCCGCGCTCGCGGTCGCCGCCGCCGGCATGGGTGCCCGGGCCTTCCTCCTCGACGGCGACCCGCTCGGCGGCGGGCTCGACCTGGTGCTGGGCAGCGAGACCGTGCCCGGCGTCCGCTGGCCCGACCTGATGGGCACCTCGGGCCGGGTCAGCGCCTCGTCCCTGCGTGACGCGCTCCCGCGGGTCGGCACGCTCGGGGTCCTGTCGTGGGACCGCGGCGACCTCTCCGTGGTGCCGCCCGCGGTGATGCGCGAGGTCGTGTCCGCCGGACGTCGTGGCCACGACGAGGTGGTGGTCGACCTGCCCCGGCGCCTCGACCCGGCGGTCGAAGAGGTGCTGCTGGAGGTCGACACGACCTACCTCGTCCTGCCGGCGGAGGTGCGTGCGGTTGCGGCGGCCGCCAGGGTCGCGGCCGCGCTGGGCACGGTCAGCACCAGCGTCGAGCTCGTCGTACGCGGTCCCGGCCCGGGCGGTCTGGACGGGCCGCTGGTCAGTGACAGCCTCGGCCTGCCGCTGGCGCTGGAGATGCGCCCCGAGCGCGGTATCGACGCGGCCCTCGACGCCGGGGAGGGACTGTGGCGTCGCCGGCGCGGGCCGCTCGCGCGCGGATGTCGCCGGCTGCTGGAGCAGGTGTTCGCGGCGAGGTCGGGTGCCGCATGAGCGCAGAGGTCGCGCAGCAGACCCTCGACTCGGTCCGCGCCCGGCTGGCGACGACCGGCGCCGAGCCGACGCCCGACCGGGTCGCAGCGGCGCTGCGCTCCGACGGAAGGCTGGTCGGCGACGCCGCGGTGCTGGCGGTCGTCGACGCGCTGCGCCGCGACGTAGTGGGCGCGGGTCCGCTGCAGGACCTTCTGCTGCAGCCGGACGTGACCGACGTGCTGGTCAACGGACCGGGCGAGGTCTACGTCGACCGGGGCGAGGGTCTCGAGCTGACCACCGTCCGTTTCCCCGATGACGCGGCCGTGCGCCGGCTGGCCCAGCGACTGGCCGCCTCCGGCGGTCGCCGGCTCGACGACGCGAGCCCCTACGTCGACGTGCGCCTGCGCGACGGGTGCCGGTTCCACGCAGTGCTGGCGCCGGTGGCGCAGCCCGGCACCTGCCTGTCGCTGCGGGTTCCCGCACGCCGGACGTTCGACCTCGACGACCTGGTGGCGGCGGGCAGCATCCCGGTCGAGGGTCGTGACCTGCTGCTGGCGATGGTCGAGGCGAGGGTGGCGTTCCTGGTCAGCGGCGGCACGGGCTCAGGCAAGACGACTCTGCTTGCGACCCTGCTGTCGGCGGTCGCGCAGCACGAGCGGCTGGTGCTGGTCGAGGACGCCGCCGAGCTCCGGCCCCGCCATCCGCACGTGGTCACGCTCGAGGCGCGCCGGCCCAACCTCGAGGGTGCCGGTGAGATCACGCTGCAGGACCTCGTCCGTCAGGCGCTGCGGATGCGGCCCGACCGGCTGGTCGTGGGGGAGGTGCGAGGGGCCGAGGTCGTCGACCTGCTCGCGGCGCTCAACACCGGCCACGAGGGCGGATGCGGCACGTTGCACGCCAACTCCGCGTCCGACGTACCCACCCGCCTGGAGTCGCTCGCCGTGTGCGCCGGACTGTCGCGTGAGGCCGCGCACGCCCAGGTCGCGGCCGCGGTCGACGCGGTCGTGCATCTGCACCGTGGCGCCGACGGCAGACGCCGGGTGGCCGAGATCGCGGTGCTGGTGCCTGTCGACGGCGTGGTTCGCGCGGTCACGGCCGTGACCTTCAGCGCCGGCGGAGGCATCGGCACGGGCGACGGTGCCGGCCGGCTCCACCGCCTGCTGCGGGAGGCGGAGGCGTCGCGGTGACCGTTCTGTTGACGAGCGCGACGCTGGCCGGCCTGTGCGTGGCGCTGCTGCTCCGGCCCGGCCCACCCCGGCTCGCCACCGGCTCGCGTGACGATGCCGCCTCGGCCGCCGGCCTGCGACGCGGGCCTCGGCTTCGACGACCGGCCGGGTCGATGGCCTTCGCGGCGGTTGCCGCGGCGGGCGGTGCGGTGCTGCTGGCCCTGCTCGGCCCCTCGGCGGTGCTGCTGACAGCCTCGGCAGCCCTGGTCGCCGGTGGAGCCGCCTGGATGCACTCGGCTGCTCGAAGTCGCCGCCGCGCCGACCTCGGGAGGCGCCAGACCTTCGAGGCCTGCTACGCGCTGGTCGCCGAGCTGCGCGCAGGGCAGCCGCCGGGCCTCGCCCTACATCGCGCGTCCGAGGCGCACCAGGGGCTGTGCGCCGCCGCACGCGCCGCGGTCCTCGGCGGTGACGTCCCGGCCGCGCTGCGGCGGGCATCCGCTGGTCCCGGCTGCGGGGGCCTGGCGACGGCCGCGGCGGCCTGGCAGGTCGCCGAGGGCTCCGGGTCGGGTCTGGCCGCGTCGCTGCAGCAGGTGTCGGAGGGGCTGCGAGCCGACGACGAGGTCCGCGTCGAGGTGGCCGCGTCGCTGGCGCCGGCGCGTGCGACGGCGCGGCTGCTCGCGATGCTGCCGGTGTTCGGTCTGATGCTCGGCGCGGGCCTGGGTGGGCATCCGGTCGTCCTGCTGCTGTCGACTCCCGCGGGCAACGCACTGCTGCTGGTCGGTGTGGGGCTGGCGCTCGCCGGCACGCTCTGGGTCGAGCGGCTGGCCGACCAGGTGCAGGCATGAGCGGCCTTCCTGGCTTGGACGGCATGGGCGGAGCGGCGCGCGCCCGGGGCGCCCACGAGGACCAGCCCGGCGGGCAGATCGAGAACGTC
>CBFGZI010000117.1:0-11885 GCA_965653225.1 uncultured Propionibacteriales bacterium | reverse complement strand
GAGGACGTCCCGGTCGCGCGGCAACGCGAAGCGTTCGGCGGCGTCCGCGGTGATGTGGGAGGTGGCGATGAACAGCCGCTTCCGCCATGGCGCCATCGCCGGGGCTGGCCCGGACCGCAGCTCGATCCGGGACAGGAAGTACGTCGCGTTGTCCAGGTCGCTCTCGCCCTCGGTCTGGTCGGTGGTGAGTCGGGCGAGGGCGGCGGGTACGTCGGGCGTCTCGGTGTAGCCGAAGCGGATCGTCACGTGCGTGATGCCGTCCGCCGTCAGCCCGAGGGGGTCGATGGTGAGCCACGCCTCCTCCGGGACGCGGGGGATGGTATCGACGTCGATGGCGACGATGACGACGTGTCGGTGGCGCACGTGGTTGTGCTCGACGTTGGCCCGCAGCGGCGGCGCGGTCTCGTTTCCCGCGGTTGAGGAAGATCGCGGTGCCCCGGACGACGTCGACGATCTGGGCGCGCTCGGCCAGCCCGCGCACCGAAGAGCCCGCGCGGGTGTCCGAAGGCGGGATCCAACAGGCACAGCAGCAGGTACTTCATCTTCAGAGCCCACCACAGCCAGACCCTGAGTGGGATCGGGGACACCCCGAATATGTCCCGTTCCAGGTCGTTGCCGACGGCACATGCTTCCTGCTTACGGCTCGTGACGCGCTGACGCGGGGCCCATCCGCATGGTTGCGCGCGTGCCCCATAGACTCGCGCCTGCGATGAATCTGAGCGAGTTGTCCGCGCAGCGAAACCCGGCTGGATGGGGGCGGGCTGCGGTTCTGACGATGGTGCTGTTCGGCATCCTCGGCATGCACGGACTCGCCGCTGACTGCTGCCCAGCGGGCAGCCACGGCACTGAGATGACTGTGGTGTCGGCCGGCCCGCTGCGTGCCGATAAGGCCGAGCCCACAGTCATGCGTGAGCCTGCTGCTAGCGAGGCCGGGCACAGCGCGCTGTCATCCGATCAGGGCGCCGACGATCACGGCCTGGGCATGATCGGAATCTGCATCGTTGCTCTTGCGGGGCTCGCACTGGCCTTGTCGATCGCACTGGTCCGAAAGCACCGGACCCTGTGGCGAATCTCCCCGCGTGTATGGCTGAGGACACCACGACCGCGATCGCGTCTTCCACGACCACCCACGCTGGCTGAACTCTCCCTTCTTCGGTGCTGAGGTGTGCCGCGCCGCCACGGCAGTGGTGGTCGCTGAGCACTTTCACGGCCCAGACACAGGGAGATCTATGCGTTACACCAGAGCACTGCCAGCACTGTTCATCACCGCCTCACTGGTGGTGAGCGGTTGCGCGGCCGAGAAGAACGTGAACGCCGCAGAGGCGCCGCGGTTCAATACAGCCGACGTCAAATTCGCGCGGGGAATGATCCCGCACCACAGTCAAGCGATCCAGATGGCACGCCTGGCGGATTCACGTGCATCCGACCCCGCCGTCGAGCAACTCGCCCAGAAGATTGAGGTGGCTCAGGCACCCGAGATCCGCATGATGCAGGGATGGCTTCGGGCCTGGAACAAGTCTCTGCAGCCCGGCAAGAGCGGTGCGAGGCCGATGGGCCACGGCGGTTCGATGAAGGGCATGTCCGGGATGATGCCGATGAGCGACATGCAGCACCTTCGGTCCGTCAAGGGTCCTGCGTTCGACGCGGCGTTCCTGGGCATGATGATCGAGCACCACAAGAGGGCGATCGACATGGCCCACGTCGAGGAACGACGGGGCATAAACCCGCGGGCCGTGGCGCTGGCGAAGAAGATCCAGCAGGCCCAGGCTGCCGAGATTCAGAAGATGACCGGGATGCTCCCGGACTGATGCTGATGGTGGGCGTGGAGGCACCGACTCTCCGCGCCCACAACAGCAGCGGGAAGATACCCAGGGAGCAACGAGATGAACCGCCTTCATCAGAGACTGTGCGCCTCGACCATCTGGGCCAGGTATGCGCAGCGAGCGTTGGTTCCGTGGGTGCTGGACTACGTGGGGGGTGCTGAGGACGTCCTCGAGCTCGGACCCGGATACGGCGTGACCACGCGTGCGCTCGCCGCTTGCCTCGCGAAGGTGACTGCCCTTGAGGTCGACGCGGATCTGGCCGAGCAGCTGGACTCGCGGATCGAGGATGTGCGGGTCGTTCACGGCGACGGCGCCGCCATGCCGTTCGAAGATGAGTCCTACGACGGGGTCGTGTGCTTCACCATGCTTCACCATGTGCCCTCGGCACAGGCCCAGGACCGGCTGTTCGCGGAGGCGTACCGGGTGCTGAGGCCGGGCGGCGTGTTCGCCGGCAGCGACAGCCGCGCCAGCACGCTGCTGCGGTTAATCCACAGCTCGGACACGCTGGTGGTGGTTGACCCGGACACGCTGGACGGTCGCCTGGCCGCGGCGGGATTCGAGCAGATCCGGATCGACAAGCGCAGGGAGAGCTTCCGCTTCAGTGCGCGGAGACCCGGCGACCACGCCATTTAGCTCGACCGGTGTCCGCGGAGCTGATGGCGCTCGCTCTGCCCGTCGCTTTCGGATGATCTGGCCGGCGAGGCTCTTGGCCGCAGGGTTCTCTCCTTCGGCCTGCTCGGTCTTGGCCATTTGGATCGCGCCTTCGTGTTGGGCGAGCATCGCTTGCAGCCAGGCGCGTTCAGCTGCGCACCCGTTGCGCTCTCCAACGGTGGAACTCGGACTTGTTAGGCGCGCCGGGCATGGACGTGTCGACCATCGCGTGCCCGACGTCGATCATCGTTCTCGGGATCGGCTCGCCCCAATCCTGCAGCAGACTCCATCTTGCTGGCCATGGATGACTGCGCCGTCAGCATCTGCTCAGCGATCCTGGAGACTGCCGGATCGAGGTACTCGTGATCATCCGATTAGGTCGGTGGCTCGGGTCTGGCGGCGGTTGAGCGGGCGCGTGTTGAGATCAGCGTCCTGACCAGGTTCACCAGATCTGCGCGGTCGGCTGCTGCCTGATCGCGGTCCTCGCCGCTTTGCAGCCGGTCCACCGCGGCGGCAGCGCGTTCCTGGCGCGCTTGGGCGGTGTCATCGCACTGGGCCGCAGACGCGGCATCGCGCTGTTCGGCCGCTCTGTCTCGAGCTTCGGCGCGCTGGTCGCGCAGATCAGCTCGTTCCAGCAGCACCTGCAGGAACGCTTCAGCGACCTCGGGATCGCTTGCTCTGGCGAGCATTTCGCGGTCACGCCGGTCGGCGATCCGCTCGCGTCGATTGGCTTCGCGTTCACGTCGGTTAGTCGCGATTTCGCGAATATAAGCAGCGTGATCGCGTACATCTGCATCAGGATCAATCAACTCTCGGGTACCTCGGCGCTGCTGCGCAGCGCGCGAACGCTCCTCGGCCTGTCGGTCGCGGGCTTCGGCAGCGCGGTCACGTGCCTCGGCGGCATCGTCGCGCGCGAGGGCGTCGCGTTCCCACCGGTTCAAGGTGCCCCTATCGAAGGAGCCGTCCACGTGGGGGAGCAGGGCGGTGCGCTCGTCCGCGATTCGATCCCGCTCGTCGGCCAGCTGTTCCCGCTCCCCGGCGAGCCGTTCCCGCTCGGTGGCGAGCCGTTGCCGTTCATCGGCCATACGGGCGCGCTCCTTATCCAAAGCGCCTCCCGAGGTGCGCGAATCACTCGCGGTTGAGGTTGACCGTCCCGCCCCCGACCAGTCGTTGGACCGCCTCGGTCACGCTAATGCAGTTCCATCGAGACCCAAGCATTCGTCGCGGACTGGCCGAGGCTCTAAGGTCGATGCAGGCCTCTCGACCGCCATGTACGGCTGAATAATAGCCACGGTCGGAGCCCGAGCGACGCCCGATCGCACCGACGGCGTTGGCACACCGGCAAGTGCGCCGTCGCCCGGCGCGTGGCAGGTCGACAGCCACACCCGCCAGTTCAACATCGCAAGTCGATGATCAGCTGTCGACCAGGCTGATCCCAACATCGCGTTCCCGAAGGACCGTGTTGGCCTCGCTCACCAGCTGCTCGGCGAGCGAACGGATCATGACGTGGGTGTCCATGCCCTCAGCGATCGGGCTCGGTCGGCTCGGCTTGGTCGCTGGTTCCCGGGGCTCGTCGCCGTCGAGCAGAGTTGCGACGGCGAGCAGAGCTGCGACGGCGAGCATGGAGGGCGTCATCGGCGGGTGCCTTTCTCCGGCCCGATTATCGCATCCCGGCCATGTCAGGTGAAGTGCACTGACGGCACTATGCCGCGGGCCTTCCTCGTGAGAGGTGCGCACATCCCCTATTGGGTTGGCTTCGGATCTAGCCGACGTGTCTCCGTGGTCGGGTCGGGGTCGAGTCTCGTCATCGACACGCGCGACGGGTTCGTGGGCCGGCTGGCCGATCTCACGGTCGTGCTCTCGGCGTGTGAGGGAAATGTTTCATCACGCTCACGCGATGGCGCATGATCCGAAACTTCAGCTTCCTACCTTCCTTGGCCTGGAGACGACCAGGAAGGACATCCAGCGTGACCGTCACACCGACACCCTCGTCGCGTCCCCGATGGATCGAGCACTGGGAGCCCGAGGACCCCGCGTTCTGGGAGCGCAGTGGCAGGAGCATCGCCCGCCGCAACCTGTGCTTCTCGATCCTGGCCGAGCACATCGGGTTCTCGGTGTGGCTGCTGTGGAGCGCGATGGTCGTGTTCCTGCCGCAGGCCGGCTTCGACTTCAGCGAGGACCAGCTGTTCTGGCTGCTGGCCGTGGCGAGCCTTGTCGGCGCGACCGTGCGGTTCCCCTACACGTTCGCCGTGCCGCGCTTCGGCGGGCGCAACTGGACCGTGGTCAGCGCGCTGCTGTTGCTGGTGCCGCTGGGGCTGATGGCCTACTGCGTGAGCTCGCCGGACACGCCGTTCTGGATGTTCATGGTGGCTGCGGCCGCGGCCGGTCTCGGCGGCGGCAACTTCGCCTCCAGCATGGCCAACATCAGCTTCTTCTACCCCGACCGGGAGAAGGGGTACGCGCTCGGCCTGAACGCCGCGGGCGGCAACATCGGCGTGGCCACGGTGCAGCTGCTGGTGCCGGTGCTGGTCGGTGTCGCCATCGTCGGGCCGGGTTCCGGCGGTGTGCACCTCACCAGCCCGGCCGTCGTGTGGGCCGGCCTCGCGCTGCTCGCTGCGGCCTGCGCGTGGATGTTCATGGACAACCTGGCCGGCACCCGCTCGAGCTTCCGGGACCAGGTCGGTGTTGCGCGTGACCGCCAGACCTGGGTGATGTCGCTGCTCTACATCGGCACCTTCGGCTCGTTCATCGGCTACTCCGGCGCGCTGCCGCTGCTGATCCAGACCCAGTTCCCGGAGGTGTACGGGACGCAGTACGCGTTCCTGGGCGCGCTGGTGGGCTCGCTCTTCCGTCCCGTCGGCGGACGCCTGTCGGACCGCATCGGGGGCGCCCGGGTGACGGCGTGGACGTTCGCCGGCCTCGGAATCGGCGTCGTCGCGGTGATCTGGTCGCTGCAGGCGCACCGGTTCTGGCCGTTCCTGCTCGCGTTCATGACGCTGTTCGTGCTCAGCGGCATCGGCAACGGCTCGACGTACCGGATGATCCCGGCGATCTTCCGGGAGCGCGCCCTGGGGTGCGGCGCCGACGACGAGGACGCCATGGCGACTGCCCGCCGCAACAGCGCCGCGGCGATCGGGATCATCTCCGCGGTCGGCGCCTACGGCGGGTTCCTCATCCAGCGTGCGTTCGGGATGTCCACGGCTGCGAGCGGCAGCATCGTCCCCGCCCTGGTCGGCTTCCTGGTGTTCTACGCCGGCTGCGTGGCGCTGACGTGGTGGTGCTACCTGCGCCGCTCGCTGCTGGTGTCCCAGGTGCCCAGCCTGGCGCACGCGTCGGTGTGAGCCGCGGATGACCACGACCGACACCCACTGCCCGTACTGCTCGCTGCAGTGCGGCATGCGGCTGCAGCGCAGGCACCGGGAGACCAGCGTGCACCCGTGGCCGGAGTTCCCGACCACTGCCGGTGCCCTGTGCCGCAAGGGGTGGAGCAGCGTCGACCTGCTCGGGCACCGCGAGCGTCTCACCTCCCCGCTGGTGCGGGACCGCGTCACCGGCGAGCTGGCCGCAACGACGTGGGAGGATGCGCTGGGGCGGGTGGCCCGGGCGGTCGAGGAGACGCAGCGCCGCCACGGGCGCGACGCGGTGGGTGTGTTCGGCGGCGGTGGCCTCACCAACGAGAAGGCGTACGCGCTCGGCAAGTTCGCCCGGGTGGCGCTGCGCACCTCGGCGATCGACTACAACGGGCGCTGGTGCATGTCGTCGGCGGCCACCGCGGGCCAGCGCGCGTTCGGGCTCGACCGTGGCCTGCCCTTCCCGCTGGCCGATGTCGAGCAGACCGACGTGCTCGTCCTGGTCGGCAGCAACATCGCCGCCACGATGCCGCCGGCGATGCGGCACGTGTCCGCACTGCAGGACCGGGGTGGGCGGTTGGTGGTGGTCGACCCGCGTCGCACCGCGACGGCCGAGAGCGCCGACCTGCACCTGCAGCCGGTGCCCGGAACCGACATGACGCTGGCGCACGGACTCGTGCACGTGCTGGTGGCGGAGGGCCTGGTCGACGAGGCGTACGTCGCCGAGCGGACCACCGGCTTCGACGACCTGCGACGCCTGGTCACGGGGTACTGGCCCGAGCGGGTCGAGCGCGTCACCGGCGTGCCTGCCGACGACGTCCGCGCGGCCGCCCGGCTTCTCGGGCAGGCCCGCCGGGCCATGGTGCTGACCGCCCGCGGCGCCGAGCAGCACGCCAGCGGCACCGACACCGTGCTGTCATGGGTCAACGCCGCGCTGGCGGCAGGGCACTGCGGGCGGCCCTTCTCCGGCTACGGCTGCATCACCGGCCAGGGCAACGGCCAGGGAGGGCGCGAGCACGGGCAGAAGGCCGACCAACTGCCCGGTTATCGCCGAATCGACGACAAACCCGCGCGCGACCATGTCGCGGCGGTCTGGGGGGTGGACCCGGACAGCATCCCGGCCGCCGGCCGCTCGGCGTACGAGATGCTCGGCGGTCTCGGGGCCGACGGCGGCGTGCGAACGCTGCTGGTGTTCGGCTCCAACCCGGTGGTGTCCGCGCCGAACGCGACCTGGGTGGGGGAGCGCCTCGATGCGCTCGACCTCCTGTGCGTGGCGGACGTGGTGCTGTCGGAGACCGCGGCCCGCGCCGACGTGGTCCTGCCGGTCACGCAGTGGGCGGAGGAGACCGGCACCCTGACCAACGTCGAGGGCCGGGTGATCCTGCGGCGCAAGGCGGTCGACCCGCCGGCCGGGGTCCGCTCCGATCTCGACGTGCTGGCCGACCTGGCCGAGAGCCTGCGGTCGCCGGGACGGTTCGACCGCGACCCGGAACGCGTGTTCGCCGAGCTGCGGCGGGCGAGCGCCGGCGGCCCGGCCGACTACGCGGGCATCGACTACCCGCGGATCAGCGCCGAGCACGGCGTCTTCTGGCCGTGCCCGACCGCCGACCACCCCGGAACCCGACGGATGTTCCTCGACCGGTTCGCCACGCCCGACGGACGCGCCCGCTTCCACGCCGTAGAGCCGGCCGGCGCGGCTGAGCAGCCGAGCCCGGACTTCCCGTTCCACCTCACCACCGGACGGGTGCTCGCGCAGTACCAGAGCGGGGCGCAGACCCGCCGGGTGCGCGAGCTCGACGCCGCCGAGCCTGGCCCGTTCGTGGAGATCCACCCGGCGGTCGCGCACGGTCTGGATGTCACCGACGGGGCGCCGCTGCGGGTCGGCACCAGGCGGGGCTCCGTCGTCGTGCGGGCGAGGCTGAGCCCGGGCATCCGTCCGGACACGGTGTTCATGCCGTTCCACTGGGTTGGCGCCAACCTGCTCACCAACGATGCCCTCGACCCGTGGTCGCGGATGCCGGAGTTCAAGGTGTGCGCCGCCCAGGTGGTGGCGGCATGACGCGACGCTCGGGCAGCAACCGGGAGCGGTTGGTCGTGGTCGGCCACGGGATGGCCGCCACCCGGCTGGTCGAGGAGCTGGTGCGGGCGGGCGCCGGCTACGACATCACCGTCGTCGGCGATGAGCCGCACCCCGGCTACAACCGGATCCTGCTGTCGGCGGTGGTGGAGGGAACCCACCAGGACGACGACGTGCGGCTGCGGGACACGCGGTGGTACGCCGACCACGGCGTGCGCCTGGCCAGCGGACGTAGGGCCCTCGAGCTGGACCGGGCGAGCCGCACGCTGCGGCTCGACGACGGCTCGGTGCTGGGCTACGACCGGCTGGTGCTGGCCACCGGGTCACGCCCGCTGATCCCGCCGATCCGCGGTGTGGTGACACCGGACGGCCTGCACCAGGACGTACACGCCTTCCGCTCGCTCGACGACTGCCACCGCCTGCGGCGCCGTGCCGCCGCGGCACGCCGGGCGGTGGTCGTCGGCGGCGGACTGCTCGGCCTGCAGGTCGCTCGCGCGCTGTCGGCGCGCGGTCTGGCCGTCGAGGTGGTCGAGGTGGGTCTGCACCTGATGCACACCCAGCTCGGCGACCCCGCGGCACGCGTCCTCAAGCGCCGGGTACGCGGGCTCGGCACAGCGGTCTACACCGGTGCTCGTGCGGTGGGGTTCTCCGATGCCGGCCTGCGCCTCGACAACGGCTACGTGCTCTCCACCGACCTGCTGGTGCTCGCCTGCGGCAGCCGCCCGGCCAGCAAGCTCGCACAGCGGTCCGGACTGATGGTGCACCGCGGCGTGGTCGTCGACGACCGGCTGACATCGGTCGACGACGAGCGCGTGCACGCCATCGGTGACTGCGCGGAGCACCGCGGACGGGTGCACGGGTTCGTCGGCCCCGCCTGGGAGCAGGCGGTCCTGCTCGCGCGAGCGCTCACCGGCGAGGACGTCCGCTACGACGGCTCGCGCGTGGTCGCGAGGCTGCGCGCCAACGGCCTCGACGTCGCCGTCCTCGGCGACCCCGAGCACGCGGCGGGCGATGCCGTCGAGATGACGAACCCGCTGCAGGGCGCCTACCGCAAGCTCGTGCTGCGAGACGGAGTGGTGCGCGCGGGCGTCCTGGTCGGCGACCTCGCCCGCGTCGGCGCGATCACGCAGCACTACGACCGCGCGCGGGTCATCGGCCCCGCCGAGGCCGGATGGCTGTTGTACGGCGACCGCACATCCGGCCCGGTGGTCACACCTGACGACGCCGAGATCTGTGCCTGCGCGGGGGTATCCGCCGGCCGCATCCGCGCCTCCACGGACCTCGACGATGTCGTCACCACGACACGCGCCGGCACCGGATGTGGCGGATGTCGCGACTCCGTGATGGAGGTTTTTCGTACGCGTGACACGGCGAAACAACATCGAAACCCGACGCCCGTAGCGTCCGGGCAACGCTGAAGGGAGTCCCGATGAGCCAGCCGCGCAGAACCCTCGTGGTCGTGGGTCACGGCATGGTCGGCCACCACCTGGTCAGCACTGCGGTCGAGCGTGGGCTCACCGACATGTGGGACGTCGTCGTGCTCGGTGCGGAGACACGCCCGGCGTACGACCGCGTCGGGCTGTCGTCGTGGTTCGACAGCCGCGACGACACCGCGCTCAGCCTGCTCCCCAACGGCGACTACGACCACCCGCACGTGCGGCTCCGGCTGGGAAGCCCGGTGGCCCGCATCGACCGCGAGAACCGCCGGGTGACCACCGCCGCCGGGGAGAAGCAGCCCTACGACGCGCTCGTCCTGGCCACCGGCTCCGTGCCCTTCGTGCCGCCGGTCCCCGGTCACGACGCGACCGGATGCTTCGTGTACCGCACCATCGACGACCTGGAGTCGATCGGTGCCGCCGCCGAGGACGCCGGCACCGGCGTGGTCATCGGTGGTGGGCTGCTGGGGCTGGAGGCGGCCAACGCGCTACTGCGGCTGGGCCTGCGCACGCACGTCGTGGAGATGGCCCCGCGGCTGATGCCGCTGCAGGTCGACGACGCCGGCGGGGCGGTGCTCGCCCGGCACATCGAGGCGCTGGGCGTGCGGGTGCACTGCGGCGCCGCCACCGAGGCGATCGAGTCCGACTCACACGGCCGGGTCAGCTCCGTGCGGCTTGCCGGCGACGAGCACATCGACGCCGAGGTCGTCGTGTTCTCCGCCGGAATCCGCGCCCACGACCTGCTGGCGCGCGACTGCGGTCTGGATGTCGGCGAGCGCGGCGGTGTCGTCGTCGACGAGAGTTGCCGGACGTCGGACCCGCACGTCTACGCGGCCGGAGAGTGCGCCGCACCCGGCGGGAGGCTGTACGGGCTGGTCGCACCCGGCTACGCGATGGCCGAGACCGTCGTCGACGACCTCCTCGGCTCGCGGACGACGAGGTTCACCGGCGCCGACATGTCCACCAAGCTCAAGCTCCTCGGTGTCGACGTGGCCAGCTTCGGCGACGCGTTCGGCGCCGCGGGCGACACCCTCGACCTGGTGTTCTCCGACGCCGTGGCGGGCGTGTACAAGAAGCTCGTCGTCGACGCCGAGGGCACCCGGCTGCTCGGCGGCATCCTGGTCGGCGACGCCTCGGCGTATGGCACGCTGCGCCCGCTGGCCACCAGCGGGGCGGCCCTGCCGGACAACGTGGAGTCGCTGCTCGTGCCGGCGGCCGACGGTGCCGGTCCGGCGACCCTTCCCCACGATGCGGTGGTGTGCAGCTGCCGCAACGTCGCCCGCGGCACCATCTGCACGACGATCCGCGATCAGGGCTGCCGGGACCTGGCCTGCGTGAAGAGCTGCACCAGCGCCGGCACCGTGTGCGGCAGCTGCGTCCCCACGGTGAAGCAGCTTCTGGGCGCGGAGCTCGCCGCCGCCGGAGTCGCGGTGAGCAACGGCATCTGCGAGCACTTCGACCTGTCCCGGCAGGAGCTGTTCGACCTCATCCGCGTGCAGCGGATCCCCACGTTCAGCGAGCTGGTGCGCACGCACGGCCGCGGCCGCGGATGCGACGTCTGCAAGCCCGCGGTCGCCTCGATCCTGGCCAGCCAGACCAACGGCTACGTGCTCGACAACGACACCGTGGCGCTGCAGGACACCAACGACGCCTTCCTGGCCAACCTGCAGCGCAACGGCACCTACTCGGTCGTGCCGCGCGTGCCCGGCGGCGAGATCACCCCGGACCGGCTGATCGTGATCGGCGAGGTCGCCAAGGACTTCGGCCTCTACACCAAGATCACCGGGGGACAGCGCATCGACCTGCTCGGCGCCCGGGTCGAGCAGCTGCCCGCCATCTGGCGCCGGCTGGTCGACGCCGGCTTCGAGTCCGGGCACGCCTACGGCAAGGCGGTGCGCACGGTGAAGTCGTGCGTGGGCAGCACCTGGTGCCGCTACGGCGTTCAGGACTCGGTCGCGCTCGCCATCGACCTGGAGCTTCGCTACCGCGGGCTGCGCGCTCCGCACAAGATCAAGGCCGGGGTCTCCGGCTGTGCGCGCGAGTGCGCGGAGGCACGAAGCAAGGACGTCGGCGTGATCGCGACCGAGAGCGGCTGGAACCTCTACGTCGGCGGCAACGGCGGGTTCACGCCCCGGCACGCCGTGGAGCTGGCCACCGACCTCGACACCGAGACGCTCGTGGCCTACGTCGACCGCTTCCTCATGTACTACATCCGCACCGCCGACCGGCTGCAGCGCACCGCCGCCTGGATCGAGTCGCTCGACGGCGGGCTTGACCACGTCCGCGACGTCGTGGTGCACGACTCGCTCGGCATCGCCGCCGACCTCGAGGCCGACATGGCCCGGCACGTGGCCACCTACGAGGACGAGTGGCGGGCGACGCTGGAGAGCCCCGAGGCGCTGCAGCGGTTCGTGTCCTTCGTCAACGCCCCGGGCAGCGAGGACCCGAGCATCACCTGGGTGACCGAGCGTGACCAGGTCCGCCCGGACCCCGGCTCCACGATGCTCGCCGGCGGCAGCATCCCGGTGGGGGCGCCCCGGTGAGCGGC
>CBFGZI010000116.1:0-11925 GCA_965653225.1 uncultured Propionibacteriales bacterium | reverse complement strand
TCGTGGGCATCAACCAGACCACGATGGCCGCGCTGTCGATGGTCACGATCGCCGCCCTGATCGCCGGACCGGGCCTGGGCGCGCCGGTCGTGCAGGCGCTGTCCACCCTGGACATCGGTGCCGCGGGCGTCGCGGGACTGTGCATCGTGATCATCGCGATCATGCTCGACCGGGTGACCACCGCAGCGAGCGAGCACGGCGAGGAGCTGCGACGGTCCCGGCGCAACCCGCGAGTGCGCCGCATCGTCCTGGCGGCCACCGCCGCGGTCGCCGTGGTCGCGGTGTACCTGTCGCACCTGTACATCCAGCTCGCCGAGTTCCCCACCAGCCCCGACCTCGGCACCCCGGTGTCGTCCTGGATCACGAACACGTCCCAGTTCATCGTCGACACGTTCGGCGGGTTCACGCTGGCGCTGAAGAACTTCGTCAGCTTCAACCTGCTCAACCCGCTCGACTCGCTGCTGGCCGACTCGCCGTGGTGGCTCACGGGTGCGGTGTTCGTCGCGCTGGCGTTCCTGCTCGGCGGGGTGCGGGCACTCATCACCACCGTCCTGTGCCTGGCGGTCATCCTCGGAACCGGGCTCTGGTTCGACACCATGATGACCCTGTCGATGACGCTGGTCGCGACCATCCTGGTGATGATCCTCGGGTTCGTCGTCGGTGTCTGGATGGGCCGCAGCAAGAAGACCGACACCGTGATCCGGCCGATCCTCGACGCCCTGCAGACGATCCCGCCGTTCGTCTACCTCGTCCCCGCGGTGGCCCTGTTCAACGTGGGCCGGTTCACCGCGATCATGGCCGCCGTCGCGTTCGCCGCCCCCGCGGCGATCAAGATCATCGCCGACGGCATCCGCGGAGTCCCCGCCCCGACCGTCGAGGCGGCCAGCTCGGCCGGTGCGAGCCGCTGGCAGATGATCGGCAAGGTCCAGCTGCCGATGTCGCGCGGGTCGTCGGTGCTGGCCGCCAACCAGGGCCTGCTGCTGGTGCTGTCGATGGTGGTCATCGGCGGCATGGTCGGCGGCGGCAGCCTCGGGTTCCTCGTGGTGAGCGGCTTCTCCCAGCTCCAGCTCTTCGGCAAGGGCCTCGCGGCCAGCATCGCGATCGTGGCGCTGGGCATCATGCTCGACCGCATCACCAGACACACGGCGGCCCAGTTCGGGCGCGTCGACACCGGATGACACCAACCGCCGCCTGACGCGGCACAAGAGAAGGAGAAACACCGTGGCAAGACTGAGACGAGCCGGTCGGCTGGCCGCTCTCGCCGCCGTCGCCGGCCTCACTCTGGCCGGCTGTGGCGGGGGGAACATCCAGAGCGCCGGCAGCCCGGCGGCGGGCGACTGCAACGACGACATGAGCATGGCGATCAACCCGTGGGTCGGCTACGAGGCGTCCGCGCACGTCGTCGGCTACATCGCCAAGCACAAGCTCGGCTGCGAGGTCGAGTACAAGCCGCTGAAGGAGGAGCTGTCCTGGCAGGGCTTCGGCTCCGGCGAGGTCGACGTGGTCATCGAGAACTGGGGCCACCAGGACCTGGTGAACAAGTACATCAAGCAGCAGAAGACCGCAGTCGACGTCGGGCCGAACGGCAACATCGGCGTCATCGGCTGGTACGTCCCGCCGTGGCTGGCCAAGGCACACCCCGACGTCCTGAACTGGAAGAACCTGAACAAGTACTCCCAGAAGTTCGTGACGTCGGAGTCCGCGCCCAAGGGGCAGCTGCTCGACGGCGACCCGTCGTTCGTCACCAACGACGAGGCGCTGGTGGACAACCTGAACCTGAACTTCAAGGTCGTCTACGCCGGTAGCGAGCCCGCGCTGATCCAGTCGTTCCGGCAGGCCGAGAAGAACCACCAATGGATGATCGGCTACTTCTACGAGCCGCAGTGGCTGTTCCAGGACCTCAAGCTGCAGCAGGTGCAGCTGCCGAAGTACACGCCGGGCTGCGACGCCAACCCGGAGAAGGTGGACTGCGGCTACCCGCGGTACGTCCTGAACAAGGTCGCCAGCAAGGAGTTCATGCAGAACAACAGCCCCGCGGCCCAGCTGGTGCGGAACTTCAAGTGGACCAACGCCGACCAGAACACCGTCGCCGGCTACATCGCCCAGGACGGCATGTCGCCGGAGGCCGCCGCCGCCAAGTGGGTCAAGGACAACCCCGACAAGGTGCAGCAGTGGCTGCCCAAGGGGTGAGCGACCCCCTCGCCGTGAGACCGGAGAGCTACTCCGCGAGCCGGTCGTAGACGGCGCTGTCCTCGTAGCCGCCTCCCGCCGGGGCCGCCGAGCGTTCGGTACCGACATGGACGAAACCGGACTGCTCGGCCACCCGGCGGGAGGCGGTGTTGCTCACCGCGCTGAACAGGTAGAGCCGGCGCAGCCCGAAACCCCGTGGGGCGGGCGCCAGGGCCCAGTCGGCGACGAGCCGGACGGCCCGGCCGGTTACGCCCTGGCCGCGGGCCTTGGGGTGTGACCAGTAGCCGATCTGCGCGGACCGGTCGGGTTCGAACTCGAACAGCGCCACGTTTCCCAGCGCCTGGTCGGTGTCGCGGTCCGCGACGCACCAGGCGATCCGCCTGCCCTCCGACGCCATCTGACGGAGCCGCAACAGGTACTCCGGCACGTCCGCGCGCTCGTACGGCAGCGGGCTGCGCGGGATGAAGTGCCGCAGCCGGCCGTCGTTGGAGGCGTCGACGAGCCGGTCGGCGTCGTCCTCGCGCCAGGCGCGCAGCCGCAGGTCGCCGCTCTCCAGCACCGGGGGCACCAGCCAGCGGCAGGTGGGGCGTCGCGGGTCGCCGGCCCCGATCCAGGCGGTCCAGGCGTCGCGCGGCCGGCCGCGCTGCTGCAGCAGCCCGGGGACGGTCGGGCCGAAGCGGAACCCGGTCGCCCACGCCACGCGTCGCGAGGCCCAGTTGCCGACGTTGGCGCGCCACATGACCACGCGGAACCCGCGCTGCTCGAACCCCCAGTCCAGCACCAGGTTCACCGCGGTGCGCATCACGCCCTGCCCGCGGTGCGAGGGGTGCAGGGCGAACCCCACCTCCGCCTCTACCTCGCTGTGGGGGCGCAGGTCGACCGAGCCGGCGTAGCTGCCCTCGTGCGCGATCGCGAAGCCGAGGTTCGAGCCGTCCGCCCAGCCCTGCGGCACCTTCGTTCCGACCCACTCGATGGCGTCCTCCCGTCGGTACGGGTCGGGAACGGTGGTCCAGGCCGCCATCTGCGGGTCGCGGCCCTGTTCGGTGACCCTGTCCACGTCGTCCATGCTGTGCGCGCGCAGGGTCACCCTGCCGTCGCCGAGCACCGGCACGTCCTGGGGGAAGCGCATCCTGTCACTGTCATCCGCGCCGTGCCGCCGCCGCAAGCACATATCGCGACGCTGTCCCGTACTGTCCGGGTCCGGCCGCCCTCGTCTACGCTCGATGCCATGGACGAGTCCTGTAGTAGGCGGTGCCCTAGCCGACTCCTGGGGGAGGCTCGGTGAACGGCACGCTCCGCGACATCCTCGTCGTCATCGTGTTCGTCCTGGTCGGGGGTGTGTTCGCCGCTGCCGAGATCGCGCTGGTGTCGCTGCGCGAGAGCCAGGTGCGCAGCCTCGCCGCGCGCGGCAAGCGCGGGCAGACCGTCGCCCGGCTCAACGCCGACCCCAACCGGTTCCTTTCCGCGGTGCAGATCGGCGTGACCCTGGCCGGCTTCATGGCCTCCGCCTTCGGGGGCGCGACGCTGGCCACGAAGATCTCGCCGTGGCTGACCAGGCTGGGCGTACCCGACGGCTGGGCCGACGGGATCGCGCTGGTGATCATCACCATGCTGGTCGCCTACGTCTCCATCGTGCTCGGCGAGCTCGCCGCCAAGCGACTGGCGATGCAGCGCGCGGAGTCCATCGCCTTGTGGCTGGCGCCGATCGTCGACCGGATCGCCCGGCTGCTGCGCCCGGCGATCTGGTTCCTGTCGGTGTCGACCAACATCGTGCTGCGGGTGGTGGGCGCCGACCCGCACGCCCAGCGGGAGCAGATCAGCGACGAGGAGCTGCGCGAGCTGGTGTCCGGCCACGAGACGCTGGGGGAGGACGAGCGGCAGATCCTCAACGACGTGTTCGAGGCCGGCGACCGGCAGATCCGCGAGGTGATGGTGCCGCGCACCGAAGTCGACTTCCTGGACGCCTCCACCCCCATCTACAAGGCGGCCAAGCAGGCTCTCGAGCGGCCGCACTCGCGCTACCCGGTGATCCGCGACTCCTCCGACGACGTGGTCGGGTTCGTCCACGTGCGCGACCTGCTGCTCCCGGAGGTGGCGAACCGGTCGGTGCACGTGGCCGAGGTGACCCGCGACGTGCTGACGCTGCCGTCGACGCGCCACATCATCGCCGCGCTCACCGACATGCGCCGCGACAACGCGCACCTGGCGATCGTGATGGACGAGTACGGCGGCACCGCCGGGATCGTGACCCTGGAGGACCTGGTCGAGGAGCTGGTCGGCGACATCCGCGACGAGTACGACACCGACGAGGGCGACACCACCCGCCACCTGACCGGTGACGTCGATGTCGACGGGCTGCTCAACCTCGACGACTTCTACGACGAGACCGGCATCGAGCTCCCCGACGGCCCGTACGAGACGGTCGCGGGCTTCATCGTCAACGAGCTCGGGCACGTGCCCACCGAGGACGAGAGCGTGGACTACGACCGGTACCGCCTCCACGTCACCGAGCTCGACGGCCGCCGGATCGCCCGCGTACGCGTTTCACCGCAGTCGCAGCAGTCCGAGGGCGCGCCTGAGAAGGTCGACGGTGCCGGAGGCGACGGTGTCCAGCGCGACGGTGTCCAGGCCGCGGGTGCCCATGCCGAGAATGCGCGGGCGGACGGCGACCAGCAGCACGCCGACGGTGCCGGCACGCCGGTCGCCGGCGAGGCGGACCGGCCGTCGCGCCGGGCGGGCTGACGGTCTGCGCCCGCTCCCGAGCCGGGCGGTTCGTCCTCAGTGGTGGAACGACTCCGGGTGACTCTCCTGCGGCATCGGCGACTCCAGCGCGTTCAGCCAGTCGCGCGCGTTGCGGAGGTCGCGCAGGAACAGCTCGGCCAGGTCGTGGGTGAAGCCGTTGCGCACGACCACGCGTAGCACCACCAGGTCCTCGCGGTTCGGTGGCATCGAGTAGGCAGGTACGAGCCAGCCGCGCTCTCGCAGCTTGCGTGAGACGTCGTAGGCCGTGTACTTGGTCACGCCGTCGGCGATCCGGAACGCGAACACCGGCAGGTCGCGGCCCTCGGTGACCAGCGCGAACTCCGGCATCTGGCTGATGGCGCCGGACAGGTGCAGGGCGACGTCCTGGCAGCTCTGCTGGACGCGCCGGTAGCCGTCCATGCCGAGCCGCAGGAAGGCGTAGTACTGCAGCAGCACCTGCGCGCCCGGGCGGGAGAAGTTCAGCCCGAAGGTCGGCATCTCCCCGCCGAGGTAGTTGACCCTGAACACCAGCTTCTCGGGCAGGTTCTCGCTGTGCCGCCACAGCACCCAGCCGACGCCGGGGTAGACCAGGCCGAACTTGTGGCCCGACGCCTGGATCGAGCCCACCCGGGGGAGCCGGAAGTCCCAGACCAGGTGGGGCTGGATGAACGGCGCGATGAAGCCCCCGGAGGCCGCGTCGACGTGCACCGGGACCGAGATGCCCTCACGCCGTTCGAGGTCGTCCAGGACGGCGCAGATCTCGGCGACCGGCTCGTAGCTGCCCTCCATCGTGGAGCCCAGGATGGCGACCACACCGATGGTGTTCTCGTCGACGTACGGCAGCAGCCGGTCGCCGGTGAGGTACAGCGCGGTCTCGTCGCAGGGCACGTAGCGCGGCTCCACGTCCCAGTAGACCGCGAACTTCTCCCACACCACCTGCACGTTGGCGCCCATCACGATGTTGGGGCGGTCGGTGGGCTTCCCGGCGGCGATACGCGCCTCCTGCCACCGCCGCTTCAGCGCGAGGCCGGCGAGCATGCAGCCCTCGGAGCTGCCGGTGGTCGAGGTGCCGATGCAGTCGGCGGCGTCGGGGGCACGCCAGAGGTTGGCGAGCATCGCCACGCACCGGGCCTCGATCTCCGCGGTCTGGGGATATTCGTCCTTGTCCACCAGGTTCTTGTCGAAGGTCTCGGAGTACAGCCGGTTGGCCTGGTCGTCCATCCAGGTGGTGACGAACGTGGCGAGGTTCAGCCGGGCGTTGCCGTCGAGCATCTCCTCGTCCCTGACCAGCTGGTACGCCGAGTCCGGCAGCATCTCGGCCTCCGGGATCCGCTCACGCGGGACCGAGGTGAACTCCGCCCGCGTGAAACGCGGCACCAGGCCCTCGTCGATGGCGACGGACATGTCCCGGGTGTGGCTCACGACGCCCATTGCGCACTCCTGTCCTCGGGTCCGCGCACCTGACGCGGGTGTGCCGGGGCGCGGACTGGCCCGAACGATGGCTCTCATTGCACCGGCGGGCGGGCCCCGCCGCATCACCCGGCAGGGGTGAGGTCCGGTCTGCGGCGGCGGCCGGGACGCTGGCAGAATGCGGTCCATGCCGACCGCATCGTCCACGGCCGCCCCGCGGGTGCTGTCCGGGATCCAGCCGACCAGCGACTCCTTCCATCTCGGCAACTTCCTCGGAGCCGTGCGGCAGTGGGTGGCGATGCAGGACGACCACGACGCCTTCTACATGATGGCCGACCTGCACGCGATCACGCTCGAGCACGACCCTGCCGTGCTGCGCGAGCGCACGCGCCGCGCGGCCGCCCAGCTGCTGGCCGCGGGCATCGACTCGAAGCGGTCGACGGTGTTCGTCCAGTCGCACGTGCCCGAGCACGCGCAGCTGGCGTGGGTGCTCAGCTGCATCACCGGTTTCGGCGAGGCGAACCGGATGACCCAGTTCAAGGACAAGATGGCCAAGGGCGGGGCCGAGCGCGCCACCGTCGGCCTGTTCACCTACCCCATCCTGCAGGCGGCCGACATCCTGCTGTACCACGCCGACCGCGTCCCGGTCGGGGAGGACCAGCGCCAGCACCTCGAGCTCACCCGCGACCTCGCCCAGCGGTTCAACCACCGGTTCGGCGACACGTTCACGCTCCCGGAGCCCTATATCGTCAAGGAGACGGCCAAGATCCACGAACTGCAGGACCCGTCGATCTAGATGAGCAAGTCCGCGTCGTCGCCGTCGGGGCTCGTCGAGCTGCTCGACGAGCCGAGCAGGTCGGCGAAGAAGATCCGCTCCGCGGTGACCGACTCCGGGCGCGAGGTGGTGTTCGACGAGGTCGACAAGCCGGGGCTGTCCAACCTGCTCACGATCTACTCCACGCTGACCCGGCGCCCGGTGGCCGACATCGAGAAGGAGTACTCCGGCCGGGGGTACGGCGACCTGAAGAAGGAGCTCGGTGAGGTGGTGGTCGACTTCGTCACACCGTTCCGCGACCAGACCCTGCAGCTGCTCAAGGACCCGGCCGAGCTCGACCGGATTCTCGCCGACGGGGCGAGCCGGGCCCGTGAGGTCGCCGGCGCGACCCTGCGGGCGGTGTACGACCGCGTCGGCTTCGTCCCGGCACCGGACCAGGGCCTGACCGGCGGGACTGGTTAGCGTGGGGCGCGTGCAGACGATCGGGGTGGCGGTGGCCGTTCCGGAGCCGTACGGCAGCGAGCTGCGGCGGTTCCGCGCGTCGTTCGGCGACCCGCAGGCCGAGTCCGTGCCCGCACACATCACGCTGCTGCCCCCGACCGAGATCGACGGTGACCGGCTCGGTGAGATCGAGCAGCACCTGTCCGAGGTCGCGGGGCGGCACCCGGGCTTCCGCGTGCACCTGCGCGGCACCGGGAGCTTCCGCCCGGTTTCGCCGGTCGTCTTCGTGGTCGTGGCCGAGGGCATCTCGGCCTGCGAGGTCGTGGCCAACGACGTCCGCACCGGGTATCTCGACCGCGAGCTGACGTTCCCGTACCACCCGCACGTGACGGTCGCGCACCACATCGACGACCAGAGCCTCGACCAGGCGTTCAAGGTGCTCGCCGACTACGAGTGCACGTTCGACGTGACAGCTTTCCACCTATATGTCCACGGGGAGGACGAGGTCTGGCGGCCGTACCGCGCCTTCGCGCTGTCGTCGTCAGACTCCGATGAGTGACTACCCCGCGACGGGGTAGGTACCTAACGTGGCCGAGAACACCGCGGAGCCGGGGGCGGAGGCTCAGCCGGGCCTCGTCAGCCGGACGCTCCACCGGGGCCGCGTCAGGATCCGGGCGGCGCGGGCCCGCTGGCCGCTGCTCGACCACGCCATCTTCGCGTACCGGCACACGGAGAAGGTGCAGGGCAACATGCTCGCCGGCGCGGTCACCTACTTCGGCTACCTGTCCTTCTTCCCCGTCCTGGTGATCGCGTTCGCCATGGTCACCTGGCTGGCCTCGGTCGTGCCCGAGGCCCGCAACCTGCTGGTGACCACCCTGGAGACGGTGCTGCCGGGCATCATCGGTGACGGGCGGAACGCCGCGATCAACATCGACAGCCTCGCCGCGCAGGCCAGGACGGCCGGGATCATCGCGCTGCTGGGGCTGCTGTACTCCGGTCTCGGCTGGATCTCCGCGGCGCGGTCGGGACTGCAGGGAGTCTTCTGCGTCCCGCAGCGGGACGGGCGCAACTTCGTGGTCGCCAAGGTGGTCGACCTCGGCGTGCTCGCAGCCATCGGGCTGGTGCTGCTGGTGTCGGTCGGCCTGTCGAGCGCGGTCACCAACATCACCCAGAACGTCCTGCTGCTGCTGCGGGTCGACGAGATCCCGGGCGACCTCGAGCTGGCGCTGCTGAAGGTGATCGGCATCGGCCTGGGTGTCGCCGCGAGCACACTGCTGTTCTTCACCATGTTCACCCTGCTGCCCGGGGCCCGGGCCGACCTGCCGCGCGGGTCCGTCGTCAAGGGGGCGTTCGTGGCCGCGCTCGGCTTCGAGGTGCTGAAGCTCCTCGCCACCACGCTGATCGGGATGACCGCGCAGGACCCCGCCACCGCGGTGCTCGGCACCTCGCTGGTGCTGCTGGTGTGGATCAACTACTTCTCGCGGGTGATCATGGCCGGCGCGGCGTGGGCGTACACGTGCCCGGAGGCCCGCCGTGTGCGCGAACGCGAGGCGGAGCGCAGCCGCTCGCGAGACGAGCTGGTGCGACGCCGCAGGCTGCGCCGGGAGCGGTACGGCCACAGCCGGCGGCTGGGTCTCGAGTCGACGTCGCAGCGGCCGGTCGCCGTGCAGCGGGCGGACCAGCAGTCGGGGGACCAAGAGTCGGCCGACGAGCAGTCGGTGGCGCAGCGCCGGGTCGCCGGGGTGAGCGCGGCGGCCGGGGTGGTCAGCGGGGCGACCGCGGCCGCGCTGCTGCACGCCGTACGCCGCCGGCACTGAGCCCTTGCCGGTGGGCCGTGGCCGGTGAGCCCCTGGCGGTGGGCTCTTGCCGGTGGGCCCTTGTGCACGGGGCTTTGTCAGACTGTGCGGGTGAGATTCGAACGCAAGCACGCGGCGCTGCTGCTCGGGGTCGCGGTCTGGAACGTCGTCACCTGGGTCACCTTCGCCAAGAACCTGTCCGCGACCGAGGGCCGGCCGACCGGCTACTACGTGGCGCACACCGGCCTGATCGTGGTCAACCTCGCCATCGCCGGGGTGCTCGGCACCGTGGGGTTCCGGGCGTGGAGGGCCGACCGGGTCGAGTCCCGCCGGTGAGCGCCCCGGCGGGCGGGGCGACGAGCCGGCTTCCGCATGCCCTCACGCGTGCCGACGTCGAGGCGGCGGCCGTGCGGCTGGAGGGCAAGGTGCGCCGCACGCCGGTGCTCGAGGTGCACGGCGACGAGCTCGGCGTACCCGGCAGGGTGGTGCTCAAGCTCGAGCTGACCCAGCACACCGGCTCGTTCAAGGCGCGCGGTGCGCTGAACTCGGTGCTCTCGCTGCCCGACGGCGTGACCGGCGTGACCGCGGCGTCCGGCGGCAACCACGGTGCGGCGCTCGCCTGGGCCGCGCAGCGGCTCGGCCTGTCGGCGGACATCTTCGTGTCGGCCTCGTCGCCGCCGGAGAAGGTGGACCGTATCCGCGGCTTCGGTGCCACCGCGCACGTCATCGACGGCTACTACCCCGAGGCGTTCGCCGCCGCCGACGAGTGGGCGCAGGAACGCGACGTGACGTCGGTGCACGCCTTCGACCAGTACACGACGGTGTGCGGGCAGGGCACCCTCGGGCTCGAGGTGGCCGAGCAGGTGCCCGAGGCGGCGCGGGTGCTGGTGGCCTGCGGCGGGGGAGGCCTGTACGCCGGGGTCGCGACGGCCCTGTCAGGACGGATCCCGGTGACCCCCGTCGAACCGGACCGGTGCGCCAGCCTGCATGCCGCGCTCGGAGCCGGCGAGCCGGTCGCGGTGGAGGTCGGCGGCGTGGCGGCCGACTCGCTCGGCGCGGCCACCGTCGGCACACACGCGTTCGTGGTCGCCGGCGACCTCGGCGCCGAGCCCGCCCTGGTGACCGACGACGACATCCTCACCGCCCGTCGGTGGCTGTGGGAGCGCTGCCGGGTCCTCGCCGAACCGGGCGCCTCGGCCCCGGTGGCCGCGCTGATGACCGGCGCCGTCCCCGTGCACCCCGGCGACACCGTCGTGGCCGTCATCTCGGGCGGCAACAACCCCGCGATCCCCTGACGTGGGGCCGGGGCCCACAAGCCATGTGACCGGGTCTTGTGGGCGCTTCCCGTGGGTTGTGGGCCTCGGGATGTGCCTACATGCCATGGGAAGGGGGCTGCGGGGCGGCACAGGCGATTACGAACGGGTGAGCGCGACGAACCGGGATCAGGCAGCGCGCAGCCAGTCTGGACGCGGCCACTCACGGGGCGCGCCGATCCGCTCGGCGGTACGCCAGAGCGCGGCGCCGGCCCGGCGCCGGCGGTTGCCGAAGAGGTCGGCCCACACCAGTCGGGAGACGTTCTTGCCGACGGCGCGCAGCGCGTCCTCGCGAAGCTTCTCAGCCCAGACGATGTCCCCGTCGGCGACGACCGGGTCGCAGTCGTCGCGGGTGCGCCGGTACTTCTGGCGACCGTCGAACTCGATCACCCAGTCGAGCGCGTCGACGAGCATGTCCACCCGGGCGACGAGATCGGGGCCGGTGATGACTACCTGAGTGCGCGGCACCGGAAAGCCCAGCGACACCACGAAGATGCGCGCCAGCGACTCGCCGACCGACTCCCCGCCCCCGTCGGCGAACGCGAAGGCCTCCGTGGCCACCCGCGCCCTTGGCCAGTCCTCCATCAGCCGCGCGAGCAGGTCGAGGTCCTGCCGGGTGGCACCCACCTGCGGACCCGCCGCCTCGCCGAGGGCGCCGGAGCCCTCGTTGTCACCGCCGATCCGCAGGACGGCGTCACTGACGACCACGCCGGCCTCGAAGCCGAACTCGCGGCCGATGTCCCAGGCAGTGCGAGCACCGTTGGTGCACGTGAGACCGGCGACGGTTGTGGTCTGCCAGTCCGGAAGCGTGGCCTCATGGTGTGCAACCCCCGCCTCGACACGACCGGCGTGGTGCTGGTGGCGAGTCAGGTACACGTTGTCTCTGTCGGTCCCCCAGTGCGGCAGTCCCAGCAGACCCGCCGCGGACGAGTGGCTCGCCACCGCCGGCTCGCGCACGTGGTGCAGTACGGCGATGGTGCGCAGGCGGTGCCATCCGTCGAGGTCGCTCTCCGGAGGCGCACAGCACGCCTCGACGTAGGCACCGCGGCGTACGACGAGCCACTCACGCGTGCGTTTGAGCTGCCGGATCTCTCGGTCGGAGTAGCCGCACGCGAGTGCCTGGTGACGGAAGAACACGCCGCCCTGGGTGCCGGCGACGGCCTGGAGTCGTGGACGCATGCATCGAACCTGGCCGAGTCGGCCACGCCCTCGCGAGCGTGTTGGCGGCTGGTGTGGACAACCACGCCTGGCCGGCGCC
>CBFGZI010000115.1:0-11957 GCA_965653225.1 uncultured Propionibacteriales bacterium | reverse complement strand
CAGTACTCCCCCACCTCCGAGCAGGGCAAGATCACCAAGTCGACGCCGATGGGCTCGCTCGACACCCCGTTCAACCCGATCTCGGTCGCGCTCGGCGCCGAGGCGACCTTCGTGGCGCGCACGTTCGACTCCGACCGCAAGCACCTCACGTCGGTGCTGCGGGAGGCGGCCGCGCACCGCGGCACCGCGCTGGTGGAGATCTACCAGAACTGCCCGATCTTCAACGACGGTGCGTTCGAGGCGTTCAAGGACAAGGACACGCGTGAGGCGGCGATCATCCCGCTGACCCACGGTGAGCCGGTCCGGTTCGGCTCGCAGGGCCAGTACGGCGTGATGCGCGACGACACGACCGGCGCGTTCTCGGTCGTCGACGTGGCGACCGAGGAGGGCGGCGCCGGCGACAAGGCCGTCGACGTGTCCAAGCTGCACGTGCACGACGCGCACACCGACGACCCGTCGGCGGCGTTCGGGCTGTCGCGGCTCACTCCGGGCGGGCACCTCGACCGGGCCCCGGTCGGGATCTTCCGCCAGGTGCAGCGCCCGACCTACGACGACCTCGCCCGCGAGCAGGTCCACACCGCGCAGCAGACGCACGGCGAGGGCGACCTGGCCTCACTGCTGTCCAGCGGCGACACCTGGGAAGTCGCCTGACCGCCTGACCGCCTGATCGCCTGGCCGACCCCCGGCCGACCACAAGCCGTGTAACCGGGGGTTGTGGTCCCTTTCGGCCGCCGCGGCCCCCACGTCGTGTGTCACCGCCGGACACAGGCGCCGCCGCACACCTGACACACGACTTCGCGGGCCGGCGCGTGGCGCGTCTCACCCTGTCCGAGCCGTGAAACCCGTTGGCCCGTATGTCATGAGTGTCGATACCATTGACTCATGTCAGAGCAGCGGCGGGGACTTCTCTTCGGGATCGCGGCGTACGGGCTGTGGGGCCTGTTCCCGCTGTACTGGCCGCTGCTCGAGCCCGCCGCGCCGGCGGAGATCCTGGCCCACCGGATCGTGTGGTCGCTGCTGTTCGTCGGCCTGCTGGTGTGGGTGCGCCGCCGCTACAGCACCGTCCGCGCGGCGCTGCTCGACCGCCGCACCCGCACGGTGCTGGTGATCGCCAGCCTGGTCATCGGCAGCAACTGGTTCCTGTTCATCTGGGCGGTGAACAACAACCACGTGGTGGAGACGTCGCTGGGCTACTTCATCAACCCGCTGGTGAGCGTGGCGATGGGCGTGGTCGCGTTCGGTGAGCGGCTGCGGCGGCTGCAGTGGGTCGCGATCGGGATCGCCGCGTCCGGCGTGCTGTGGCTGACGTTCGAGTACGGCAGGCCGCCGTGGATCTCGATCGCGCTCGCGCTGTCGTTCGGCACCTACGGCCTGGCCAAGAAGAAGGCCAACGTCGGCGCGGTGCAGAGCCTGGCGGTCGAGACGATGGTGCTGGCACCGCTGGCGCTGGGCTACCTGGTGGCGTTGCAGGCCGGCGGCGAGGGCACGTTCGGCCAGCACGGCGCCGGCCACGCCGCGATGCTGGTCGGCACCGGCGTGGTCACCGCGCTGCCGCTGCTGTGCTTCGGCGCCGCCGCGACGCGCATCCCGCTGTCGATGATCGGGATGCTGCAGTACCTCACCCCCACCCTGCAGTTCATCATCGGCGTCGCCGTGTACGACGAGCCGATGACGCCGGCCCGCTGGGTCGGGTTCGCGCTGGTGTGGGCGGCGTGCGCCGTCTTCACCACCGAGTCGCTCAGCAACCGGCGCCGCCAGCTGCGTCGGGCGGCGGTCAAGGAGCCCGCGACCGTCTGACGGCTCAGGCGGAGCGGGTGACGACGAGGTCGCAGAGCCCGGCCAGCGCCTGCCGGGCCGGGTTGTCGGGCAGCTCCTCGAGCAGCTTGCGCGCCACGTCGGCCGAGCGCGACACCTCCGCCCGCGCCTCCTCGACGGCCGGGTGCCGGCGCAGCAACGCCAGCGCCTCGGCGTGCCTGGTGTCGTCGGTCAGGTCGCTGTCGAGCAGCTCGAGCAGCCGCGCGTCGTCCGGGTCGCCCGACGTGCGGGCGATCAGCACCGGCAGCGTCGGCACGCCCTCACGCAGGTCCGTGCCCGGCGTCTTGCCCGACTGGCCGGTCTCGCTGGCGATGTCGATCACGTCGTCGGAGAGCTGGAAGGCCGACCCGATCCGCTCTCCGAACTCCGTCAGCAGGTGCTCGACCCGCTCGCCGGCGCCGGACATCATCGCGCCGTAGCGTGCCGAGGTGGAGATCAGCGAGCCGGTCTTGTCCGCCACCACCTGCAGGTAGTGCGCGAGCGGGTCCTCGCCGGCTCGCACGCCCACCGTCTCCCGGATCTGGCCCTCGACGAGCCGCGCGAACGTGCGCGCCTGGATGCGCACGGCGTCGGGCCCGAGGTCCGCGATCACCTCCGAGGCCTGTGCGAACAGGAAGTCGCCGGTGAGGATCGCCACGCTGTTGTCCCAGCGTGCGTTGGCGCTCTTGGCGCCACGGCGCAGGTCGGCCTCGTCCATCACGTCGTCGTGGTACAGCGACGCCAGGTGGGTGAGCTCGACTCCTACCGCGGCCGGCACCACGCCCGGCGCCTGCGGGTCGCCGAACTCCGCCGCGACCAGCACCAGCATCGGCCGGAAGCGCTTACCGCCGGCGTTCATCAGGTGCCGCGACGCCTCGGCGACGAACGGGGCGTCGCTGTCCACCGCGCCGCCGAGCCGCTCCTCGACCTGTTGCAGCCCGGTGCGCACGCGCGCCTCGAGGGCGGCGTCCGCGAACGGGAGTCCGAGGCTGGCTGTGGTCACGATGGCTCCTGGTCGACAGGGGTCAGCGAAGGAATATCCCCGCATTGTGGGCGAGGTCGAGCACCGGGTCGGGCAGTACGCCCAGGAAGACTGTCACCACGGCACCGACCGCGATCACCGTGAACGTCAGGGCACTGGGCATCGAGACCGTCGGACCCTCGCCGACGGGGTCGGAGAAGAACATCAGCACGATCACCCGGACGTAGACGAACGCGGTCACGACGCTGAACAGCACCGCGATGACCACCAGCCACTGGAAGCCGCTGGTCCAGGCGGCCGTGAACACGGCCCACTTGCCGGTGAACCCGCTGGTCATCGGCAGCCCCAGGAACGCCAGCATGAACAGCGCGAACACCCCGGCCACCACCGGCGACCGCTTGCCCAGGCCGGCCCAGCGGGACAGGTGCGTGGACTCGCCCGACGAGTCGCGCACGACCGTGACGACGGCGAACGCGCCGAGCGTGGCGAAGCCGTACGCCACCAGGTAGAACAACACGGCGGTCATGCTGTTGATGTTGGTGCCGCCCTGGGTCACCGTCTGCACGCCCATCATGCCGGTGAGGATGAAGCCGGCGTGCGCGATCGAGGAGTACGCCAGCATCCGCTTCACGTCGGTCTGGGTCAGCAGCACCACCGACCCGACACCCATCGTGAGCACGGCGATGATCCACATCATCGGCAGCCAGTCCCAGCGGGCACCGCCGAACGCGACGTAGAACACCCGCAGCAGCGCGCCGAACGCGGCGATCTTGGTGCACGCTGCCATGAACCCGGTGATGGGCGTCGGCGCGCCCTGGTAGACGTCGGGAGTCCAGGAGTGGAAGGGCGCGGCGCCGATCTTGAACAGCAGCCCGACCGCCATCAGCCCGATGCCGGCCAGCAGCAGCTTGTTGCCGGCCACCTGGGTCGCCACCGCCGTGTCGATGCCGGCGAGGTTGAACGAGCCCGAGAAGCCGTAGGTGAGCGCGATGCCGTACAGGAAGAACGCCGAGGAGAACGCCCCGAGCAGGAAGTACTTCATCGCCGCCTCCTGGCTGAGCAGCCGCCGGCGACGGGCCAGACCGCACAGCAGGTACAGCGGCAGCGAGAGCACCTCCAGCGCCACGAACATCGTCAGCAGGTCGTTCGACGCCGGGAACAGCATCATCCCGCCGACGGCGAACAGCATCAGCGGATAGACCTCGGTGTGCTCGAGGCCGCGGGTCGAGGCCTCGCGCTCGGCCTCGGTGCCGGGCAGCGCGGCGGCCTGGCCGGCGAAGGCGGAGACGCCTCCCTCGAGGCGGCGCTCGGCCATCATGCCGACGCTCACCAGCGCCATCAGTACCAGGGCGCCCCAGATGAAGACCGTCGGCCCGTCCACCGCAACGGCACCCTCGGCGGCGATGTCGCCGCGACCGAGCGCGTCCCGGGTCGGCTCCAGGCCGGTGGCCACCAGGATGGT
Source organism: uncultured Propionibacteriales bacterium (assembly GCA_965653225.1). Classification (GTDB taxonomy): domain Bacteria; phylum Actinomycetota; class Actinomycetes; order Propionibacteriales; family Nocardioidaceae; genus JALZDI01. The sequence continues at coordinate 7,719 of CBFGZI010000115.1, read as the reverse complement.
CGCGACGAACGCGCCGACCAGCCCGAGTGCGGCCAGCACGGTCTGCAGCGGGTAGCGCAGCCGCCGGGACGCGAAGGCCTCGACCAGCACGCCGACCAGGGCGACGCCGAACACCACCAGCATCGGGGAGAGCTGGCCGTACTCGATCGACGGCGCCTGGATCTGCTGCGCGAGGTCGGTGGTCGCGTGGAACGTCACCGGTCAGTTCCCTTCGGCCTGGGCGGAAGCGGGTACGGCGGGCTGCGGGTCGGTCACACCGACGTGGTTGAGCGTCGCCTGCACGCCCGGGTTGATCACGTCGAGGGCAGGCTTGGGAAAGAACCCGAGCACGAGCAGCAGCAGCATCAGCGGGGCGAGCGCCACCACCTCGCGCAGGTTCAGGTCCGGCGTGGCCACCAGCCCCGGACGCGGCGGCCCGGTCATCGTGCGCTGGTACATCAGCAGGATGTAGATCGCGGCCAGCACGATGCCGAACGTCGCGAACACCGCCGCCGGGATCGTCGACGTGAACGTGCCGGCCAGCACCAGGAACTCGCTGACGAACGGCGACAGCCCCGGCAGCGAGAGGCTCGACAGCCCCGCGACCAGGAAGAGTCCCGCCAGCACCGGGGCGTGCTTCTCCACGCCGCCGAAGTCGCTGATGCGCTTGGTGCCGTGCCGGCTGATGAGGAAGCCGGTGACCAGGAACAGCGCCGCCGTGGAGAGCCCGTGGTTGAACATGTACAGCGTCGAGCCCGCCTGGCTCTGGCTGTTGAGCACGAAGATGCCCAGCACGATGAAGCCGAAGTGCGAGATCGAGGTGTACGCGATCAGGCGCCGGATGTCGTTCTGCGCGATCGCGAGCAGCGCGCCGTACAGCACGCTGAACACCGCCAGCACCACCACGACCGGCGTGGCCCACTGCGAGGCCTCCGGGAAGATGCCCAGGCAGAACCGGAGCATCCCGAAGGTGCCGATCTTGTCGAGCACGCTCACCAGCAGCACGGACGTGCCGGGCGTGCCCTCACTCGCCGCGTCGGGCAGCCACGTGTGCACCGGCCACATGGGCGCCTTGATCGCGAACGCGATGAAGAAGCCGAGGAACAGCCACCGTTCGGTGGTCGTGCTCATGGTGAGGTTGCTCAGGTCGGACAGCAGGTAGCTCGGTCCGGCAGCGGTAGCGGAGGAGACGGAGTAGAGGCCGATCACCGAAGCCAGCATCAGCAGCCCGCCGAACAGGCTGTAGATCAGGAACTTGGTCGCCGCGTAGGAGCGTCGTGCGCCGCCGAACCCGCCGATCAGGAAGTAGATCGGCACCAGCGTGGCCTCGAACAGCACGTAGAACAGGAACACGTCGGTCGCGGCGAAGACACCGATCGACAGCCCTTCGAGCACCAGCATCCAGGCGAAGAAGGAGCGCACGCTCCACCGGCCGCCCTCGGCGTCGTTCCACGACGCGAGGATCACCACCGGCGTGAGGATCGCCGTCAGCAGGATCATCAGCAGGCCGATGCCGTTGAGCCCCAGCGCGTAGTGCGCACCGAAGGCCGAGATCCACTCGGCCTCCTCGACGAACTGCATGCCCCCGGTCGGGTTGAACTGCAGCGCGAGCACGACCGTGAGCGCGAGGACGACCAGCGACACCGCCAGCGACACGGTCTTGTGCAACGACCCCCGGCCAGGCAGCAGCGCCACGACCAGGCCGCCGACCAGCGGCAGGGCGCCGAGCACGGTCAACCACGGGAACGTCACGACGCCTCCTCATCGAGATGCTGCGAGTAGCTCATGCTGCGAGGTTCACCGCCAGCAGGGCCACGACGACGAGCACGGCGCCGCCGGCCATGGCCAGTGCGTAGGAGCGGACGAAGCCGGTCTGCAGCCGGCGGATCCGGCCAGACGAGCCGCCGATCAGCGCGGCCAGACCGCTGACGGTGCCGTCGACCCCGCGGTTGTCGAAGTACAGCAGCCAGCGGGTGAGGTACTGGCCCGGGCGCATGAAGACGGACTCGTTGAACGCGTCGCCGTACAGGTCGGCGCGCGCGGCCCTGGTCACCGGGGACACCCGCGCCGGCGCGGTCTCCGGCACGTCGCGCCTGGCCACGAAGGCCCACGCGATCGCGACGCCGACCAGGACGGTGACGAGCGTGGCGACCGAGACGACCCAGACGGGCACGGCCAGGATGTGCTCCTCCTCGCCGACCACCGGCTCGAGCCAGTTGACGATCCAGCCACCGAGGAGGAGCAGGCCGCCGAACGCCGCCAGCGCGGACAGCACCATCAGCGGGACCGTCATCACGCTGGGGGACTCGTGCGGGTGTGCATCTTCGCGCCACCGCTTGCTGGTGTAGAAGGTCATCAGCATCACGCGGGTCATGTAGAAGCCGGTGATGCCGGCGCCGAGCATGGCGCCGAGACCGAGGATGAAGCTCTGGCCGTACGCGGCCTCGATGATCGCGTCCTTGCTCCAGAAGCCCGACAGCGGCGGGATGCCGATGATCGCCAGGTAGCCGATCCCGAACGTGACGAAGGTGACCGGCAGCGCCCGCGCCAACGCGCCGTAGCGACGCATGTCGACCTCGTCGTTCATGCCGTGCATCACCGAGCCCGCGCCGAGGAACAGGTCGGCCTTGAAGAAGCCGTGCGTCAGCAGGTGGAAGATCGCCAGCGCGTAGCCGGCCGGGCCGAGGCCGGCGGCCAGGTGCATGTAGCCGATCTGGCTCATCGTCGACCCGGCGAGCGCCTTCTTGATGTCGTCCTTGGCGCAGCCGATGATCGCGCCCCACATCAGCGTGACCAGCCCGACGATGACCACCGCGGTCTGCGCGACCGGTGCGAGGTCGAAGACGAAGTTGGACCGCACGATCAGGTACACGCCCGCGGTCACCATGGTGGCGGCGTGGATCAGGGCCGACACCGGGGTCGGGCCCTCCATCGCGTCGAGCAGCCAGCTCTGCAGCGGCACCTGTGCCGACTTGCCGCAGGCGCCGAGCAGCAGCAGGAACCCCAGCGCGGTGAGGGTGGCCTGCGACGCACCCTCGACCGCGTGCGAGACGGCCGAGATCGACGTGGTGCCGAAGGTGGCGAACATCAGCATGACCGCCAGCGCCATGCCCATGTCGCCGACGCGGTTGACGACGAACGCCTTCTTGGCCGCGACCGCGGCGGAGGGCTTGAACTGCCAGAAGCCGATCAGCAGGTACGACGCCAGGCCGACGCCCTCCCAGCCGAGGAACAGCACGAGGTAGTCGCTGCCGAGCACCAACAGCAGCATCGCGGCGACGAACAGGTTGAGGTAGCCGAAGAACCGGCGCCGGCGGTCGTCATGGGACATGTAGCCGATCGAGTAGATGTGGATCAGGCCGCCGACACCGGTGATCAGCAGCACGAACAGCACCGACAGCGGGTCGAGCGTCAGGCCCATCTCGACGTGCCACGAACCCGCGGTGACCCACTCGTAGAGGTTCTGGGTGACCGTGCGCTTGTCCTCGGGGAGCCCGAGCAGGTCGACGAACATCAGCACGCCGAGCACGAACGACGTCAGCACGGACAGGCAGCCGAGCAGGTGCCCCCAGGCGTTGGTGCGCCGGCCGCCGAGCAGCAGGATCGCCGCGCTGACCGCCGGGAGCAGCACCACGAGCCACAGCAGGTCGAAGGTGCCGCTGGCCGCGGTCGGGTTGATCGTGTGCACGGACGGGTCCGCCGACACCAGCGGCAGGGTGCCTTGCAACAGCGGGCTTGCACTCACGTTGGTCGCGCTCCTCAGTACTTCAGCAGGCTCGCGTCGTCGACGGAGGCCGAGCGGCGGGTGCGGAAGATCGTCACGATGATGGCAAGGCCGACCACGACCTCGGCGGCGGCCACGACCATGACGAAGAACGCCGCGATCTGCCCGTCGAGGTTGCCGTGCTGGCGCGCGAACGTGACGAACGCCAGGTTGGTGGCGTTGAGCATCAGCTCCACGCACATGAACACGACGATGGCGTTACGGCGCACGAGCACGCCGAACGCGCCGATGGTGAACAGCAGGCCCGACAGCACCAGGAACGGTTCAGCGCTCATGCATGTCTCCGATCGTGTCGGCGCCCGGGTCGGGTTGCTCACCCGTGCCGGGGTAGCTCTTGCCTTCACTGGGCGCCTGCCCCGCGCCACCGTGCGCGGGGTCGATGCTGCGCAGGGCCTCGTCGATGGCGCCGGCGAACATCGGCGCCGAGCGGATGGCGCCGCGGGTCTTCAGCGACCGCGACACCGATATCTCCGACGTGGTTCCGTCGGGCAGCAGCGCGGGAGTGTCCACGGCGTTGTGCCGGGCGTAGACGCCGGGCGCAGGCAGCGGACCGAGGTGCTTGCCCGAGGAGGCGTAGTCGCGCAGGCGCTGCTCGGCGCGTTCGCGCTGGGTGACCTTGGGGGTCAGCCGCTCGCGGTGCGCCAGCACCATCGCGCCGAGGGCCGCGGTGATCAGCAGGGCGCTGGTGACCTCGAACGCGAACACGTACTTGCTGAACAGCAGTGCCGCCAGCGCGGGCACGTTGCCGTCGGGCTGGGCGTTCGACAGCCCCACGACCGGGCCGATGATGGCCTGCGCCGTGCCGACGGAGAGCAGCAGACCCAGGCCGGCACCGACGAGCAGCGCGAGCAGCCGCTGGCCCTTCAGGGTCTCGACCAGCGAGTCGCTGGCGTCGACGCCGACCAGCATCAGCACGAACAGGAACAGCATGAGGATGGCGCCGGTGTAGACGATGATCTGCACCGCGAACAGGAACGGCGCGTCCTGGACGGCGTACAGCACCGCCAGCGAGATCATCACCACGGCCAGCATCATCGCGGAGTGCACAGCCTTGCGCACCAGCACCATGCCGAGCCCGGCGAGCACCATGATCGGCGCGAGGATCCAGAAGGCGATCACTTGCTTCCCTCCGGTGTCGCGGCCTGCTCGCCGGCCACGTCCTGCAGGCCACCGAGGTAGTAGGCCTTCTCGTCGTCGCCGAGACGCATCGGGTGCGGGGGCTTCTCCATGCCGGGCAGCAGCGGTGCGAGCAGGTCCTGCTTCTCGTAGATCAGGTCCTCGCGGTTGTCGTCGGCGAGCTCGTACTCGTTGGTCATCGTCAGCGCGCGCGTCGGGCACGCCTCGATGCACAGTCCGCACAGGATGCAGCGCAGGTAGTTGATCTGGTAGACGCGTCCGTAGCGCTCACCCGGCGAGAACCGGTCGCCCTGGGTGTTGTCGGCGCCCTCGACGTAGATCGCGTCGGCCGGGCACGCCCACGCACACAGCTCGCAGCCGATGCACTTCTCCAGCCCGTCGGGCCAGCGGTTGAGCTGGTGCCGGCCGTGGAACCGCGGTGCGGTGGGCTTCTTCTCGAAGGGGTACTGCTCGGTGACCACCTTCTTGAACATGGTGCGGAAGGTGACCCCGAACCCCGCGACCGGGTCCCAGAACTGCTCCCTGAGGCTAGGCACGCGCATCCTCCTCGTTCACGGTGGAGACCGTCGGCTCCTCGCCGGGCAACCGCTGGCCCGGCATCGGCGGCACCGGGTAGCCGCCGGCGAAGGGGTCGAACTCCTCCTCCGCCTCCTGCTCCTTCTCAGGCGCCCTTCGCTCGCCGATCAGGGACAGCGCGACGAAAAGCACCAGCGCCACCACGGCGGCGGCGATCAGGTAGCGGCGGTCGAACCCGCCGGACAGCGTGACGGACCGGATGGCGGCGACCGCGACGATCCAGACCAGTGACACCGGGATGAGAACCTTCCAGCCGAACTTCATGAACTGGTCGTAGCGCATCCGCGGCAGCGTCCCGCGCAGCCAGATGAACATGAACATGAAGACCAGGATCTTGCCGATGAACCACAGCACCGGCCAGAAGCCCTCGTTGGCGCCCGCCCAGATCGGGCCGCCCAGCGGCCACGGCGCCTGCCACCCGCCGAGGAACATCGTCGTCGCCACCGCGGAGACCGTGACCATGTTGACGTACTCGGCGAGGAAGAACAGCGCGAACTTCAGCGACGAGTACTCGGTGTGGAACCCGCCGACGAGCTCGCCCTCTGCCTCGGGAAGGTCGAACGGCGCACGGTTGGTCTCGCCGACCATCGAGACGATGAAGATCACGAACGACGGGATCAGGATGATTCCGAACCACAGCCGTTCCTGCGCGGTGACGATCTCCGAGGTCGACAGCGAGCCGGCGTACAGGAACACCGCCACGAACGACAGGCCGAGCGCGACCTCGTAGGAGATCATCTGCGCCGACGACCGCAGGCCGCCGAGCAGTGCGTAGGTCGAGCCGGACGACCAGCCGCCGAGCACGATGCCGTAGATGCCGACCGAGGACAGCGCGAGCACGAACAGGATCCCGACCGGCAGGTCGGTCAGCTGCAGGGGTGTCTGGATGTCGGTGAACGGCACGGTGACGACCGGGCCGAACGGGATGACCGCGAACGCCGCGAACGCGGTGGTGGTGGAGATGACCGGCGCGAGGACGTAGACCGCGCGGTCGGCGGCCTTGGGGATGATGTCCTCCTTCAGCGCCAGCTTCACGCCGTCGGCCAGCGACTGCAGCAGCCCGAACGGGCCCCACACGTTGGGCCCGACGCGGTGCTGCATGCGCGCCACGACCCGCCGCTCGAACCAGATGTTGAACAGCGTGAGCACCACCAGCAGCGCGAAGATCAGCACCGACTTGAGGATCCACAGCCAGGCCGGGTCCTGCCCGAAGGCGCTGAGGTTGTCGCCCCCGGAGGTGCCCTGTGCGAGCACCGTCCACTGATGGACGCCGGTCATGCCGTCGCACCTCCCTGGCTGGCAGCGTTGGCATGGATGCGCACCACGTCACCGGCGAGCGCGCCGAGGTCGCGGTTGAGCGAGACTCCGCTGGAGTTCTGCGGCACCCACACGACGCCGTCGGGCATGTCCGTGACGACTGCGGGGAAGCTGACCCGGCCGCGTTCGGTGGACAGCGTGACCTCGGCACCGTCGGGCACGCCGACCGCCGCGGCCGTGCGCGCGGACACGCGTGCCACCGCGACCGGGCCGGTCGCCTTGAGGTAGGGCTCGCCGTCCTGGAGGCGTCCGTCGTCGACCAGGTGCCGCCAGGTGGCCAGCACCGCCTGCCCCTCCCCCGCGGTACGGGCGCCGGCCGGCGGAACGGTGGGCTTGACCGGGCGCTCACCGTCCCACGGCCCGAGCTCGGTCATCTCCGCGCGCGCCTGCTCGACGGTGCGGAAGCCGAGAGTGGGGCCGCCCAGCTCCTCGGCGATGCCGGCGAGAACACGCACGTCGGGCAGCACGCCGGGTGTACGGAGCACATTGGTGAACGGCCTGACCCGGCCCTCCCAGTCGACGAACGAGCCCGCGCGCTCCGACACCGGAGCAACCGGGAACACCACGTCTGCGAGCTCGGTGACCTCGCTGGCCCGGACCTCCAGGCTGACCAGGAACGGCACGGCGGCCAAGGCCGCGTGCGCCGCGTGCGGGTCGGCGAGGTCGGCGAGCTCGACGCCACCGACCACGAAGGCGCCGATGTCGCCCGCGGCCGCAGCGGCCAGCATCTCGTCGGTGCTGCGACCCGGCCGCGACGGGACCGTGTCGACACCCCAGGCCGCGGCGACGTCGACCCGCGCGGACGCGTCCGCGACCGGACGGCCACCGGGCAGCATCCCGGGCAGGCAGCCGGCCGCGAGCGCACCGCGCTCACCCGCGCGCCGCGGCACCCAGGCCAGCCGCGCGCCGGTGGTGCGCGACAGCTC
>CBFGZI010000114.1:0-11961 GCA_965653225.1 uncultured Propionibacteriales bacterium | reverse complement strand
AGACGCCTCAGCTCAGACGCGTCGGCTCAGGGAATCAGGCCGCCGAGCCCGTCGCCGCTGTTGTCGACGGTGTTGCCCGCGGTGTTGCTCGTGCCGTCGAGCAGCGACGGCAGGGGGCCGGTGAGCGGGCTGGTCACGTGGCCGAGGTCCCCGGACAGCCGGTGGGGGATCTGGGGCAGCGGTGCGTCGACCGTGCGCTGCGGCGCGGGCGGCGGCGCGAGCACGTCGCCGAGGTCGAGAGTGGGGTCCTGCTGGGTGCCAGAGCCCCCGGTCTGGCCGGTGGAGGTGCCCTGCTGCGGCTGCCCGCCGGTGCCGTCGAGGTTCAGGTCCGGCAGCTGCACCAGGCTGCCGGCGGGGGCCGTCGGCTGACCGCTGGGGGAGCGGGCGGGCTCGCTGGTGTGCTTGGCGTGTCTGCGGTGGGCCGGACGGTGCTGGGTGGTGGCGGGGACGTCGGGTGTGGCCCGGGTGGCGACGTCCGGCAGGACCGCGGGCTCGGTGGACAGCCCCTGCAGCGGCGGCGCGGCGGTGCAGTCGGGGCACGCCATCTTGGCCGTGGTGTCGAGTCGCACCAGGGTGTCGTCGGCCGCGCTCACCAGCGACTGCGCCTGCGGCGGCAGGGTGCCGGACAGGCCGGTGAGCACGCGGTGCGAGTCGGCGGTGAAGTCGCGCAGCGCCCGCAGGTCGGCGGGGTCGTGGTTCTCGGCGTAGGCCTGGAGCAGGCGGCTGCCGCCGGTGGAGGCGTCGACGGTGAAGTCATTGAGCGCGGACTCGACCCCCGAGATGTCGCTGCCGTCCGGCGTGGGCCCGCCGACGGCGAGGTCGGCGCTGAGCGCCTGGACCTCGTCCAGCCTGGTGGTGGCGCGCTCGAGCACCGCCCGGCCTTCGGAGGCATCGCCCTGGGCGATCCCGATCTCGGCGCTCTCCAGGGTGCGCTTCACGGGGTAGAGCATGTCTCCGGGGAGCGCCTGCTCGCTGGCAGCGGCGACGCCGGTGCCGCCGCCGATGATCACCAGGCCGGTGGCCACGGCGACCAGGCGGCGCCGGCGACGGGCGGCCCGGGGTTCGGCGGTGACCACGCCACGGTGGGTGGGGCCGGAGCCGCTGCCGACCTCGGGGGCCGTCTCGGTGGCGCGGGCGGCCGCCTGGGCGGGCAGCTCGGCCGCGGCGGCCTCCATCAGCCGGGCGCGCAGGGAGTCGCGGAACTCCGCCCGCGGCCGCACCAGCGGGACCGCTGCCAGCCGGGTGGCGGTGTCGAGCAGCTCCTGCAGGCGTGCGTCGGCAGGCGCGGCGTGCCCGTCGAGGGCGCGCGCGAACAGCTCTGCGCGGCGCCTCTCCGGAAACAGCTCGACCATCGACCCCATCCTCATCGTCCCCTGGCCTCCGGGTCAGCGATCGAAGCGACCCGGACATTCCCGTCAACGACCCAGGAGCCGGTGGAGTTATGCGCACGCCTGGCTGATGTGACCTCCATATCAGCGGATCCCCTCGGGGAGGAGCTTGGCGAGGTTGCGCACGGCGCGCAGCTGCAGCTGCTTGACCGCGCCCTCGGAGCGGTCGAGGATCTGCGCGGTCTCGGCGATGGAGAGGCCCTGCAGGAACCGCAGCACCAGGCACTCGTGCTGCTCGGGCGCGAGCTTACGCAGCCCGCACAGGAGCGCCTCGTTGGTGAGTGAGGCGATCACGTCGTCCTCGGGGCCGGGAGTGGCGGTGTCATGGTCGGACAGGTCGTCGGTGGCCATCTCCATGCGGGTGCGGCCGGCCTTGAAGTGGTCGGCCACCAGGTTGCGCGCGATCGTCACCAGCCAGGCGCCGAAGTCGCGGCCCTGCCATTTGAAACCGGACATACTACGCAAAGCGCGGAAAAAGGTCTCACTGGTGAGGTCTTCGGCGAGGGCGTGAGAGCCGACCCGGTAGTACAGGAACCGGTAGACGGTCCCGTTGTAGTGGTCGTACAGCATCCCGAACGCCTCGGTGTCACCGGACCGGGCGAGGTCGACCAGCCCCACCATCCGGCTGGCCTCCGGGTCGTCCTCGCAGGCGGGTCGCTGGCCCGGCAGCGTCGAGCTGTCGGCGGGTGCCTGCTCGAGCGCCTCGGTCATCAGGACGCCGGCGAGATCGGCGGCCCGGCGGTTGCCCCGCGGGTCGTTGCCGGGCCCGAGGGTCACGGTCGCGAGTGCCGGCTCGGGCAGGCCGAGCGCCTGGAGCACAGCCCAGCGCAGGGCCGCGAGGCCCAGTCGCTCGGTGGCGTCCACCCGGTGCATCGAAAAAGTCTCTCCCTCCCCGGCGCCTGCCGAGGTCCCCTGTCGGCGCATCCTACGGTGGACGGCCATAGCCTGTGAACCCGTGCGTAACTGTCAGTTACGCGACGAACCTCTCATTGACAGCAAGCATTCCCAGGCGATGCCGTCGCCAGTCGCAGGACTCGGACAAGAAGCACACCGGTTACCCACTGGCGTGGCTTCAAGATGGCGGCCCCCCAGGGTCACACAACCCGGCGCCGGATGGCCATACCCGCGGCGACCGAACCGGTCGCCGCACCGGCGGCCGCGGCGGCGAACAGCCCGACCCGGGCCGCCTTGCGGCCGGTGCGGTAGTCGCGCACCCGCCAGCCGTTGGCCTTGGCGTGGTCGCGCAGCCGGGAGTCGGGGTTGATCGCGCACGGCTCGCCCACCATGGTCAGCATCGGCAGGTCGTTGAAGGAGTCGGAGTACGCCGCGCACCGGCTGAGGTCGAGCCCCTCCGCCTCGGCGAGCGCGCGTACGGCCTCGGCCTTGGCAGGGCCGTGCAGGAGGTCGCCGACGAGCCCTCCGGTGTACTCGCCGCCGACGTGCTCGGCCACGGTGCCCAGCGCGCCGGTCAGGCCCAGCCGCTCGGCGATGATCCGGGCGATCTCCACCGGTGCGGCGGTCACCAGCCACACCCGCTGGCCCTGGTCGAGGTGCATCTGGGCCAGGGCTCGGGTGCCGGGCCAGATCCGGTGTGCCATCGCCTCGTCGAAGATCTCCTCGCCGAGTGCCTCGAGCTCCTCCACCCGGTGGCCGGCGATGAACGCCAGCGCGCTCTGCCGGGCCTGCGCCACGTGCTCGGGGTCCTCGACGCCGGCCACCCGGAAGTACGCCTGCTGCCAGGCGAACCTGGCGATGTCGCGCTTGTGGAAGAACTTGCGCTTGTACAGGCCGCGGGCGAGGTGGAACAGCGACGCGCCCTGCATGATCGTGTTGTCGACGTCGAAGAAGGCGCCGGCCTCGGGGTCCGGCGGCACCGACAGCGACTGCTCGACCTCGGCCGTCGCGGCGGAGCCCTCGCCGGCCAGCACCGACCGCCGGCGCAGGTCCCGTGGCGTTGCGGCTGCGCGAGTCACGGCGGTCAGCCTAGCCCCGTCATGGGTCGCCTGAGTGAACCCGAGTGAACGTCGGCCGAACTACGCGGGGACCGGTCGTAGGCCTGTGCAAGACTCGCTTCGTGGGCAACCACACAGCCGCCACCCAGTCCCCGTGGCCGAGCAGCAACCTGGCTGCCCTGGTCACGGCCGCCGCCCGTGCCCGCCCGGACGCCGAGGCCGTCGTCGACGAGCGCAGGCGGGTGACCTGGACCCAGCTCGCGGCCGAGTGCGCCGAGGTCGCGGCCGGGCTGTCGACGCAGGGCGTCGTGGCCGGCCACCGGGTGGCGATCCTGCTCGCGAACCGCATCGAGTTCGTGACCGCCTACCTCGGGGCGCTGGGCGCCGGGCTGGTCGCGGTCCCGCTCAACACCACCTCCGCCACCGGCGAGATCGTGCGGGTGCTGGCCGACTCGCAGGCGCGGGTCGTGGTCTGCGACGAGGGCACCGTGGCGGGCGCCCGGGCCGCGGTCGACGGGCTGTCCGACGCGCTCGCCGGTGCCGACGACGAGCTGCGCAGCCGCGTCGTCGCCCCCCGGATCGTGGTGGTCGACGCACCGACACTCCCCGGAGAGCAGTCCTACGCCGACCTGACGTCCACGGGCAGGATGCCGACGCCCTCACCGCAGGACCCCGAGACGCTGGCCGTCCTCCTCTACACCGCCGGCACGAGCGGGCGCCCGCGCGCGGCGATGCTGCCGCACCGTGCGCTGCTGGCCAACGTCGAGCAGGCCGCGTCGCTCACCCCGCCGCCGCTGGGGCCCGACGACCGGGTTCTCGGGGTGCTGCCGATGTTCCACGTGTACGGCCTCAACGCCGTGCTGGGGCAGGCGCTGCGCCAGATGGCCTGCGTCGTGCTGGCCGACCGGTTCGACGCCGCGCGCACCCTCGACCTGGTCCAGCGGGAGCGGGTCACCAACGTGCCGATCGCGCCGCCGGTGCTGGCCGCGTGGGCGGTCCGCGACGACGTCGCGGCCCGGTTCGCATCCGTGCGGACCGTCCTGTCCGGCGCATCACCCCTCCCGGTCGAGGTGGTGCAGCGGGTCGAGGAGGCCACCCGGCTGACCGTGCACCAGGGCTACGGGATGACCGAGGCGTCGCCGGTCGTGACCACCACGCTCGGCTCGCTCGGGCGGCCCAAGCGCGGCTCCGTCGGCCGGGCTCTGCCGGGTGTGGAGCTACGGGTCGCGGACGAGCACGGGCAGGACACCGAGGAGGGAGACCCGGGCGAGATCTGGGTGCGCGGCGCCAACCTGTTCGTCGGCTACTGGCCCGACGGCCACGGAGCGCCGGGGCCCGATGGTTGGTACGCCAGCGGCGACGTCGGCTACCTCGACGCCGACGGCGACCTGTTCCTCGTCGACCGGCTGCAGGAGATCGTGATCGTCTCCGGCTTCAACGTCTACCCCGTGGAGATCGAGGAGGCGATCGCGGAGGTCGAGGGCGTCGACGAGGTGGCCGTGGTCGGCGTCGGCGACGAGGAGGGCGCCGAGCACGTGGTGGCCTACGTGGTCGCCGACCCCGACGCGTGGATCCCCGCGGAGCGGCTGGCCCAGGACGTGCGGGCGCACTGCGAGCGCCGGCTCGCGCCGTTCAAGCGGCCCAGCGACGTGCGGGTCGTCGAGGAGCTGCCCCACTCGGTCAGCGGCAAGGTCGCCAAGGGCCGGCTGCGCGACACCGCGCGCCGCCGCGCGATGGGACTGGCATGAGCGACGCCGGGAGCGAGCCGGAGCCGCGCGTGGTGCTGTACTCCAAGCCCGGCTGCCATCTGTGCGACGACGCCCGGGAGGTGGTCGACTCGGTGTGCGCCGAGCTCTCCGTCTCCTGGCACGAGGTGGACATCAGCACCGACGACGACCTCACCGCGCGCTACTGGGAGCAGATCCCGGTCACGCTGGTCGACGGCCGTCAGCACGACTTCTGGCGGGTGGACGCGGCCCGGCTGCGGGCGGCTCTGCGCCGCTGACCCGGCCCTCTGGGTGACCTGTGTCACCGCTCGTCTCACCTGCCGTTCTCAATTTGTTCCCACATTCACAAACTCTTACAGTGGATTTACCGCCACTCCCGATGGCTCGATGGCCGAGCCATCAGACCGTGCGCGGCCAGGAGCACCGTGACAGCACGCAACCGCCGAAACTCCCACCGGGACGACCGGCCAGACCGCGGGATTCCCGAGGCGACCGTCGCTCGGCTCCCGGTCTATCTGCGGGCGTTGACAGCCCTGTCCGAGCGTGGCATCGCCAGCGCGTCGAGCGAAGACCTCGCCTCGTCAGCCGGCGTGAACTCCGCCAAGCTGCGCAAGGACCTGTCGTACCTCGGGTCGTATGGAACCCGCGGTGTCGGGTACGACGTGGAGTACCTGCGCTACCAGATCGCTCGGGAGATCGGTTTGACGCAGGACTGGCCGGTGGTCATCGTCGGTATCGGAAATCTCGGGCACGCGCTCGCCAACTACTCAGGCTTCGCGTCCCGGGGGTTCCGGGTGGTGTCGCTCGTCGACTCCGACCCCGACCGGGTGGGTGAGCGGATCGGTGAGCTGACCATCACGCCGTACGCAGACCTGGCCAGGAGCGTGCGCGACAACGACGTCGCGATCGGGGTGATCGCCACTCCCGCCGGGGCGGCGCAGACCGTCTGCGACGACCTGGTGGCCGCGGGAGTGACCAGCATCCTGAACTTCGCGCCCGCGGTGCTCTCGGTTCCCGAGGGCGTCGACGTACGCAAGGTGGACCTGTCGATCGAGCTGCAGATCCTGGCCTACCACGAGCAGCGCAAGTCGCAGGCGGGCCGGGGAAGGCCGCTCGCGGCGCCGATGGACGAACGGATCAAGGGCCAGATAAACGACGTGCCTGACGCCCCGTCAGTGCGCAAGCACGTCGCCGTGGAGGTGGAGACCGCATGAGCGTCCTGGTGGTCGGGGTGTCGCACCGCTCCGCGCCAGTGCCCGTGCTCGAGCGCCTGGCACTCGACGGCGACGGCGTGCACAAGCTCGTGGGCGACGTTCTCGACAGCCCGCATGTGAGCGAGGCCGCGGTGATCTCGACCTGCAACCGGGTCGAGGTCTACGCCGACGTCGACCGCTTCCACGGCAGCGTGGAGGACCTGTCGGCGATGCTGGCCGCCCACGCCAGGGAGGCGCCCGCCGAGGTCGTCCCGCACCTGTACGTCCACTTCGACGAGGGCGCCGTCGCGCACCTGTTCGCGGTGGCCGCGGGCCTCGACTCCATGGTCGTCGGCGAGAGCCAGATCCTCGGCCAGGTGCGGCAGGCGCTGCGCCGCGGCCAGGACGTCGGCAGCGTCGGCACGGCCCTGAACGCGCTGTTCCAGCAGGCTCTGCGGGTGGGCAAGCGCGCCCACGCCGAGACCGACATCGACCGCGCGGGGCACTCGCTGCTCACGGTCGCATTAGACCGCATCGCCGCCGAACGCTCGGGCGACCTGACCGGCCGGCGAGTGCTGGTGGTGGGCGCCGGCTCGATGGCCGGGCTCGCGGTGGCCACCACCGCACGCCGCGGCGCCGCCGAGGTCGTGGTCGCCAACCGCACGCCCGAGAAGGCGCAGCGGCTGGCCGAGACCACCGGCGGCCGGGGCGTCGACCTGGCCGCGGTGCCCGCCGAGGTTGCCGCCGCCGACGTGGTGATCTCGTGCACCGGGGCCACCGGCATGGTGCTCGGTGCCGACGCCTTCGCCGGTCGCCCGGGCGCCCTCGACGTACTCGACCTCGCGCTGCCGCACGACGTCGACCCCGCGGTCGGTGAGCTGCCCGGCGTACGGCTCATCGGCCTGGTCGACCTGGCCCGTGAGCTGGAGAACAGCGACGCCGCCGTCGACATCGACTCCGTGCGCCGGATCGTGGCCGAGGAGGTCGCGGCCTTCGACGCGGCCCGCCGCGCGGCGCAGGTCACCCCGACCGTGGTGGCGCTGCGCTCGCTGGCCACCGACGTGGTCGAGGCCGAGATGGCCCGGCTGACCGGGCGCCTTCCCGAGCTCAGCCCCGCAGACCGCGCGGAGGTCGAGCAGACCGTGCGCCGGGTCGCCGACAAGCTGCTGCACTCGCCGACCGTGCGGATCAAGGAGCTGGCCCAGCAGTCCTCCGCGGTCAGCTACACAGACGCGCTCGCCGAGCTGTTCGCGCTCGACCCGGAGGCGGTCAACGCCGTCACCCGGCCCGAGGTGGACACCCAGGCGGCCCCGGAGGACGCCGGCCCCGCCGGGACGACCGCGGGGGGTGAGCTGTGATGGCCCCGTCCACCGACCAGGCTCCCGGCCCGCTTCGGGTCGGCACCCGTGCCAGCACGCTCGCCCGGACCCAGTCGCAGCAGGTCGCCGACCAGATCACCGAGCGCGCCGGCCGCCCGGCCGAGCTCGTCACGGTGACCACCGAGGGTGACGTCAACCTGCGGCCGCTCGTCGACTTCGGCGGCGCCGGGGTGTTCGTCAGCGCGCTGCGCGAGGCGCTGCTCGCCGGCGAGGTCGACGTGGCGGTGCACTCGCTGAAGGACCTGCCGACGGCCCCGGCACCCGGCATCGTGCTGGCGGCCGTACCCGCACGAGAGGACCCTCGTGACGCCGTGGTGGCGCGCGACGGCCTCACCCTTGGGGAGCTGCCGCCCGGCTCGCGCATCGGCACCGGGTCACCACGACGCGCCGCGCAGCTGCGCGCGCTCGGGCTCGGGTTCGAGGTGGAGCCGGTACGCGGCAACGTCGGCACACGTATCGGCTATGTGACCGAGGGCAAGCTCGACGCGGTCGTCCTGGCGTACGCCGGGCTGCGCCGGATCGGGCTGGCCGACCAGGTCACCGAAGTCATCGACCCGCTCCAGATGCTGCCCGCACCCGGGCAGGGAGCGCTCGCGGTCGAGTGCCGCGACGACGACCCGGAGCTCGCCGAGGTGCTGCGTGCAGCGCTCGACGACCCGGCGACGCGCGCCGCGGTGAGTGCCGAGCGCACCGTGCTCGCAGCACTCGAGGCCGGATGCTCTGCACCGGTGGGTGCTCTCGCCGAAGTTGCACTCGGCGAGAGCGGGGAGGAAATCTACGTGCGTGCAGTCGCCGCCGCTGTCGACGGCACGCAGCTCGTGAAGATGTCCACGACCGGTTCCGTCGACGACCCAGTCGCCCTGGGCCGCGCCCTCGCCGACGACATGATCGCCGACGGAGCCAGCGCTCTCATCGGGGAGCGTGTGCGGTGACTGCAGCCCGACGGCAACCGAGGAAGAGAAGCACTGTGACCAGCACGACCGCGACCAAGTCGACGGCCAAGCGAACCGCCAAGCCCGTGAAGAAGGCCGTCCAGGCAGGGAAGGGCCCGGCGAAGGAAGCCGCCAAGGGTTCCCCGGCCAAGCAGCCCACGAGGAAGCGCACCTCGGCCAAGGCGGAGCCGAGCAAGACCGCGACCGCGAGGACCGGGCGCGGCAAGGCCGCACCCGACAGCCCGCCGAGGCCGGTCGGCTACGTGTCCTTCGTGGGCACCGGCCCGGGCGACCCGTCGCTGCTCACGCTGCGGGCGGTCGACCTGATCCGCAACGCCGACGTGGTGATCACCGAGTCGCCCGAGCACGAGAGCCTGCTCGCCGAGGTGTGCCCCGGCTTCGAGGGCACCGTCGTCGACGGCGGCTACGGCGAGGACGGCCAGCCGCTCACCCACGCCTCCCGCGCCAAGCTGGTGGTCCGGCAGGCCAAGGGCGCCGAGCACGCCGTCCGCCTGATGTCCGGCGACCCGTGGCTGTACGCCACCGGTCCCGAGGAGGCGCTGGCCTGCGTCAAGGCCGGGGTCGCGTTCGACGTGGTCCCCGGTGTCTCCGCGGTGACCGGCGTGGCCGCCTACGCCGGCGTGCCGCTGACCACCCGCACGGAGCGGGAGTTCTCGGTGGTCAACGTCGCCGAGTCCAAGGTCGACTGGACCCGCTACAGCGGCGACCAGACCCTGGTGCTGCTCGGCGCGGTCGACTCCATCGCCGACGTCGCGCGGTCGCTGGTCGAGTCCGGCCGCGGCGGCGACACCCCGGTCGCGATGACCCGGGTGGGCACCACCACCGACCAGACGACGGTGATCTCCACGCTCGACGCGATCGCCGCCGACGCCAAGGCGGCGAAGATGAAGCCGCCGGCCGTCACCGTGGTCGGCGAGGTGGTCAACCTGCGCGAGACGTTGTCGTGGTTCGAGACCAAGCCGCTGTTCGGCTGGCGGGTCCTCGTGCCGCGCACCAAGGAGCAGGCGGCCTCGCTGTCGCTGCAGCTGCGCGACTACGGCGCGGTGCCCGAGGAGGTGCCCACCATCTCCGTCGAGCCGCCCCGCAACCCCCAGCAGATGGACAAGGCGGTGCGCGGGCTGGTCGAGGGCCGCTACGAGTGGATCGCGTTCACCTCGGTCAACGCGGTGCGCGCCGTGCGCGAGAAGTTCGACGAGTACGGCCTGGACGCCCGCGCGTTCAGCGGCCTGAAGATCGCCGCGGTCGGCGACAAGACCGCCGAGGCGATCGCGGCCTGGGGCATCCGCGCCGACCTGGTGCCCTCCGGTGAGCAGTCCGCGCGCGGGCTGCTGGAGGACTGGCCGCCCTACGACGACCTGCTCGACCCGATCAACCGGGTGTTCCTGCCCCGCGCCGACATCGCCACCGAGACCCTGGTGGCCGGCCTGGTGGAGCTCGGCTGGGAGGTCGACGACGTGACCGCCTACCGCACGGTGCGGGCGGCCCCGCCGCCGGCGCCGACCCGCGAGGCGATCAAGACCGGCAAGTTCGACGCGGTCGTGTTCACGTCGTCCTCGACGGTGCGCAACCTCGTGGGCATCGCCGGCAAGCCGCACGCCTCCACGGTGATCGCCTGCATCGGCCCGGCCACGGCCAAGACAGCCGAGGAGCACGGCCTGCGGGTCGACGTGCTCGCCCCGTCGCCCTCGATCGAGGACCTGACGGTCGCGCTGGCCGAGTTCGGTGCCGCGCGCCGGCTGGCGATGATCGAGGCCGGTGAGCCGGTGACCAAGCCCTCGCAGCGCCGCCCGTCGGCGCGTCGCCGGGCCACCTGAGCCACCCGAGGCCCGTGCGCGGCCTCACTCACGTTGGGAGCGCCGTAGATGGGATTCCCGCAGCAGCGGCCGCGGCGGCTTCGCCGTACCGCGGCGATGCGGCGGCTGGTCGCCGAGACCAGCGTCGAGCCGCGGCACCTCGTGCTGCCGATGTTCGTGCGCGAGGGCGCTGCCGAGCCGCTGCCGATCGGCAGCATGCCCGGGGTGGTCCAGCACAACCGCGACCCGCTGCGTAAGGCGGCCGTGGAGGCGGTCGAGGCCGGCGTCGGCGGGCTGATGCTGTTCGGGATCCCCGAGCACAAGGACGCCCGCGGCTCGGGTGCGCTCGACCCCGCCGGGGTGCTCAACGTGGCGCTGCGCGAGGTGAAGGCCGAGGTCGGCGACGCCACGGTGGTGATGTCCGACCTGTGTCTCGACGAGTTCACCGACCACGGGCACTGCGGGCTGCTTGCCCCCGACGGCACCGTCGACAACGACGCCACGCTCGAGGTCTACGCCGAGATGGCGCTCGCGCAGGCAGCGGCCGGTGCCGACCTGCTAGGGCCCAGCGGCATGATGGACGGCCAGGTGGGGGTCGTGCGCCGGGCGCTGGACGGCGCCGGGCACACCTCGGTGGGCGTGCTGGCCTACGCCGCGAAGTACGCGTCGGCGTTCTACGGACCGTTCCGCGAGGCCGTCGCCTCCTCGCTCGAGGGCGACCGGCGCACCTACCAGCAGGACCCGGCGAACGGGCTCGAGGCGGTGCGTGAGGCCCGGCTCGACGTCGAGGAGGGCGCCGACCTGGTGATGGTCAAGCCG
Organism: uncultured Propionibacteriales bacterium; assembly: GCA_965653225.1. GTDB lineage: Bacteria > Actinomycetota > Actinomycetes > Propionibacteriales > Nocardioidaceae > JALZDI01. The sequence goes on along the minus strand of CBFGZI010000114.1, from coordinate 757 downwards.
GCGCTGGCGTACCTCGACCTGGTGGCCGCGGTCGCGGCCGACGTCGACGTGCCGGTCGCGGCGTACAACATCTCCGGCGAGTACTCCATGGTCGAGGCCGCCGCGGCCCGCGGCTGGATCGACCGGGAGCCCGCGATCCTGGAGACGCTGACGTCGATCCGGCGGGCGGGTGCGTCGGTCGTGCTGACCTACTGGGCCACCGAGGCCGCCCGCCTGCTGCGACGCTGAGCCTCAGCACACAGCCCAAGGGCCCGCCGCCCTGAGGCAGCGAGCCCTTCGTGGGTGCGACCGTGTTCGGCTACAGGCCGGCGATGATGTCGAGGGCCTGGGACAGGGTCTTGCCGGTCACCAGGCCGGTGCACTGGTCGACCAGCAGCGCGGAAACCTTCGACTGGCACAGCGAACGCGCCTCGGAGCTGCTCAGCACGTCCGGTGTGGGTGCCGGTGCCGGTGCCGGGGCGGTGCCGCCACCGCCGCCTCCACCGGTGCCACCGCCACCACCGCCGACGACGCCGCCGACGGTCTTCTTGACGGTGCCGACCACGCCGCCGACCGGGTCTGGGGCCGGTGCGGGTGCCGGTGCCGGTGCCGGTGCGGTGCCACCGCCGCCTCCGCCGGTTCCGCCGCCGCCACCGGAGCCACCGGTCGAGCCACCGCCGGAGCCGCCGGAGCCGCCGGAACCGCCGCCGCGAACCACGCCGCCCGAGGCGGTGCCGCCGGAGGTGGAGCCGCCGGTGGCGCCGCCGGTGGGGGCGTT
>CBFGZI010000113.1:0-11990 GCA_965653225.1 uncultured Propionibacteriales bacterium | reverse complement strand
CTGCTCAACCTCGCCGGGGTGGTCAGCGCGAAGGCGCTCGCGCGCTCGCGTCGGTGGATCGTCCTGCTGGCCTTCATCTTCGCGGCGGTGGCGACGCCCTCCTCCGACCCGTTCAGCATGCTCGCGCTGGCGATCCCGCTGACCGTCCTGTTCCTGATCTCGGAGATGGTGGCGCACGTGATCGACCGGCGCCGGGCCCGACGGAACAGCTTCGGCGGTCTGGCTGACGACGAGACCTCCGAGATCGACTACGCGTACGACGCGGACGACGAGCGCCCGAGCACCCTGGAGGACCCTGACTGATGCCGGTGGCGGAGGTCGACCCCTTCGAGCTGCCTGACTGGCTCGCAGAGGTAGAGGTGATCTGGCAGGTGACCGACGAGCCCCGCGAGCGGGAGCAGACCGGCACCATGCACGGCCGCCTGGCTCCGCTGCACGGCGGCGAGCAGATGCCGCTCGACCTGCTCGCCGTCGACGTCGCCTGGCCCAAGCCGGTCTGCGAGAACGAGGACAGGCATCTGGCGCACGAGGTGTGGCACTACGGCCAGGTGGTCCTGCTCGACCGCGACGGCAGGACCACCCTCGGCGTGCCATGCACGGAGTTCAGCTCCGACCTGGTGTGCGAAGCCGTGCGGCGGTTCAGCAAGGCGGTCGGCGCCGACCCCACCCAGTTCCTCGTGCAGCTGCGCCTCTGACCCGTAACCTCTCCGCGTGACGTCGGAGATCGCACTGCTGGTCAACCCCACCGCCGGGCGTGGCCGCGGCGGGCGCGTCGGCCGGATCGCCGCCGCCACCCTGCGCGAGGACGGCCATCGCGTGCGTGAGCTGGTCGGGCGCGACGCCGACGAGGCCGACGACCTGGCCGCCGCTGCGCTGGCCGAAGCCCCCGACGGGCTGGTCGTGGTGGGCGGCGACGGCCTGGTCCATCTCGCCGTGCAGCACCTGGCCGGCACCGGCGTGCCGCTCGGCGTGGTGCCCGCCGGCACCGGCAACGACGTGGCCCGCTACCTCGGCGTGCCTCGCCGCGACCCCGCGGCCGCCGCGCGCGTTGTCACGACCGGACGGGTCCGGAGCATGGACCTCGGTCGTGCCGGGAGCCGGTACTTCGCCACCGTGCTCGCCGCGGGCTTCGACTCCCAGGTCAACGAGCGCGCCAACGCCATGACGTGGCCGCGAGGGCAGATGCGCTACAACATCGCGGTCGCCGCGCAGCTGCGCACGTTCGAGCCGACGCGGTTCACGCTCGAGCTCGACGGAGCCCGTCACGACCTCGATGCCACACTGGTGGCGGTGGGCAACGGGCCCTCGTACGGCGGCGGTCTGCGGATCTGCGAGGGCGCTCTGCTCGACGACGGCCGCCTCGACGTGGTCGTGATCAAGCCGGTCGGCAAGGTCGAGCTGGTCCGGGTCTTCCCGCGGCTGTTCAACGGCACCCACGTCACCCACCCGCAGTACGAGCACCACCGGGCGACCCGGGTCTCGGTGGCCGCACCCGGCATCGCGGCGTACGCCGACGGCGAGCGTCTCGGGCAGCTGCCGCTGACGGTGGAGGTGGCGCCCCGCGCCCTCAGGGTGTTCGTCGCGGCGGGATAGCCTGCGACCATGAGCTCTCCGGCCGAGCGGTACGCGCGGTTCAGGGCCGACCAGCGCAAGCCCGCTCTCGCGGAGTTCCGCGACCTCTACGACTTCGAGCTCGACGACTTCCAGATGCAGGCCTGCGCCGAGCTCGAGGCCGGCCACGGGGTGCTGGTGGCCGCGCCCACCGGTTCGGGAAAGACCATCGTCGGCGAGTTCGCGGTCCACCTGGCGATGCGCACCGGCCGCAAGTGCTTCTACACCACCCCGATCAAGGCGCTGTCGAACCAGAAGTTCAACGACCTGGTCCGCCGCTACGGCGCCGAGCAGGTCGGCCTGCTCACCGGCGACAACAGCGTCAACGGAGAGGCACCTGTGGTCGTGATGACGACAGAGGTGCTGCGCAACATGCTCTACGCCGGGTCGTCCACCCTGCAGGGGCTCGGCTACGTGGTCATGGACGAGGTGCACTACCTCGCCGACCGGTTCCGCGGCGCCGTGTGGGAGGAGGTCATCATCCACCTCCCCGACTCCGTCTCCCTGGTGTCGCTGTCGGCCACCGTGTCCAACGCGGAGGAGTTCGGCGAGTGGCTGTCGACCGTGCGCGGCGACACGACCACGATCGTCGAGGAGCGCCGTCCGGTGCCGCTGTACCAGCACGTGATGGTGGGCCGGCGGCTGTTCGACCTGTTCGCCGACGAGGCCGACCGCGACGGCGAGGTGAAGGTCAACCCCCGGCTGGCCCAGGTCGCCCGCGACGACTGGCGCTCACGGCGTACCCGTGACTTCCGGCAGCCACGCAACCGTGGCGCGAAGGCGAGCTACCAGCGCAGCCGGCCGCGGCGTGCGTACACGCCCAACCGCATCGACGTGGTCGACCGCCTCGACGCTGCCGGCCTGCTGCCCGCGATCGTGTTCATCTTCAGCCGGGTGGGCTGTGACGCCGCGGTGGCCCAGTGCCTCAACGCCAACCTGCGGCTGACCACCGCGGAGGAGCGGGTCGAGATCCGGGCCTTCGTGGAGAAGGAGACCCGGGACCTGCCCGACGAGGACCTGCACGTGCTCGGGTTCCACGACTGGGCCGAGGGGCTCGAGCGCGGCGTCGCAGCGCACCACGCGGGCCTGCTGCCGACCTTCAAGGAGGTCGTGGAGACGCTGTTCGCCCGCGGGCTGGTCAAGGTCGTGTTCGCGACCGAGACGCTGGCCCTGGGCATCAACATGCCGGCGCGCTCGGTGGTGCTGGAGAAGCTGACGAAGTGGAACGGCGAGACGCACGCCGACATCACGCCGGGGGAGTACACCCAGCTCACCGGCCGCGCCGGGCGACGCGGCATCGACGTGGAGGGGCACGGTGTCGTGCTCTGGCAGCCCGGCCTCGACCCGCGGTCGGTGGCCGGTCTGGCGTCCACACGTACGTATCCGCTGCGCTCGTCGTTCAAGCCCTCCTACAACATGGCCGTCAACCTGGTCCGGCAGGTCGGCCGCGAGACCGCACGCGAGCTGCTGGAGGCCTCGTTCGCGCAGTTCCAGGCCGACAAGGCCGTGGTCGGCCTCGCCCGCCAGCTGCGCAAGAGCGAGGAGGCGCTGGAGGGCTACCGGGAGGCGACCGAGTGCGACCGGGGCGACTTCATGGAGTACGCCGAGCTTCGGCGGCAGCTGTCGGAGCGGGAGGCCGCGCTGGCCCGGCGGCGTCGTGCGGACCGGCGCGACCAGGCCGCGGCGTCGCTGGAGGACCTGCGGGTCGGTGACGTGATCAACGTGCCGTCGGGCAAGTGGGCCGGCCTGGCGCTGGTGATCGACCCCGGCATCCGGTCCGAGCGCGACGGCCCGCGGCCGCTGGTGCTGACCGCCGACCGGCACGCCCGGCGGCTGTCCGTCGGCGACTTCCCGACCCCGGTGAGGTCGCTGATGCGCCTTCGGGTGCCCCGCTCGTTCAACGCGCGCAACCCGCAGCAGCGGCGCGACCTCGCCTCGACGCTGCGCACCAAGGCCGGCCACCTCGAGGAGCGGCGCACCCGCAAGCGCGACGTGGCCGCCGCTGGCGCCGCGGACGAGCTCGAGGTTCAGGAGCTGCGCACCCGGCTGCGGGCGCACCCGTGCCACCAGTGCCCCGACCGCGAGGACCATGCCCGCTGGGCGGAGCGGTACTTCAAGCTGCGCGGCGAGGCGCACAAGCTCCAGCGGCGCATCGAGCAGCGCACCAACACGATCGCGCGCCAGTTCGACCGTGTCTGCGAGGTCCTCGAGGAGCTCGACTACCTGCAGGGTGACCGCATCACGCCGGCCGGGGAGCGCCTGACGCGCATCTACACCGAGATGGACCTGGTCGCCGCGGAGTGCCTGCGCGAGGGACTCTGGGACGAGCTCGACCCCGCCGAGCTCGCCGCCGCGCTGTCGGCCCTGGCGTACGAGTCTCGGCGTCCCGACGACGCGGGCCCGCCGCGGCTGCCGCGCGGCCGTGTGCGGGACGTGCTCGCCCACATGGTCGATACCTGGGGTCACCTCGACGCGCTGGAGCGCGACCACGGGCTGCAGTTCCTGCGCGAGCCCGACCTCGGCTTCGCCTGGGGGGCCTTCCGCTGGGCCAACGGTGCCACGCTGGACGACGTGCTCACCGAGACCGACCTGGCCGCAGGCGACTTCGTGCGCTGGGTCAAGCAGCTGCTGGACCTCACCGACCAGGTCGCCGACGCGGCCGGCGACACGCCGCTGCGGCGGACGGCTCGGCTGACGTCGGGATCGCTTCGCCGCGGTGTCGTGGCGTACTCGTCGGTGTCTTCGTGACGACCTCCGGCGCCGCCCTTGCGTCCGTCGAGGGGTTCGCTACTGCGCACCCTCTGACGGACGCAACGACAGGCCGTGCAGCTTGTCGGGGTTGCGGACCAGGCGCAGCCCGGTGATCCGCCCGTCCGCGACGTCGAGGACACCGACCGCGTCCGGCTGGCCGTCGAGCAGCATGACGATGCCCGGCTGCCCGTTCACGTCGGCGAAGCGGGCGCTCACCTCTGCCTCCTGCCGGCCCAGCACGCCGAACAGCCAGCGGGCGACGTTGTCGGCGCCGTGCAGTGGACGCAGCGCCGCCTTGACCTTGCCGCCACCGTCGGTCCACGCCGTCACGTCGGGTGCCAGCAGCTCCATCATCTGGTTCATGTCGCCACCCAGGCAGGCCTGCAGGAACCGCTCGGTCACCTCCCGCACCTCGTCGGGCGCCGAATAGCGCGGGCGCCGCGCCTGTACGTGCGAGCGGGCCCGGTGGGCGACCTGCCGGACCGATGCCTCCGAACGGTCGAGCACGCGGGCGATCTCGGAGTACGGGAACCCGAACACGTCCTTGAGCACGAACACCGCCCGCTCCAGCGGTGAAAGTGTCTCCATGACGACAAGCATCGCCAGCGACACCGACTCCGCCTGCTCGACGTCGTGGCTGGCGTCGGGCTCGGTGACCAGCGGCTCCGGCAGCCACGGCCCGACGTACTCCTCGCGCCGCACGGTGGCCGAGCCCAGATGGTTCAGCGACAGGTTGGTGACCGTACGCGTCAGGTAGGCGCGTGGGTTCTGCACGTCGGCTTCGGCACCGTCCCAGCGCAGCCACGCCTCCTGGACGATGTCCTCGGCGTCGGCGACGCTGCCCAGCATCCGGTACGCGATGCCGAACAGGGTGCGGCGGTGCTCCTCGAACACCTGTGCCTTGGTCGCGGTCACGACACCGGCCGGATCTCGCACTGGTCGGCGAACCCCTGCCCGGTGAGGCCGAAGGCGCTGTTGACCCGCGAGCGCAGGTTCTCGATGGCCGCCATCATGGTCAGCTCGACGAACGCCTTCTCGCCGAGCTCCTTCTGCAGCCGCGCGGACAGGTCGTCGGACACCGCCGGGGGAGTCGCGGTCATCGCCTCGGCGTACTCCAGCACCAGCAGCTCGAGCTCGGTGAACGCGTCGCGGTGCTCACGCCAGGACGGCACCTTGCTTGCCTTGTCCGGCGACATCCCGATCTGCTGGGAGGCCCAGTAGCCGAAGTCCATGCACCACTCGCAGCCGATCCGGGCCGACACGACCATCTCGGCGAGGGTCTTGAGGCCGGGGTCGAGGTTCTTCCACTTCGCGACCTTCTGCTCGAAGCGCAGGTACGCCATGAGGACCTTGGTGTTGTGGCCGAACGCCAGCGCGGGTTCGAGCACCTTGCCGTACTGGCGCTTGGAGTAGACCTCCACCATCCGCACGGCCAGTGACCGGGGCGGGTTCAGCGAGATGCGAGCCATGGTGTCCTCCTTGCGTCGTCGCTCTCACCAGTGTCGACCGAGCAGGGCTCAGGAACGTGACATCAAGGCGTCGACCACCCGGTCGGCGGACCCGCCCAGCCCCCACCGCTCCCGGAGCTCGGCGAAGCGCTCGGGGTCGCGGGGCACGGGGTCGGGCAGCCGGAGGTCGGGCTCGCCGACGTCGAGGTCGCGGCACACCGCGACCACCTGCGGGGCCACCTCGAGATAGTCCGCGGCCGCGGCCAGCTTGCCGCGCACGCCGGCCGACATGCTGCCGTCGCCCTCGGCCGCCGCGGCGAGGATGCTGTCGAGGTCGCCGTAGGTGCGCAGCAGGCTGGCCGCGGTCTTCTCGCCCACGCCGGGCACGCCGGGCAGCCCGTCGGAGCTGTCTCCGCGCATCGTGGCGAAGTCGGCGTACTGCTCGGGGAGCACGGAGTAGCGGCGTACGACCGCCGCCTCGTCGATGACCTCGTGCTTGCCCACACCACGCGCGGTGTAGAGCACGCGCACGGAGCGCTTGTCGTCGACGAGCTGGAACAGGTCGCGGTCGCCGGTGACGATGTCGGCGGCCATGCCGGCGCGGGCCGCGCGCTCGACGAGTGTGCCGATCACGTCGTCGGCCTCGTAGCCGTCGGCACCGACCACGGCCAGCCCGAGCGCGTCGAGCACATCGGCGATCACCGGCACCTGCGTCTCCAGCGGGTCCGGTGTCTCCTCGACGTCCACGCCGCCGGGCACGGGGCTCGCCACTCGGTGCGCCTTGTACGTCGGGAGCAGCTCGACGCGCCAGGTCGGCCGCCAGTCGTTGTCCCAGCAGCACGCCAGGTGGGTCGGCTGGTACTGGCCCACCAGCCGGGTGATGAAGTCCAACAGCCCTCGTACGGCGTTGACGGGTGTGCCGTCCGGTGCCCGGACCGAGTCGGGCACGCCGAAGAACGCCCGGAAGTACAGGGAGGCGGAGTCGAGCAGGAGAACGCGAGAGTCCCCGGTCATGCCCACAGCCTTCCAGACGTGGTGGTCGATGGTTATCGGCGCTGGTGCTGCTCGGCCGCCGGGCCGCGCGCTTGCCTCCGGCCGGCGCCGCGAACCGTGGGCCGTCGAGGCCGCGCAGGATCGTGGTGGTCGGGACCGCCAAGGTCTTCCCTCGCCTGCCACGTGCGGGGGGCGGACTTCCGAGCGGAACCCAGCGCGCTCCCCCCTGCCAATCGGTGACCACCCAACCGGCCGTCGATGGCTACTCAGCTCGGGGCGGATCAGGCAAAAAGTCACGCGATCTCGGTTACTGAGAGGTGAACTCACCCCCTGAGACAGGTGAGTCGCGTCACGTCGCGTAACGGGCGGCCCATGCGAATGCGCACCGATGGCCGGAAACCTGCTAGTTTGCCCGGCGCACGCGCGTGAGGAGGCCCTGCCATGCCCGGACGTCACGCCGCAGCGTCCGCTGGCGGCGCCCGTCGGCGCCCGCGTGCGGCCGGGGACGAGCGCAGCGAGCGTACAGAACAGGCAGAGCAGCCGGAACGGACAGAACGTTCAGAGCGGCCAGGAGGGCCAAGGGGCCCAGAACGCCCGGAGTGGCCGTGGGGTCCATTGGAAGGCTGGAAGCGGGGGAGCGTCATCCTCCTGGCCTCGGTGATCGCGCTGTTCTCGGTGGCGGGATGGTCGGCGCTGTCCACGTTCGGCTCCGGGGGGTGCGGCGACGACGACACGCTCACGGTGGCCGCGGCGCCTGAGCTCGCGGCCATCGTCAAGGCCGTGGCGTCCAACGGCAACGAGCCCCTCGAGACCTCGCAGGGCTGCCTGCTGAGCGTCCAGCCGACCGATCCCGGCAAGGCGGTCGCGGCGATCACCAACGGCACGCACGCCCCCGACCTGTGGATCCCCGACACCTCCGCATGGCTGTCGCAGCTGCCGGCGTCGGTGCCCGACCGGACGCCCCGCTCGGTGGCGAAGACGCCCGTCGTGATCGCGGGACCCGGCGGTCAGCGTCCCGACACCTGGCTGGAGGCGATGTCGCAACCCGGTGCGACCATGCTCGACCCCACCACGACGGGTGCCAGCTTCGGGGCGCTGGAGGCGCTGCACGCCGAGGCGGTCAAGGGCGTGACCAGCGGTACGACGCTGTCGCACTGGCTGGTGTCGGCAGCGCAGTCCGCACCGCAGTACTCCCTCGGCGACACCGACATCATCCAGAACGCCTCGACTGGGGTCGGCGACACCAGCGGGTGGTTCCCCACCACCGAGCAGAAGGCGATCTCCCACGCCGCGAAGATGAAGAGCGCCGGCCTCACGACCACGGTCCCGCGTTCGGGCACGATCCTGATGGACTACCCCCTGGTCCCCGTGGCGACCGGTGCCGAGGCCGACGCCGCATCGGAGGCCGCACGGCTGCTCTCCCAGCGGCTGGCCTCGCGCGCCGCCGAGCAACGCCTGCAGAGCGCGGGCTTCCGGCCGGAGGCGGGCACTCCGACCAACGCCGACGGCAGTGTCGGAACAGTTACCGAGCTCGGTGTCGTGCAGCCGCAGGCGGCCGGCACGTTGCTCAACACCTGGGTCTCCCTGAGCTCCGACGCGCGCATGCTCGCCGTGCTGGACGTCTCCGAGTCCATGGAGGACTACGCCGCCGGTGGCCGCACCCGGGTCCAGCTGACCCGCGACGCGGCAACCAGCGCGCTGCAGGACCTTCCGGTCACCTGGCAGATGGGTCTGTGGGCGTTCTCCTCCGGCCTCGGCCGCGGCGACAACGACTACCGGGAGCTGGTGCCGGTGCGCGAGCTGGGCGACCAGTACGGCAAGGGGACCCAGCGCGACCGGCTGACCGGCGCCATCCAGCAGCTGCCGTCGCTCACCGCCGGAGGCACTGGGCTCTACGACACCGCGCTCGCGGCCTACCGGTCGGCCGTGGCCGGCTACGACCCTCAGCGTTTCAACGGCGTCCTGCTGCTGACCGACGGACGCAACGACGACGACGGGATCAGCCTCGACCGGTTGCTGGCCACCCTGCGCAGCCAGCGCGACCCGTCCCGGCCGGTCCGTCTGATCACCATCGGCGTCGGGCCGGACGCCGACGCCTCGGCCCTGCGTCGCATGGCCGAGGCCACCGGCGGTCGCAACTACGTCGTACGCGACCCCCGCGACCTCGAGGCCGTGTTCAACGACGCGTTGCTGGAACGCGTCGGATGGGGTCTGCAGTAACGCCATGCGGACGAACCGTCGCTAGGGTGTCGGGCGTGGAAGACCTGGACCTGAAGATCGTGCGGCTGCTCGCCGCGGACGGGCGCATGTCGTTCACCGATCTCGGCAAGGCGACGGGGCTCTCCACCTCCGCGGTGCACCAGCGGGTCAAGCGCCTCGAGCAGCGCGGGGTGATCCGCGGCTACACGGCCCAGGTCGACTTCGAGCAGATGAACCTGCCGCTGACCGCGTTCATCGCCATCCGCCCCGTCGACCCGGGCCAGCCCGACGACTCACCGGACCGGCTCCGCGACATCAGCGAGATCGAGTCGTGCTGGTCGGTGGCGGGCGAGGAGTCCTACCTGCTGAAGGTCAGGGTCCCCACGCCGACCGGCCTCGAGGACCTGCTGGCACGCATCCGCGCCGCGGCCAACGTCGCCACCCGCACGACCATCGTGCTGTCCACGCCGTACGAGAACCGCCCCGTCGTCGACTCCTGAGCGACCCACCGCCCACGCTCGATCGTCTGCGGTACGCCTGTGCCGACTCGTTGAATGGCGCGAAGCGGTTGTGTGCTGGGCCATCGACGCAACCGGAACGCGCCAATCGACGCGGCGACGCAACCGGAACGCGCCAATCGACGCGGCCCACACCCCCGCCTCCTCTTAGTCGCCAAGGACCCGCGCCAACGCAGACCTGTCGGCACGGGCTAAGGCTGCCAAAGGCCCTCCCACTGCCAAAGCCCATCCATCGCAGACGCCGGTGGCGTCGCAGACGAACAAAGGGTCAGCGGATGGTGATCAGCTTCTGGTTCTCCGCGGCCTGCCGGGAGGCGGCGGCGCGGCGCTCGGCCTCGGCCAGGTGGTCGCCGGCGTGGTCGGCCCACCACTGCTGTCCGGCCTCGGGCAGCGTGTGGATCGGGTCGTAGTACTCGTACAGTCGCTCCAGCGCCTCGGGGTCGGTTGCCTCGATCGAGGTGCGGTAGTTCTTCGTCCAGTACGAGATGCCGTGCTCACGGTCGTACTCGGCGAGCTGGTGCACCCAGCGCTTGCCGACGAACGGCACGTCGCAGACGATGCGCGGCGTCGCGAAGCCGGGCAGGTATCCCATGATGTGGTGCTGGAGGTACTGCGCCTTGTCGACCGAGACCCGCCAGTGCTCGCTGAACGGGATCATGTCGCACATGTAGAAGTAGTAGGGCATCACGGCGGCGCCGTCGAGCAGCGCGAAGCACAGGTCGAGCAGCGCGTGCGGGTCGGCGTTGACGCCCTCCATCAGCACGCCCTGGTTGCGGATGTCGCGGATGCCGGTGTCGAGCATCGCCCGCGACGCCTTGGCCACCAGCGGGGTCACCGAGTTGGCGTGGTTGACGTGGGTGTGGATCGCGATCTGCGCGCCGCGCGAGCGCGCCTTGGTGGCGAGCCGCTCCATGCCGGCGCGCACGTCGTCCTGCAGCCAGTGCTGCGGCAGCCCCATCAGCGCCTTGGTCGCCAGCCGGATGTCGCGGATGTTGTCGACGTCGAGCAGCGCCGAGACGTACTCCTCCAGGCGCTTCCACGGCATGTTCGCCACGTCTCCGCCGGACACCACCACGTCGCGCACCGACGGCGTCCTCCGGAGGTAGTCGAGGTGGGCGGCGAGCCGGTCGACCGGCTTGAGCTCGAACCTCAGCTTGTCGACCGTCGGGGTGGAGTTGCCGACCAGGTCCATGCGCGTGCAGTGGCCGCAGTACTGCGGGCAGGTCGGCAGGATCTCGGCCAGCACCTTGGTGGGGTAGCGATGGGTCAGCCCCTCCGCGACCCACATGTCGTGCTCGTGCAGCGAGTCGCGGGTCGCGTGCGGGTGGCTCGGCCAGTCGGTACGACGGTCGGAGAACACCGGCAGCATGTAGCGGCGCACCGGGTCTGCGTAGAAGGCCTCGGTGAGCGAGCCCGGGCCGGCGGGGTCCGTGTGCCGGGCGATGGTGTTGAGCATCTGCGGCGGCAGCAGCATCGACATCGTGGCCCGCTCGGCCTGGTCGCGCTCGAGGTCGGCGAAGAACCGGTCGTCGACCAGGTCGCCGAGCACCGCGCGCAGCTGCTTGATGTTCTTGACGCAGTGCGCGCGCTGCCACTGCGCCGACTCCCACTGCTCGCTGGTGACGTCGCGCCAGCCGGGGAACCGCGTCCAGTCCGGTTCGACGAGCTCGACCTGACGGTAGGCGTAGGGCTGCTCGAGGCGGTTATCGGCTGTGGTCACGGTTCCTCCCGAGACATCGCGGGGTGCGCGGTGTGCGCGACGGTCGGTCGTGCATGATTTGTGCGCGGGCGTCCTGACTGCCAGGGTACGAGAGATCGTACGGTGAGTCCAACGCACCGCCGTAAGATTTGTGGCATCCACGGCGCGGTGTCAGGAGAGTTGTCGGAAGGGTGAGCCAATGCCGGGCGTCGACATCACCACCGGAGATCCCACCGGGCTGCACCGGGTGCTCACCCCGCCCGGCGCCCTGCCGCAGGCCGCCGAGCGACTCGACACCCGGCGCGAGATCTGGCCGGACGAGGTGCGGGTCAGCGTCGAGCGGCTCAACCTCGACGCCGCGTCCTTCCGCCAGCTGCAGTCCAAGCACGACGGCGACGGTGCTGCGGTACGGGACGAGGTGCTGCAGATCGTGCGCACCCGCGGCAAGATGCACAACCCGGTCACCGGGTCCGGCGGGATGCTGGTCGGCACCGTCGACGAGGTCGGACCCGACTCGCCCCTCGGGCTGAAGCCCGGCCAGCGGGTGAGCACGCTGGTGTCGCTCACGCTCACGCCGCTGGTGATCGAGGACGACCTCGCGGCGTGGGACGGCCGCAGCGAGCAGGTGCCCTGCTCCGGCTACGCGATCCTGTACGGCCGCTCCATCGCCGCGGTGCTGCCCGACGACCTGCCCACCGAGCTTTCGCTGTCGGTGATGGACGTGTGTGGCGCACCGGCGCTGACCGCGCGGGTCGTGGGGGAGCGGGCCGG
>CBFGZI010000112.1:0-12080 GCA_965653225.1 uncultured Propionibacteriales bacterium | reverse complement strand
GCTCCACCGAGACCTGCAGCAGCTGCCCGATCGGGAAGTACAGCCGGGTCTGCAGCGTGGTGAACGCGACCACGGTGCCCGCGGAGATGGCACCGCCGTTCGCCAGCAGCAGGCCGGCGACCAGGTAGACGGCGGCCGGGGTGATCGACAGGAACGACTGCACGATCGCGTAGAAGCCCTGGCCGATCATCTGCTGACGCACTTCGAGGTCGGCCAGGCGCTGGTTCTCGTCGTGGTAGCGCGCGGTGTCGCGCGCCTGGTTGCCGAAGACCTTCGCCAGCAACACCCCTGACACCGACAGGGTTTCCTCCGACAGGGCACTCATCGCCGCCAGCGACTCCTGGGTCGAGCGTGCCACCCGGCGGCGCCGCTCGCCGACCTTCTTGGTCAGCCAGAAGAACACCGGCACGGTGATCAGCGCCACGATGGTCAGCTGCCAGCTGAGGATGACCATGGCGACGATGGTGGAGGTGAAGATGACGACGTTGGCCAGGATGGACGAGGCGGTGGTCGTGACCACCGACTGGACACCACCCACGTCGTTGGCCAGCCGGGACTGGATCTCACCGGTCTTGGTGCGGGTGAAGAACGCAAGCGGGAGCGTCTGCAGGTGCGCATACAGCCGGTCGCGCAGGTCCCGCATCACCAGCTGTCCGACCCGGGTGGTCTCGTAGGTCTGCAGGATGCCGATGGCGCCGTTGACGACCGGGACGACGGCCATGATGGCGACCAGGATGATGAGCAGCTGCAGGTCAGGGCCGCCGGGGATGAACAGGGCGTTGTTGAACACCGCCTGGATCAACAGCGGGTTGATGATGCCGATCGTCGAGGTCACCACGATCAGCCCGACAACGGCGGCCACCTGGGCCCGGTAGGGGCGGAACAGCGGCACCACGCGGCGGGCGGTGTCCCGGTCGGAGTGGGCGGGCCCGCCCGGTTTCCCGTCGGCCGAAGACAGCGGCCCCTGGGGTGTCATCGCACCGGCCGGCAGGCCGACGGTGTGTCCGGTTCGACCCCGGCCCCCCGGGCATCCGCACGACCAGCGTTCAGCACGTCTCCGACGGCCACATAGCCATGGTGCCACCGGAACAGCGCCTCTTCAGCGGACGCGATGCGCGCTGCGGCTCACGCCATGTCATGGGCTGAGTGGCCGGGCGGGTGCGTCGTCTCGTCGGCAGGCGGTCGCTAGGTGGGCTTTCGACCGGTGACATACAGGCGCTGGGTCGTCTCGCCCCGCGCGGTCACAGGCCCGCGGAGGTACCACTCGACGTCGACCAGACCGGCGGCCTCGACGACACCGACCACGAACGCCGGCTCGTGCAGGACGAAGTCGAGGTCGACCTGGTGGTCGAACCACTCGTCGAGGTGGCGGACCTCGGCTCCGGCGTGCAGGCCGAGGACCAGCCATCCGCCGGGGGCGAGCGGGCGGACCAGGGACGCGACCGCGGCCGGCAGCTCCGTGGCCGCGAGATGGATGAGCGAGTACCAGCCCAGGACCGCCGACCAGCCGTGACCGGCCGGTGGGCGGGTCAGCCGCCGTAGGTCGCCGACCTCGAAGGTCGAACCGGGAAAACGGCTCCGCGCCTCAGCCACCATCGCGGGCGAGAGGTCGATCCCCATCGCGTCGGCGCCACCGTCGCTGAGGTAGGCGGTGACGTGTCCCGGACCGGAGCCGACCTCGACCACAGGCCCCCCGGCGGCGTGGGCCAGCACCCGGTCCAGCAGCCAGGTCTCGAACGGAAGCTCTCCCAGCTCGCCGACGAGATGGTCGGCGTACGCAGTGGCGACGGCGTCGTACGACGACACCACCCGCGCATCCCGAGCGTCCGCGCCGCCGGCGATCACCGCGTCCCGGTCCACGGGCGCCGCGGCCGTCGCGCTCGGGCTCGGGCTGGGACCGAGGAGATGGACCCAGCGTCGGTCCTGCTGACCGGCCCGCCGTTCGAGCTCGCGCACCAAGGGCTGAGGACGCCGCTCCATCCGTCGCAGGCAGGCCTCGACGTCCCCTCGGTCCGCGAAGCCATGCAAGCGTTCGGTCCGGGTGCGCAGCTCTCCCGGTGCCTGTTCCCCGCGCAGCAGCAACACCGTGAGAAGTGCACGCTCGTCGGCCTCGAGCCCCAGCCGCTCGTCGAGGGTCTGGTGGTACTTCAGCGTCCGTCGCCCGGTGTCGGACCACACGATCCGCAGCAACCCACGGTCCCTGAGCGCCCGCGCGGTGCGCTCCACGGTCTCCTGGTCGAAGTCGACGACGGGCTCACGGTTGCTCGTCTGGTTACAGGCAGACCGCAGCGCGTTGGCCGTCAGCGGGTACGACGCGGGAACTGTCACCTGCTTCTCCAGCAGGCTGCCCAGCAGTCGCTGCTCGTCCGGTGCGAGGACAGGAAGCTCACTCACGCTGACGACCCTAGACGCCAGGCAGTCGCGGTCCGCTGGTTCGAGCGCCGACTCGCATGTGCGGTTTCGCGCAGTCACCGGGCGTCACGAGCAGCCCACGCTGGAGCGAGTCAGGTACCCGGGCGGCTGAGGGGGACGCGGACCACGAACCGCGTACCAGGTCTGTTGTCGTCGATGGTCACCTGACCGCCGTGGGCGTCGGCGACTGCGCGAACGATCGCCAGTCCGAGACCGGCACCACCGTCGCTCCGCGCCCGGGACTTGTCGAGGCGGGTGAACCGCCCGAACACGCGAGCGCGGTCCGCCGGCGGGATACCTGGCCCGTCGTCGGCCACGGTGAGCACCCCGCTCTGTCGCTCCTGCCGGAGGGTGACCGCGATCCTCGAGGTCGCATAGCGGACGGCGTTGTCCAGCAGGTTGTCGACGAGCTGTCCCATGGCCACCCGATCCCCCCGAATGCGCACCGCCGACACGCCGCTGGCGTCGACCGCGAGGGTGGTGCGTTCCCGGACCCGTCGCACCGACTCTGTGACCACATCGTCAAGGTCGACCTCGGACACGGACGGACGCTGATCGCTGGTCCGCGCCAAGGCGAGCAGCGCATCGACGAGGGACCCCATGCGGGCCAGCTCGGCTCTCAGACGGGGCAGCTCACGGCGCACATCCACCGTGGTGTCGGCCTCGACGAGCTCCAGCCTGGCCAGCAGGCCTGCGAGCGGTGTCCGCAGCTCATGGGCGGCATCGGAAACGAACTCTCGCTGCCGCCGCAGCAGGGCATTGGTCGGGGCGAGTGCTTTACCGATGACAACCCAGGCGAGGCCGACCAGCACCACGAACAGAATCGGTGCGCCCACCGCCAGGATGATCCTGAGCTGGTGGACGGCATCTGCGACGTCGTCGCTAGGGATCGCCACCAGGATGGTGAACCGCCCGTCGGCCGCACGAAGGGCGGCAATGTGGTAGGTGTCCGCGCTTTCGGCCAACGCAAGCCTGCCGGTCGCGGTGATGCTCCCCTCTCGGGTCCCTCGGGCCGCGAGCAGGGGTTCTGCCGGCGCGTTCGGGGACGCGGCAACGACCTGCCCCTGGGCATTCACCACTTGGATGGCCGCATCCGGCGTGGGTGGTTCGACCACGCTCGACCGAGACTGTGTCATCTGCAAGGCGACGTCCTTTGCCTCGTCGCGAGCCACCTGGTCGATCGATCCGAGCAGGCTCCGTTCCAGGGCCACCATGGCGCCTATCGAGGCGACGGTGAGCGCGGCTGCGATCACCAGCGCCGCGGCCACGGTGAGCCTGGTCCGCGGCGACCCGCTGGGCGACTCCGCCCGGGACTCGTCAGGCACCATCGGCTCGCAGTCGATAGCCGGCGCCCCTCAGCGTCTGGATCGTCTGGCGATTGAACGGCCGATCCACCTTGCGCCGCAGATACCCGACGTACACCTCCACGATGTTCGGGTCGCCGTCGAAGTAGGCGTCCCACACGTGCTCGAGGATCTCGGACTTGGTCACCACCTCACCCGCGTGACGCAGCAGGAACTCCAGCAGCGCGAACTCACGCGCAGTGAGGCTGATCGACTGTCCGGCTCGTTCGCAGTGACGGGTGGCGGGATCAAGTCGTAGGTCGCCCGCGCTCAGCACGGCCGGCCGCTGCGGTGCGCCACGTCGCAACAAGGCACGCAGCCGGGCAACGAGCACCACCAGTGCGAACGGCTTGGTGAGGTAGTCGTCGGCACCCAGGTCGAGCGCCCGCGCGATATCGCGGTCCGCGTCCCTCGCAGTCAGCATGATCGCCGGTGCCCACAATTCTCGCTGGCGCAGGTCACGCAACAGGTCCAGGCCGTTCAGGCCCGGGAGCATCACGTCAAGGAGCAGGGCGTCGTAGGCGACTTCCCGTGCCTGGTGCAACCCATCCACGCCATTGTCGGCGACGTCGACGGCGAATCCTTCCCGCCGCAGCGCCCGCGCCACCGTGTCGGCCAACAGTGACTCATCCTCAACGAGGAGTACTCGCACCCGTCCTCCACGTTGCTTGCCGGGTCTTCAGCCTACGACTCCAGCGCCACCGCACCAGCGACGTCAGGGGCGCTTGACACCCACGAGATTGAAGGTCTCCGTGCCCCCGGACACGTCGTGCTCGGTGATGATTCCCAGGCCCTTTGCGTAGAACTTCACCGAGACGTTCGCCTTCTCGAGGCGGCTCCACTCATAGCTGCGGACCACGTGATGGTGGGTGCCCTGGGGCACGGTCACGGTGGCGCGCTTCTGCACGATCCAGGCCTGGTCCTCCGCGTGTCCGGGCCAGAACTCCTGTCGGTAGGCGTCGGTCGGCCTGGGAGACGCCGGCATGATCTTGCCGGCCGTGGCGCCCTTCACCCCGGCCTGCCAGGAGCCCTCGCGGCTGTTGACGTGGTGTTGCCGGTCGTACGTCGCGGTCGCTTCACCGAGGTACCACACGTTGCCCTTGTTGTCGTCGGCGTACCAGTCGTGGGTCGCCTCGGCGACCGTGCCGTCAGCGCGGCGCAGCACGTCGCGCACCACGACCGCCTGGACGCCCTGGATGGTCTTGGTCTTGTGCGTGACGGCGACCCGCTCGCGGAACTTCGCAGGTCCGTCCGTCCCTCGGTAGCGCAACACCAGCCCGGGTGCCAGCGGGAAGTACGGGTTCGGCTGCGGATGCGTGAACGAGGCGCTGAAGCGACCCGCCGGCTGCACGGCACCACCGCTGGCTGCACCCATCAACATGGCCGAACCCGCCACCACACCCACCAGTCCCACAGCCGCAACTCCTTGTGCCAGCCTCATCACCGAACCTCCTCCGAACCGCTGTGTAGGCAGCCTGTCACCCACTGCCTGAGATGACGCTGAGAGAGCAACTGTCCGCACTTTTCTCAGCGCTGGCTCAGTACGGCACGATGACCGCATGAACCGGTTTGGCGCGTGGCTCGAGCAACTGACTGCCTGGCAGCTGATCTTGCTGGCCCTCGGTGTGCTGCTCGTCCTGGCCGTCGGCTCCGCATTCCTCACCAGATCGTTGGTGCGGCGCGGGCTGCGCACTCCGTGGGTGATCCGTAGGATCAACCGACTCCGCGACCGGGTCATCAGAGTGGTCAAGCGACCGATCACGATCATGGTGCTGGACGAGGTCGCCGACGTCATTCAGACCGGGCAGTACACGCGCAACATCGCCGACGCCTTGATCGAGAACCACGACGAGGTGAAGCGGCTCGTGGCGGAGAAGGTGCGTGAGGACCCGAATGTGCGGCTGATCGGACGGTTGCCCGGCTACGACACGGTGGTCGCCGAAATCTCCGAGACGACCCTGCGAGTGCTGATCGAGATGCTCGGCGACGAGCGGATGGACGAGCTCATCTCCGACTTGCTTCGCAACAACCTGCAGCAGATCAAGAAGGCGGTGCGAGACCGGGACCACGAGCATGTGCCGGTGCACGCCCCGCCCGACATCACTCCGACGGAGCTGCGCGAACGTCGCACGCAGTAGCGTCCCGTTGGGGTGCTGTCCGTGCCCGCGACCGTCATTGGCCCGGCTCGGGTAGGTCAGCGGCCGACGGGCTCGTCCTGACGGGGCTCTGGCTCGAGGTCGGCGTCCTTCGCGGCGTCCTCCTCGGCGTGGTCCTCGGCGTGCTCCGTGGCGTGCTCCGTGGCGCTGGGCGCGTCTGTCGCTCGCTTGCGGACGAAGACGAAGCGGTGCAACAGCCAGTAGCTGATGCTGGACGCAACCAACATGGCGATGACTTTGGCGCTGTTCGCGGCCAGTGCCGACTGGACGCCGAACCACGAGATCAGCACCGACAGGCCCACCACGGCCGCATCGTTGACGGCAATGTTGACGCCGCCTTGCAAGGCGAAGAGCAACCGCTGCCGCCACGGGCGCCCGGGCGCACGCGGGCGCCGCTCCCTGAAGGTCCAGTGTCGGTTCCAGAGGTAGCTGTTGGTGAGCGCGGCGACGACCGCGCAGGTGTTGTAGACGACCAGCATCGTCGGTGACGGGTCGGGGAAGAGGAACAGCAGCAGGTTGAACACCGCGAGGTCGACGCCGGCGTTCATGGCTCCGACCACGGCGAAGCGACTGATGCGGGTGCCGTGGCCTGGTGCTTGGGCGGTCGCTGTGTAGCGCGCCTGTTCGTATACACGGAGGAGATCGTTCGTGGCGCCCCGCCAGTTGGCCGGGGAATGGCGGGGCTGCTGCTCGCCCGAGGAGGCCATGCCCAGTGCCTTCTCGGTGCACTCGACGATCTCGTCGTCTCGGGAGCTGTCGACCAGGACATGGTTGGGGTAGCCCGCCAGGGTTTCTCGTGCTGCCTCGGTGTCGGCGGCGACGACCGGCACGTCGCAGGCCATGGCCTCCAGCAGCACCAGCCCCAGCGTGTCGGTGGCCGAGGGGAACACGAAGACGTCGGCCGCGGCATAGGCGTCGGCGACGTCCTCCCCGACCAGGCATCCGGCGAAGGTCACGCGCTCGTGGTCGAACAGCCGCTGCAGGCGCTCGGAGTCCGGGCCGTCGCCGACGAAGGCGACATGCACCGGTGGGTCACACTCGAGCAGGGGCAGCAACCGCTCGCACCCCTTCTCCGAGGCCAGCCGGCCGACGTAGAGCACCAGCGGCACATCCGGGTCCGGATTCAGCCGGGCACGCATCGCCGACCCGTCGCGATCGGGCCGGAACATCTCTTTGTCCACCCCGCGTGACCACAGCTCGACCTCGCCGATGCCGGCCTCCGCAAGGCGCCTGCGACCCAGCTCGGAGGTGGCCAGCCGCACCGCGGCAGGCCGGTAGGTGTGCCGCATCGCACTCTTGATAAGCCCCTTCAGCCAGCCCAGGTGGTAGTGCCTGGCGTAGGCGACCACATCGGTGTGGTAGCTCACCACCACCGGATAGCGCGAGCGGACCAGCCACGCCGCCACCCCTCCCATCAGCACCGGGTTGACCACATGCACCACATCGGGGTCGAACTCCTCCAGGACCGGCCGCACGCTCCAGTCCGGTAGCCCCCACGGGCGCCCGCCGTACAGGAAGCCCAGGCTGATGTTCCTGGTGCGGTACTCCTGGACCCCGCTGAGCCGGGTGCCGGTGGTGGGCGCCACCACCATCGTCTCGTGCCCCTCGGCGCGCAGCTCGCGCACGGTGTTCTCCAGCCGCACGACCATGCCGTCGACGTTCGGTGCCCAGCTCTCGGTCACCAGAGCAATCCGCATGGACGCCTCTCTCCGTCGCCGACTCGTCGTTTCGCACCGTAGACACCGACTTGCAGTGCCAGGGCGCCGGTTGCGTTGCCGCCGTCGCGGCAGCAGCGCGCCCGATCCGGGCACCGGCGCACGCGCCCGGGGGAGCGCGGCTGACGACGCGCCTGCCACGACACCCGCGGCCACGGCACCGTTACCGTTGAAAGCCTTACCCGGCCAACGGCCCGGGATTCTGCCAGATGGCGGGCAATACCCGGCAGTCGTGCCCCGAACGCCGGTCCGTCGGGGACGGTCCGGCGAGCGCACTCGCCGGTCCGCAGAACCCGATTGGTGGGTACAACAAGATCGGGCCCGGGTAAAGGTGCTCTTTACCCCGACATCCAGCCCTGAGTCCGGATTGTCAGGAAGATCACATGGCCTCCGCGGTTCGCTGGGGCATCTGGCGCTCGCCCAGCTTCACCGCAGCCACACCGAAGACGATCAGCACAGCCCCGAGCAGCTGCACGGTCGACGGCAGCTCGGCGAGCAGCAGCCAGGCCCAGCCGAGCGCGGCCAGCACCTCGGTCAGGCCGACGAAGGAGGCCAGCCGCGAGCCCAGCCGCCGGATCGCGGCGATGCCGAGGCTGTAGGCCATCGCGGCGGTCACCAGCCCGAGCAGCACCAGCGGGACCCACCAGGCGACGTCGACGCCGTTGTAGGCCGCCGGGGCGTCGGTCACCGCCATCGGCAGCAGGCCGCCGGCCGCCAGCAGCCCCAGCAGGACGGCGCCGACCACCAGGCCGCCGGAGGCGAGGGCCAGCGGCGGCAGGCCACGGCCGTTCTCGGCGGAGAGCAGGAAGTAGACCGAGCAGCCCACCATCGAGCCAAGCGCCCACAGCACTCCTGTCAGGCTCACCTGCGTGCCGGAGACCAGGCCGACCACGAGCACCAGGCCGAGGACTGCGAGGACGATGCCGAGCACCGTCACCGGACTTGGGCGCTGGCCGTGTCGCAGCCACAGCCAGACCACGACCGCGACCGGGGCGGTGAACTCGATCAGCAGCGCCGGGGCCACCTGCATGTACTGGACCGCGGAGAAGTAGCAGAACTGGGCACCGGCCACGGCGAAGGTGCCGTAGCCGAGGATCGTGCCGGCGCTGCGCCCCAGCAGGTGCCATCGGCCGCGCAGCGCGGCGAGGCCGAACGGCACCACCAGTGTGGCGGCCAGGCCGATGCGGATCAGGGTGACCGCCCCCGGGCTCCAGCCGGTGTCGAGCAGCCCCCGCGCCAGCGGGCCGGACAGCCCGAACGACAGCGCGGAGGCCAGCGCGAAGCCGAAACCACTGATGGTCCCGGCCGCCAGCCTGTCATGGGTCACTGTCGCCATGGCACATGACGCTAGAGGCGAGTCGTGTAATCTGTCAATGTGCCTTTTGCCTATGACACCGAGCAGGCCCTGCAGTGCGCGGTCGTCCTGGTCAACAGCGCCGAGCCCCCCGACTCCCTGACCACGATCGAGGAGCTCGACGAGTTCTACACGCGGTTCGGCTACACCGGGCGAAGGGACCGCACCCGCGCTGAGCTCGACGCCGTGCGCGCAGTCCGTCCGCGGCTGCGCGAGCTGCTCACGGCCGACCGCGACGGGGCCGTCGAGATCGTCAACGACATGCTCGCCGAGGCCCAGGCCGTACCCCGGCTGGTACGGCACGACGAGTTCGACTGGCACGTACACGCCATCGACTACCAGCGACCGCTGGCCACCCGGATCATCGTGGAGACGGCGATGGCGATGATCGACGTGATCCGCGCCGACGAGATGTCGCGGCTCGGGATCTGCGCCGACGAGGCCTGCGACGGCGTCGCCCTCGACCTGTCTCGCAACCGCTCCAAGCGGTTCTGCTCCGTCGCCTGCGGAAACCGCCACGCGGTTGCGGCCTACCGGCAGCGACAGCGCGCCGAGTGAGGCCGAGGCGCCGCTACTCCGGGGAACGCCGACGCCGGGACGGCTGATGGGGCTGAGTGCTCGAGCAGCGGACCGATCTCCAGTCCTTGCGAGCGCACGCCGGTGATGATGTCGGGAAGCGCCGCGAGCGTGGCGCGCCAGGAACCCGGCGCGCTGGTGCAGTCCGAGTCGTGCAGGAGGATGGTTCCGCCGCCCTCGAGGCGGCGGGCCACCGTGCTGGTGATCGAGCCGGGTGTGGCGCGTGCGCGCCAGTCGCGGCCCCAGGTCGTCCACAGGACCGGTGTGAGATCGAGCCTGCGCGCCGCACGGTGCACGCTGGCGCTGAGGACGCCGTACGGAGGCCGGTACCAGCGCGGACGGGTCCCCGTGGTCTGGCTGATGAGGTCACAGGTGCGGGCGAGGCCGTCGTAGGCCGCGCCGGGTCCGTACAGGGGGGCCGGCCGATGGTCCCAGCCGTGCACCGCGACCTCGTGACCCGCGGCAGCGATCTGCTCTCCGACCTCTGGGTTGGTCAGCAGCATCCGTCCGAGCAGGAAGAATGTCGCCCGGACCTCGTGTTCCCGCAGAAGCTCCAGAAACGCCGGCGTCGAGGCGCGGTCTGGTCCGTCGTCGAACGTGAGCGCCACATGACCGTCTCGGCCGGCACCGGCCAGTGTGGGCCATACCCTGCGCCTCAGCGGGGTGATGACGCTGACGGCGGGAGCGGCCTGGGCAACCAACAGGGCTCCCGCGAGCCACGATGCGGTGTGTCGTCCACCTCGCATCACGGTTGCACCGCCAAGGCCGCGTCGGTGGCCGACCTGCCGGCACTCGCATGGATCATCCGGTCGATGAGGACTGCGGCATCCTGCGACGCGCTGCGGCTCAGCCGGGTCGGTGGAGGTTGGGCGAGCGTAAGGCCGAGCTCCTCGGCCAGCTGTTGTGTGCTGCGCGGCCACGGGCACCAGCCGGCCTGCACCAACGCAGCCGCGTTCGTGCGGCCGTGCCCTGGCAGGCAGCGGTAGCTGATGACCGGCAGTCCACTGGCCAGTGCCTCCAGGCACGTCAAGCCGCCGGCGTTCTGGACCACGACGTCGCAGGCGTGCATCAGCGTCGCCATGTCGTCGACCCAGCCCATGGCAATGCCGACACCGGAGGCCTCCAGTCGCGTACGGAGGGCATGGTTGCTCCCGCAGGCGATGACCGGGACCGCCAGCCCGGTTGTCTCGATGTCGTAGGCCGACTTCTCGACCGCTCCCACTCCCCACGAGCCGGTGGTGACCAGTGCCAGCCTCCCGGTCGGAGGCAGGCCGAACCTGCGACGGGCAGCTTGTTGCTCCTCGCCGTTGGCCCGGGGGCGGAAGCGTGGCGACACGGTCGGGCGAGACACCGTGACCCCGGCAGCCCCGAGCCGGGTGGCCTGGTCTGCCGGGACGGCGTCAAGAGCCAGGTGGGCGTCGACGCCGTCCGCCACCCAAAGCGGATGGACGGACATGTCGGTCAGGTAGGTGATGACCGGGCTCTGGATGCGTCCCGCCTCGCGCAGCTGCCCGAGCACCTGGCTCGCCAGCGGGTAGGTGGAGACGACCGCGGTCGTCGCTGCGTCGACCGTGCTGAGGACGCCGGGCTCTGCCAGACGGGCCAGCTTCGCGGCCACAGCGGACAAGCTGGACTTGTGGGCGGTTGCGCCGAGCACCCATTGCCACGTTTGTGGCGCGGCGCGGAGCTGGAGGTGGTACGTGCTGCGCAGCAGCGGGCCGATCGAACCCGGCAGGAGATCGAGGAAGTCGAAGACGGAGACCTGGTAGCCGAGATCGACCAGGCGAGTCCGCAGCTGACGGGCAGCACCGTCGTGACCTGCGCCGACACCGGCGGAGATGATCACGATCCGTTGCGCGCGCCCGGGTTGCTCGCCCTCGCTGATCGATGCGAACCCGAGGGAGGTGGCCAATGACATCTATTCCACCGCCGTGGGGAAGCGCAGGCGTTGGCTGCGAGCGGGCTTGCTCCGCCGGGCGTTGCGCGGGCCACCGCCCGGGGGGACCATCGGGATCATCTGGCGCAAGTAGTGGGGCATGGAGATGGCCCAACGGGCAACGCCTGCCGACTTGACGCCCAACGTTGTGCGAACGGCGTAGCCGAGTCGATCGCCATGACTCAGCTCCCGCCGGCAACGCCGGCCACGTGCCCGCACGTGTGCGGCAGCGGTGCGCCGCTGCCCGGGCGGTGACGCCTCAGGCAGCGAAGAACGGAGCCGAACGCTGGCGCTCACGGACTCCTCTCCCCGCGCAGGGGCGATCTCGGCTTGACGGGACGATCCCAGGCCCGCAACTGCGGTCGTTGTCGGCATACCGTACTACTGGTGCAGTAGTAGCCAGGTGGAGGGCGGCGATGTGATGGCGAGCCAAAGGCCCCGCCCCCGAGGAGCGTATCGCCCGCGCGATGAACGGCGGCGCTGGAGGACGGCCCGGAGTCAGACGCCGGCGGCAGCGATCACGAAGTCGGTGGAGAAGCCGAGGAACATGCCGAGGAGGAGGCCCCAGAACAGCAGCTCCCGCCGTCC
>CBFGZI010000111.1:0-12329 GCA_965653225.1 uncultured Propionibacteriales bacterium | reverse complement strand
CCCATATCGACGAGCTGCAGGACGAGATCGAGGCCATCACCCGCACCCGCACCACCGAGGAGTGGGTGGAGATCTGCGACGAGGCCGGCGTGCCCGGTGGGCCTGTCCTCACCTACGACGAGACGCTCGTCGACCCGCACGTCCTCGAGCGCGACATGGTGGTCGATCTCGAGCACCCGATCATCGGCCCCATGCGCACGGTCGGGACCGGCGCGAGGTTCAGCGGACTGGACTTCAAGGTCCGCGGCCCCGCGCCCTGGCTGGGACAGCACACCGCCGAGGTGCTCGCCGAGAGCGGGCTGGCCGACGAGGAGATCACGCGCCTGTTCGACGACGGCGTGGTCTTCGACGAACACCCCGAGCTGCAGCGGAGGTAGCACGTGCCCACTGAACCGTCATCGGACCTGCTGGTCGAGCGCTCCGGCCCCGACGGCGCCA
This sequence comes from uncultured Propionibacteriales bacterium, assembly GCA_965653225.1. GTDB lineage: Bacteria > Actinomycetota > Actinomycetes > Propionibacteriales > Nocardioidaceae > JALZDI01. Next base: position 11,891 of record CBFGZI010000111.1, on the reverse strand, counting down.
TCGCGACGCTGACGCTGAACCGCCCGGACCGGCACAACGCCATCCGGCTCGGCATGTACGAGGCCCTTCCGGGCGTGCTCGGCGAGATCGACGACGACCCGTCGGTGAAGGTCCTCGTGGTCCGCGGCGCCGGACGCAAGTCCTTCGCCTCCGGAGCCGACATCAGCGAGTTCCGCGAGGTGCGCGCGAACGCCGGCTCCGCCCGCGACTACAACGAGCGTGTCTCGGCCGCCGAGCGTGCGCTGGAGGCCATGAGCAAACCGGCCATCGCGATGGTGCACGGCTACTGCGTCGGCGGAGGCTGCGGTCTCGCGCTGGCATGCGACCTGCGGTTCGCCGACGACCAGGCGAGCTTCGCCATCACCCCGGCCAAGCTCGGCCTGGTCTACAGCCTCGACTCGACCAAGCGTCTCGTCGACGTGGTGGGCCCGTCGCAGGCCAAGTGGATGCTGATGTCCGGACAGCGCGTCGACGCCGAGCGGGCCCGCCAGATCGGGCTCGCCGACGAGGTCGTGCCCGGCGACGACCTGGAGAAGCTGACCTACGAGTTCGCCGAGCTGCTCTGCACGCGGGCCCAGTTCACCGTCCGCGCGACCAAGCAGATCGTGAACCTGATCCTGGCAGGGCAGACCGAGGACGACGAGAGGTCAGTCGAGCTGCGCAACTCCTCCTTCGACACCGACGACTACGCGGAGGGGGTGCGGGCCTTCCTGGAGAAGCGCAGGCCGCACTTCACCTGGTCCTGAACGACGTGGTCTGGAATCGGGCTCGGGATGAGCAACGGGCTCGGCCTCGGCCTCGTCGTTCGTGGTCGTCACCGTGATGGGGTCTCTGGTGCGCTGGTTCCGACGTCGGGGCCAGCGGGATGCCGGCGAGCCGTAAGGCCGCAGCCGGCCGGGGTAGCCTGCCCGCCGTGACTTCGCAGAGCTCGGGAAAGGGCACACCGGCAGCCGTGTCGGGGACGGTGCGGCTGTGCTTCCACCGCGAGTCGCGGGAGGCCGACACCCACGTCAACCTCTCGGCACTGCGCGTGGAGGGCCGGTGCCTGTGGTTGGCGGGGGACGAGACCGCGACGATCGAGCGGCTGGTCGCCGGCGGCGAGGGGAGCGAGTACGGCGACCAGACGACGTACCGGCTCGCCGACCTCGTCGACCTGCCCGGTGACGCCGACGCCGAGGCCGACATCGAGGGCATCGCGCGTTCGGACTCCTACCTGTGGGCGGTCGGGTCGCACAGCCTGAAGCGCAAGAGGATCAAGGACAAGCACGGCACCGGCAAGGCGTTCGACCGGCTCGCGACCGTGGCCGTTGAGGACAACCGCAACGTGCTGGTGCGGATTCCGGTGGTGCACGACGACGACGGGCTTCCGACGCTGGTGCGCAAGGGGGACGCGGACGGCCAGTCGCTGCAGGCGGCGCTTCTCGGTGCCCGTGGGGACAAGACCCTGCGCGACCTGCTCGCCGAGGACGAGCACCTCGGGCCGTTCGTGTCGATCCCGAGCAAGGACAACGGGCTCGACATCGAGGGGATCGGCGTCAACGGCGACCGCGTCTATGTCGGGATGCGCGGACCCGTGCTCCGCGGGTGGGCGGTACTGCTGGAGCTGGAGCCGTACGTGGAGCCGGACGAACCCGGCCGACTGCTTCTGCGCACCCTCGACGACGACCTGCCCTACGCCAAGCACCTGCTGGACCTCGGCGGGCTGGGGATCCGCGACCTCTGCCCGCACGGCGACGACCTGCTCGTGCTCGCCGGACCCACGATGGACCTCGACGGCCCAGTGCGGGTCTACCGATGGCATGGCGCGTGCAGGGTGCAGGAGTCGACGGTCGCCCGCGACGACGACTTCACTGTGGAGGTCGAGCTGCCGTACGGGGACCGCGCCGACCACGCCGAGGGAATCGTCGTGCTCGATCCGGACGACGACGGGAACGATCGGCTGCTGGTGGTCTACGACAGCCCCGCTCCAGAACGTCTCGAGGGTGGGTGCGTCACCGCGGACGTCGTGCGTCTTCCGGGCTGACGCGGGCTCGACGCTACGGCTGCGGGGTCCGGCCCCAGCTCGACTCGTCATCCGCCCCCACCTGACAAGGCTTCTTCAACCAGTTGGTTGACAACGGGATCGATGCGGTCTAGCGTCCTTATCAACCAATCGGTTGAACACGAAGGCGGTGCGGACGATGACGGAGGACCGGCTCTCCCGCGTGTTCGCGGCGCTGGCCGACCCGACCCGCCGCGACATCGTGGCCCGGCTCGCCGTCGGCGACGCCGGCATCAACGAGCTGGCCGCGCCCTACGACGTCACGGTCCAGGCGGTCTCCAAGCACGTGAAGGTGCTGGAGGACGCGGGGCTGGTGTCGCGCACGCGGGAGGCCCAGCGCCGCCCGTGCCACCTGGAGGCGGACGTGCTCGACCTGACCACCAAGTGGGTCGAGCGCTACCGGCGGCAGGCCGAGGAGCGCTTCTCGCGCCTCGACGCCGTGCTCGCCTCGATGGACGACGACCAAGAGCAACACAGCACAGACACCCGGAGGGGAGCGGCATCATGACCGCGACGACCAAGCACGAGACCCAGATCCACGCCGACCCGAAGCTGCCGACGATCAAGATCGTCCGCGAGTTCGACGCGCCCCGGGACCGGGTGTTCCGGGCATGGACCGACCCGGAGCTGTTCGCGCGGTGGATCGGTCCGCGCAGCCTCGAAACCCGGATCGACCGCTGGGACGTCAAGACCGGCGGGAGCTACCGCTACGCCTCGTTGCGAGACGGCGAGGAGATCGCCGCGTTCTACGGCGCCTTCCACGAGGTGCGCCCCAACGGGCGGCTGGTCCAGACCTTCACCTACGAGGGCTACCCCGACGGCGTCAGCCTCGAGACGTTGACGTTCGAGGACCTCGGTGACGGGCGCAGCCGCATCGTCGCGCTGAGCGTCGTCGACAACATGGAGCTGCGCGACATGATCCTGTCCAGCGGCATGGAGTCCGGCGTGACCGAGGGGTACGAGAAGCTCGACGAGCTGCTCGCCGCGCAGTCGTGAGCCACTGAGTCACCGGTCGTACGGCGTGCCCGCGGGCGTTGCGTCAGCCGGCGTGGGGGCTGCGCTCGGCGTACAGCCGGCGGGCCGCACGTCGCGACAGGCCGAGCGCGAGCGCGATCTGCGCCCACGACTCTCCGTGGACGTGAGCGGCTCGCACAGCGTCCTTCAGGTCGTGCTCGACGCGTGCCCGCGCACCGACCAAGGCAGCGATCCTGCGCAAGTGCTCGGACTCCACTGCCGACGACTTCTCGGCGGGGTCGAGGCTGCTCAACAGGGCCTCGACGTCGCTGTCACCGCCAGGCTCCTGCTCCTCCACGACTTCAGGTTACTCGCGCCCGCCTAGTGTTCCCGGCCTTCGACAACGGGCACCGACGAGTGTTCACCTCGATGCCGCTCAGCCGACGATGTCGCGACGACGGAACCCCGCCAGGCCCGCGACACTCATGGCGGCCGCTATCGCGGTGAGCCACAGCAGCGGTGCGCTTGTGAACGGGCTGCCGGGCAGCTTCGGCACGTGCGCGAACGGCGAGATTCCGACGATCCACTCGCTCAGCCCCAGCAACGCGCCGAGCTCGAGCAGCACCGCACAGACGATGAGCCCGGCCCACGTGAGGACCGCGAAGCGCGGAGCCAGCCCGAACAGCGCCATGCCGAGGCCGGCGAGCACCCACGCCGCCGGCAGCTGCACCAGCGCCGCACCGAGCAGCCGGGTCACCTGTCCGCCGACGTCGTCGATCTGCAGCCCGTACGCGAGCCCGGCGCCGACACCGGCCACGGTCAGCAGCAGAGCCGTGCCCAGCAGCGCGAACACGAAGTGGCTCAGTGCCCACTGCACCCGGCCGACGCGAGTGGCCAGAATCGGCTCCAGCCGACCGCCGACCTCCTCGGCGTGCATCCGCTGGGTCGCCTGGACGGTGTAGGCCGCGGCCACCACGCCGGTGATGCTGAAGACCGCCGCCAGGTAGGCGCTGGTGAGGCCCTTGCTGCCGCCCATCCGGGCGAGCAGCTCGGTCATCTGCTGGTTGGCGTGCAGCCCGCCCGAGATCGCGACGGCCGCGCCTCCCATGACGGCCCCCGTGACCGCCAGCCCGACCAGCCACCCGACCAGCACCCCGCGGTGCAGCCGCCAGGCCAGGGCGATGGGGCTGCGCAGCGAGGACCCGGCCTGCGCGGGACCGAGCCGCGGCGGCAGCAGCCCGAAGCCGAGGTCGCGTCGCGCGGTGAGCGCGTACGCCGCACCGGCCAGCGCTAGCGTCAGGAGCACGAAAAGCACCGTCACCCACCACTGCTCTGCAGCGAACGCCCGCATCCGCATCGCCCAGCCGATGGGGGAGAGCCAGCTCAGCCACGTCGGACCGACGTCGCCGACGGCGCGCAGCACGTACGCCGCTCCCAGGACCGCGCCGGTGATGCCGGTGGCGGTGCGGGCGCTGGCGGTGAGCTGGGCGCAGAACGCGGCGACGGCGGCGAACAACACCCCGGTGAGGCCGATGGCGGCTCCCAGGGCCACCGAGCCCGACGCGGGCAGACCCACGCCGGCGAGGGTCACCGCCACCAGCACGGCGATGGCCACGCTGGCGAGGCTCGCGACCAGCAGTGTGGCGGTGAGGGCGGCGTGTCGACCCACGACGGTCGCGCCGAGCAGCTCCAGCCGGCCGGTCTCCTCCTCGGTGCGGGTGTGCCGGATGACCGTGAACAGGCTCATCAGCCCGACCAGGATGAACGCCGTCGCGCCGATCTTCCACGCGGTCAGACCCCCGAGGGTGACGGAGAAGAGCGGACCGTTGATGGCGACCAGCGACGGGTTGGAGATGACCCCGCTGACGTTCTGCAGCGAACGCTCGGTGGGGTAGAGCTGCATGTAGTTGGCCGCGGTCGCGGCCGGCGTGAGCCCGATGGCCAGCACCCACACGGTCAGGCGTACACGGTCGAGACGGAGGGCGAGCCGTGCCAGGGCGCGGGTGCCGACGAACGCGTTCATCACGACACCCGCTTGCGCTGCTCGTCGGTGCGTTCGTCGTCGGTGGCCGACCTGTCGTAGTGGCGCAGGAACAGCTCCTCCAGCGTCGGCGGCTGGCTGACCAGGCTGCGAACGCCTGCTGCCGTCAGGTGCCGCAGCACCTCGTCGATCGAGGCCGTGTCGGCGTCGAAGCTCACGTGGTGGTCGTAGGCCTGCAGGTCGTGCACGCCGGGCAGGGCGGCCAGCCCGGTCGCGGGACTCGTGAGCTCGGCCTTGAACGAGGTGCGGGTCAGGTGTCTCAGGTCGGCGAGTGTTCCGGACTCGACGGCGCGGCCGTCGCGGATGATGGTCACCCGGTCGCACAGTGCCTCGACCTCGGACAGGATGTGGCTGGACAGCAGCACGGTGCGGCCCTTGTCGCGCTGGTCCTCGAGGATGACCTCGCGGAACACCTCCTCCATCAACGGGTCCAGCCCGGAGGTGGGCTCGTCCAGCAGCAGGAGCTCGACGTCGGAGGACAGCGCGGCGACCAGCGCCACCTTCTGCCGGTTGCCCTTGGAGTAGGCGCGACCCTTCTTCCGCGGGTCGAGCTCGAACCGGTCGAGCAGCTCGGCGCGTCGGCGGGGGTCTAGCCCGCCGCGCAGCCGGCCGAGCAGGTCGATGGTCTCGCCGCCGGTGAGGTTGGGCCACAGGGTCACGTCACCGGGCACCGAGGCCAGCCGCCGGTGCAGCGCGGTGGCGTCGGCGCGCGGGTCGCCACCAAGCAGCCGGGCCGTGCCCGCGTCGGCGCGGATCAGGCCGAGCAGGATCCGGATGGTGGTGGTCTTGCCGGCACCGTTGGGGCCGAGGAAGCCGTGCACCTCCCCGGTGCGTACGTTCAGGTCGAGACCGTCCAGGGCGCGGGTCGGGCCGAAGCTCTTGACCAGTCCTGCCACTGAGATGGCGTCGGTCATCGGGTTCTCCTTGGGCGATGTGTGTGGTGCGTTGTCGGTGTGGTGTCGTCGAGACCGCGGCGGGCCGACGCGGCCATCTCCGGGGTCATCACGGCATGCGAGTAGAGGTCGAGCAGCGCGAGGGCGATCTCGTGGTCTCCCTCGTCGGAGAACGTGTCCATGCCCAGCACCCGTGACAGGTGCTCGTGCAGCAGGGGTACGCCGAGCGCCATCGCGGTGAACACCGCTGCCCGGGTTGTCCGGTCCGCGAGCGGAGCGTCGGTGCGGCTGTCGTCGGCCAGCTCCAGCCACTGCTCGGCCGGCGCGACCATCTGGTCGAACAGCCCGGCGATGGTCGCCGAGCCGTCCATCAGGGCGCGGGCGATGTAGCGCTGGAAGGGCCGGATCGACTGCCGGGACACCGCCGCGGCGGCCAGGTCGCCGCGCTCGCCGTCCTGCATGACCTCGCTGCTGACGCGGCGGATCTCGTTCATCACGTGGGCGTCGACCGCCTCGCGCAGGGCCTGCTTGGAGCCGAAGTGGTGGCGCAGCAGACCGGGGGACACCCCCGCGTCGGCCGCGATCGCGCGGACCGTCGCCTTCTCGAAGCCGACCGCGGCGAACTGCGCCAGGGCCGCCTCCCTGATGCGCGCCCGGGCCGTGAGGTCCTCGAACGCGGGCGCTCCGGTCGTCGCGGTGGTCATCGCGGCTGCCTATCCATGCGTATATCTTACAACGCAAGCGTGCAGCAAACTATACAAACGTACAGTCGGAGTCTCCGCGGTGTCGGGCCGGGTCTCGTGGGCCATTCCCTTGGGTTGTGAGCCAGGGGAATGGGCCTATTCGCCCGGGTAGGCACTGCGGCACTCGTCGTTCGAAGCGCCCCCTGGGTACCGGGTGCTGCCGCACGTGGCGAGGTGCTCCTGGCCCGCGTCCGCCGCCTGTCGGCTGACTGTCGTTTGGCCTTGCGTTTCAGACGGGCAGTTAGGAGACAGCTGATGGACCGGTTTCTGCCGGGAGCGCGGCCTGCGCTCGGGCCGCTCCGCAAGCCATGTAACCGGGGCTAATGGTTCCTTTCCTCGGCGTAGGAACCGAGGGAAGGGACCACACCCCGAGGGAAGGCCCTTCGGTGCGACGACGGGCGAGCAAGAGCGGCATGTTCGACTGGCATTGCCCGGCCGATGCAGCGCGAAAGGACCTGACATGGGAAAGCTGGAGAACAAGGTCTCGGTCGTGACCGGGGCCGGCCAGGGCATCGGCAGGGCGATCGCCGCGAAGATGGCCGACGAGGGTGCCACCGTCGTCGTCACCGACGTCAACGAGGCCACTGCCAAGGAGACGGCCGGCGCCGTCGGCAGGGGGGCCGTCGGCATCCATGCCGACGTCACGTCGCGCGGGTCGGTCGAGGCGATGGTCCGGCAGGTGAAGGAGCGCTTCGGACGCATCGACGTACTCGTCAACAACGCCGGCTGGGACACCGCCGGCCCGTTCGTCGACTCCGACCCCGCGGACTGGGACCGGATCATCTCGGTCAACCTCTACGGCGTGCTCAACACCTGCAAGACGGTGCTGCCGATCATGGCCGACCAGGGCTCCGGGACCGTGGTCAACCTCGGGTCCGACGCCGGCCGGGTGGGCTCCTCGGGAGAGGCGGTCTACTCCGCCGCCAAGGGTGGCGTGATCGCGTTCACGAAGGCAACCGCCCGGGAGATGGCCCGGCACCAGGTCAACATCAACTGCGTTTGCCCGGGACCCACCGACACCGCGCTGTTCAGGTCCCTGGGCGGCGAGAAGCTGCGGGACGCACTGGTCAAGGCCATCCCGTTCCGCCGTCTGGCCCAGCCTGGTGATGTGGCCAACACGGTTGCGTTCTACGCCTCCGACGAGGCTGCCTACATCACCGGACAGGTCGTCAGCGTCAGCGGGGGCCTCACGATGAGCTGAGGTGCGGCCCTGCGCTCGGCCCGCTCCGCCATAGGGCCCTTGGGCGGCTACCGTGAGACCCATGGCCACCGCGAAGACGCAGACCCCGCTGGAGCTGTTCGGGACCGAGCGGCTGGTCGACGACGAGGACCGGGCGATCGCCGACACCGTGCGCCGGTTCCTGGAGGACCGGGTGCGGCCCGAGCTTGCCGGCTGGTACGAGGCGGGCACGGTGCCGGCACGCGACCTGGCCAAGGAGCTCGGCGGGCTGGGTGCCCTGGGCATGCACCTGCACGGCTACGGCTGCGCGGGCACGTCGGCGACGGCGTACGGGCTGGCCTGCACGGAGCTGGAGGCGGCCGACTCGGGTCTGCGCTCGCTGGTGTCGGTGCAGGGCTCGCTGGCCATGTTCGCGATCCACCGGTTCGGGTCGGAGGAGCACAAGCAGCAGTGGCTGCCCGCGATGGCGGCCGGGGAGGCGCTCGGCTGCTTCGGGCTGACCGAGCCCGACTTCGGATCCAACCCGGCCGGGATGCGCACGCGCGCCCGTCGCGACGGCTCCGACTGGGTGCTCGACGGCACCAAGATGTGGATCACCAACGGGTCGGTGGCCGACGTCGCGGTCGTGTGGGCGCGCACCGACGACGGCATCCGCGGCTTCGTCGTACCGACCGACACCCCCGGGTTCGCCGCCCCGGAGATCAAGCAGAAGATGTCGCTGCGTGCGTCGGTGACGTCCGAGCTGGTGCTGGAGGGTGTGCGGCTGCCGGAGTCGGCGATGCTGCCCGAGGCGGCGGGGCTGTCGGGTCCGCTGTCGTGTCTCAACGAGGCCCGCTACGGCATCGTGTTCGGCGCGCTCGGCGCCGCGCGTGACTGCCTGGAGACCACGATCGCCTACACCCAGGACCGGACGATCTTCGACAAGCCGCTGGCCGCGTTCCAGGCCACGCAGATGAAGCTGGCCGACATGACGCTGGAGCTGGGCAAGGGCATGCTGCTGGCGCTGCACCTCGGCCGGCTCAAGGACGACGGCTCGCTGCGGCCGGAGCAGGTCAGCCTGGGCAAGCTCAACAACGTGCGCGAGGCGCTGAAGATCGCCCGCGAGTGCCGCACCCTGCTCGGCGCCAACGGCATCACGCTGGAGTACCCCGTGATGCGGCACGCCAACAACCTTGAGTCGGTGCTCACCTACGAGGGCACGTCCGAGGTGCATCAGCTGGTGATCGGGCAGGCCCTCACCGGGGAGGCCGCGTTCCGCTGAGCGACGCCGGCGTCCCCGCACCTACCCGTCGAGGCTGATCACGACGTCCTCGCTGCGTGGGCGTGCCTGGCACGTCAGCACGTAGCCGGCGTCGACCTCGGCGGGAGACAGGTCGGCCATCGGCTGGTGCACCTGCCCGCTGGTGAGCCTGGCCCTGCAGGTGCCGCAGACACCGTCGCGGCACGAGTACGGCAGGTCGAGCCCGGCCCGTAAGGCGGCGTCGAGAACCGGCTCGTCGACGTCCATGCTGATGTCGGCACGCGCCCCGCGGTCGATCACCGCCACGTTGCGCTTCAGCCCCGCGAGTGTTGCCCCCGGTCGTGCCGTGGCGGCGGTTGTGGCGACCGTCGTGACCGGGCGGGCGCCGCTGCCGAACAGCTCCACGTGCACCCGGTCGGCGGGGATGCCCTGCTCGCTGAGCGCGTCCCGCACCTCGACCGTCATCTCCCGCGGCCCGCAGATGTAGGCGTCGTCGACGGTGTCGAGCTGCAGCAGGTCGTCGAGCTCACGCAGCTTGCGCGCACCGATGCGTCCACGCAGGTGCGGGTCGACCTCCTCGGACCGGCTGAGCACGTGCACGATGCGCAGCCGCTCACCGTGCGCCTGCTGCAGCGCCGCGAGCTGGTCGCGGAAGATGGTCGACTCGGCGTCGCGGTTGCCGTACAGCAGGGTGAACCGGCTGCGCGGCTCGACCGCGAGCACGCTCTTGAGGATCGACAGCACCGGCGTGATCCCGCTGCCGGCGGCGATGCCCAGCACGTGCCGCTGGTGCAGCGGGTTGATCTCGGTGCGGAACCGCCCACGCGGAACGGCCACCTCGACCACGTCGCCGACCGCGAGCTCGCGGTTCACCCATGGCGAGGCCCGGCCGCCCTCGACCTGCTTGACCGCGATGCGCAGCTCGCCGTCGGTGACGCCGCTGCACAGCGAGTACGCCCGGCGTACCTCCTCCTCGCCGAAGTGCTTGCGCAGGGTCAGGTGCTGTCCTGGGTCGAACCGGAACGCCGGCGCCAGCTCCTTGGGCACCGCGAACGCGACCGACACCGCGTCGGCGGTCTCGCGGCTGACCTCGGTCACCGTCAGGGAGTGGAAGTCTGCCCCCCGCGTCGACCCCGAGTCGGCCTGCGGCAGCGGAACGGCAGGCGCCTGCTCCTGGCCGTCGACGGGGGCGGAGCTGCCTGCAACGGATGCAGGCGAGCGGCCGGTGGCGCGGATCTGACGCTCGCGCCGACCCGCCATCAGCCGGTACGCGGACAGGAACACGAAGCCGCATCCCACCGCAACGGCGGTGCCCTGGATCCACGGGTTCGCCGCGTCGGAACCCGCGGTGAACACGTGCAGGGTGGCCAGCACGAACACACAGAACGCGGTGCGGTGCACCCACCTCCAGAGCACGTCGGGGATACGTCGCCGGAGCAGCGACGTGACCTCGATGGCGGCCAGCAGGTACAGCGCGACGATGCCCCAGGCGACCGCCGTCGGGCGGTAGTCGGACTGCAGCGGCACGAACAGCTGGGTCAGCGTGAACCCGGACCAGGTGTCGAGGTACAGCCCGAGCAGGTGCATCGCGGTGAACGTGATCGCCAGTCCGCCGAGCATGCGGTGCAGGTCCAGCAGCCAGGCGGGTGGGGTGCGGTTACCCAGCACTCTGGTCGACAGCAGCAGTCCCCAGAGCACGGCCACGCACAGCAGCCACCAGGCGGTCAGCCCGCCGGCGCGGGCGACGTACCACCAGAGCTTGTCGTCCATCGCTCGTGTCCCTCCATCTCGCCGACCCGGACGAGGTCGCCCGCGTCGGTCACCAGCAATGCGGCCAGGCCAAGTGACTCGAGCAGCCGGGTGCCGGCCTGACGGCCGGCCACCAGCGCGGACTTGGCCAGGATCTCGGCCCAGTGCGCCTCCGCGGCCACGACGGTGACCGCGGCGAGTCCGGTGCGGGCGGGCTCGCCCGTCCGTGGGTCGATCAGGTGATGCATCTCGTGGGCGCCGCGGCGCCAGCGACGACGCATGCGGCTGGACGTGGTGACGGCGCCCTCGCCGACGGCGAGCACGACCAGGTCGTCCATGTCCTCGGTGTCATCGCTGTCGTCGGTGCGGTCGGTGTCGCGGTCCGTGTCGCCGAACGGGTCGGTGACACCGACGGCCCACTCGGCCCCGTCCGGCGAGGTGCCGCTGACCCGGACATCGCCGCCGAGGTTGACGCAGGCGCCCTCCGCGCCCTGCTGCCGCATCTCGTGCACGACCTGGTCGGCGGCGTAGCCCTTGCCGATGCCGCCGAGGTCGAGCCCGACGCCTTCGGGCAGGCGGACCGTGCCACCGAGGTCGTCGACGGTGACCCGGATGCCGCCACAGCCCGGGCTCCGGCGGGTGTGCGCTGGTGCCGAAGGGCTGGGACGGTCGGTGACCTCCTCGAACGTCCGGTCGTAGCCGGCCGACTCCACCGCCGTGAGGACCGTGGGGTCGAACAGACCGCCGGTGAGCCGCCACGCCTCGATGCAGCGGCGTACGACCTGTGCGGTGTCGCGCGACACCGTGACCGTACGGCCGGCGCCGGCGTTGACGCGGCACAGCTCGCTGTCGGGGATGAAGCGCGACCAGCGTCGCTCCATCTCCGCCAGCCGTTGGCGTGCGCGCTCCAGGCAGCCCTCGTCGGCACCGCACGCGATCAGGTGCGCGGTGCTGCCCATGGCGCGGAACCGCAGCTCAGCTGCCACCGGACTGCGTCTGTGGTTGCGGAGCGGGTGCGGGCGCAGGTGCCGGCGCTGGTGCGGGCGCTGG
>CBFGZI010000110.1:0-12430 GCA_965653225.1 uncultured Propionibacteriales bacterium | reverse complement strand
GCGCTCGATGTGGAGCCGCCCGTCGTCGTGCTCGTCGGGGTCGAGCCGCCCTGCTGGGTATACACGGGCCGGTAGACGATGCGCACGATCTTCTTGGTCGGCCGCTGCGAAGCCGTTTTGGTGTCGGCCCGCTGGGCCCGGCGCTGAGCGGCCTGCTTGGCCTGCTCGGCCACCCGCTGCGCCTCCTCGCGTGCCGACCTCGCCTCGGCCGCGTTGGAGCTCGCGGTGAACCCCGCGATCATCAGCAGTGTCGCGGACACGCTGGTTCCGGCGACCGTGATCCGGGTCGCTGCGGCCGGGTGTCGTCTGCGGTCAGCCATGGCCGGACCCCCCGTCGCCGGAGTCGTCGCCCGAGCTTCCGCTGCCAGAGCTGTCGCTCCCGTCGCTCCCACCGGAGTCGCCGGACCCGTGGCCGCTGTTGTCGTCGGCCAGGTGCTCGAGCCGGTCCCGGCGGTCGTCGCGCCGTTCCTGACGTAGCTTGGCGCGGTCCTCGGCCGCGTCGCCGGCTCCGGCGGCAGCAGCGCCGCCACCCGCGACCGCGCTGGCGGACGAGCGGGTGTGCACGCCCGACTCCGACGGCGCTGCCACCGCCCCGGCAGCGGGAACCGGTGCGGGCGCCGGGGCCGCGGCGGGCGCCGGCATGGGTACGTCGATGGTGCGCGTGACGTGCACGATGCGCGGCTTCAGGTCCGCGCTGGCGCGGTTACCGGACGTGCCGTGCTCGGCACCTGCGAGCTGGGTCGGTGCGGGCCGGATGGCGTCGGCGTCGGGCCCGATCGACCCGGTCAACGTCCCGACGGCTACGGCGCCTGAGCCGCCCACCATGACAACGGCGCCGGCGAACGCCAGCGCAGTCTTGTGCTCCATAAGGTTTCTGTCCCCTACAACCGATGGCTGTTTCCCGAGACCCACGCACGGCCGTGTCCCGACCGCCGTAAGCCATCAGCGGCCTTTCCTACCCGGCGGAGATTAAATGCACATGAGATGGGCAAATCAGCGGAGGATTTTGCCTTCGGGAGGGGAGGGGCCGGTCACTTTCGTCCGTGAAGGCTTGCGCGTCGCCCGCCCGCGCGACCCGGTTACGTGGCGCGTGGTCGCCGCAGGTCGGACGGGTGTCCTATCGGGTCCTCAACCGGATTCTCGTCAGGAGGACGACAAGAGAGCCGTTCCGCGCGCAAAGGCACGCAGGTTCACGGGGGTTGAAACGTAGGACGGCCTCGGGGACCTGTCAGGACGTTCGGGGATGGACGCACAGCACCTCCACCCGCCAGCGGAGGTGCGCGTTGCCACCGCCGCCGTAGCGATATATCGTGAGGACACGGGTTATTACGGGGAGGTGTCGCGGGATGGGACATCACTGGCACGGCAACGCATGGGGCCCCGGCCCCTGGGGGAACCCGCCGCCGTGGACGGAGTTCATGCGCGGGTTCGGGATGTTCCGCGACCCGCGCTCCGGCGGCGGCCCGAAGGTCCGCCGTGGAGACGTGCGGCTGGCGATCATCGACGTCCTGGCGGCCGAGCCGATGAACGGCTACCAGGTGATTCAGGAGATCGCCCGGCGCAGCGGCGGCGCCTGGAAGCCGAGCCCGGGCTCGGTGTACCCGACACTGCAGCAGCTGCAGGACGAGGGGCTGATCAGCGAGCGCGGTGAGGGCGGCCGCCGCAGGTTCGAGCTCACCGACGAGGGCGGTGCCTACGTCGAGGAGCATCTGGACGAGCTGGCCGAGACGTGGCGCGCGTTCGACGAGGCGGGCGGCGCGACCGACTCCAACGACCTGCGGCCGGTGATCGGACAGGTGATGGGGGCCTGCTGGCAGGTCGCGTTCACCGGCACGATGCCGCAGCAGCAGGAGGCCTTCGAGATCCTCTCCGAGACCAAGAGCAGGCTGTACCGCCTGCTCGCCGAGGGCGGCGCGCCATGAGCACCACCCCCGAGCCGCGCATCGGAGACGTCGAGCGCGACGCCGCCATCGCCGCGCTCGGCGAGCACTACGCCGCGGGCCGCATCAGCAAGGAGGAGTACGACGAGCGCAGCGGGTTCGCGCTGCGCGCACGAACCGCGTCCGACCTCAGGCCGCTGTTCGTCGACCTGCCCCCGTCCTCGGGTCGCAGCGGTCCTACCGGGCGAGGCAGCAGGGACTCCCGCACCGGCCGTTCCTGGGAGCCGCGCACCGGCCGGTCACGGTACTGGATCGGTCCGCCCTTCCTGCCGGCGTTCTTCCTGATCGCCGGCGTGATGGTGGCCGCCAACCACGCCTGGTGGCTGCTGTTCGTGTTCGGCTGGTTCTTCTTCTGCGCTCCCTGGCGCTACCGCCGCTGGCGTTGACCGGCCGTCGGTGTCTGGTCGCCGTCGGCGCGGCCGCGACCGAGCGCGCGGTAGCCCGGGTGCACCCCGGGTGTCAGCTCGTGGTGGTCGGCGACCTTGCGGAGCAGGCGGCCCAGCGTGGCCCGTTCGCGCTCGCTCAGTGGTGCCAGCAGGCTGTCGCCGTGCGCGCGTGCCTGTCGCCCCAGCGCGGCAAGCCGCTCCTCGCCCAGCGGAGTGATGTGCAGGGCGTGGTGGCGACGGTCCCGCGGGTTGCGACGCCGCTCCACCAGACCCTCGCTCTCGAGCTCGTCGACCAGCGCAACCAGCCGGCTCGGTAACAGCCCGAGCTGGCTCGACAGCGCCTGCTGCGATCGCCCGGGCGCCTCCGCGATCGCGCGGAGCAGGCCGGCCTGTGGCGGGTCCATGCCCAGGGGCTGCAGGCGCTCGGCGAACCTGGCCGCCGCGAGGCCGCCCACCTGGGCGACCAGGAACGCGACGCCGGCGGTTCCGCTCTCGTCGTGACCGCGTGCGCTGGGAGTCATGAGAAAACTATAGCGTCTGCGAATCGTTCGTGCTATGAATGATTCATGGCTACAAGCACAAGCACACCCAGACCGCGTACCCGGGGACAGCAGGGCGGGCCACCGCTGGGGGTCCTCGCCGCGGTGTCGACCGCCCTGCTGGTCGTGGGGATCGCGGTGAGCGCGGCCCTGGGCGGTGTCGTTCCCTCGCCGTACGCCGGGGGCGGCGACATCACCAGCTACTTCGTCAACCAGCCCGACGCGACACTCGCCGCAGGAGTCCTCGCGTTCGCCTCGGCCGTCCCGCTGGCCATCTACGCCGCGACCGCGAGCGCCCGGCTTCGTCAGCTGGGCGTGACCGCACCCGGTGCCACCATCGCCTTGGCCGGGGGCGTCCTCGCCTCCGGTGCACTGGCCTTCTCCGGGCTGTTCCTGTGGGTGTTGTCCCGACCGGGCGTCACCGCGAGCACGCCGGTCGTGCGTGCCCTGCACGACCTGGCGTTCGTCACCGGCGGGGTGACCCACGTGGTGTTCCTCGGGCTGCTGCTCGCAGGAGTCGCCGTGCCCGGGATGATCCTCGGGCTGCTGCCGCGGCCGCTGGCGTGGGCAGGACTGGTCATCGCCGCGGTCGCCGAGCTGTCCACGCTGTCGCTGCTGGTGCCGGCGCTGGCGGTGCTGCTGCCGCTGGCGCGCTTCCCCGGCCTCGCGTGGCTCATCGCCGCGGGCTTCCTGCTGCCACGGCGCCGCCCTCGCGCTGCACCCCAGTCCTGACCGAGCCCGCACCCACACGATCGGAGGAACCGTGTCCAACACAACACCCAGCCCCCTGTCCGGCAGAGTCGCACTCGTCGTCGGCGCCAGCCGTGGTATCGGGGCGGTCACTGCGCAGGCATTCGCAGCACAGGGAGCCGCTGTCGCGCTGGCCGCGCGTGACCTGAACGCTCTCGAGGCCGTCTGCACCTCGATCCGGGAACGAGGCGGCCGTGCGATCCCCATCCGCACCGACGTCACCGACCCCGAGGCCGTCCGACTTCTCGTCGAGAAGACGCTCGAGGAGTACGGACGCCTGGACGCAGCTTTCAACAACGCCACCGACAACCCGAGCATGGCGCCTGTCGCCGAGCTCGACGTCGACGACTTCGACCGCGCGATCCGCAGCAACATCCACGGCACGTTCTACGGCATGAAGTACCAGATCGCGGCGATGCTCCGCTGCGGCAACGGCGGCACGATCGTCAACATGGCCTCCGGTGCGGGTGTCTACGGCATCAGCAACCTCGCCGGCTACGTCACCGGCAAGGCCGGTGTCATCGCACTGACCAAGGTGGCGGCCCTCGACTACGCCGACCACGGCATCCGCGTGAACGTCGTCGCACCCGGTCCGATCCTCACCCACCACCTCGAGGCGGCGGGGGAGGAGGCGCAGCGGCAGGCAGGGATGTCCAGCCCCATGCGGCGGGTGGGCAGGGCTGAGGAGGTCGCCGACGTCGTCACCTGGCTCTGCTCCGATGCCTCGTCCTACGTCACCGGCGTCACGGTCCCGATCGACGGCGGACAGACCGCCGGGCTCAAGCCACCGCGCATGTACCGCCAGGGCGAGCGGATGACGGCCGGGAAGCAGGACTCTGCTCAGCCGGCCTGACGACGTCAGTGCCCTGGGTCGTCGGCCACCAGGACGGTGCCGAGCTCACGCGCGCTCACCATCATCGCGCCCACGCGCGCGGTCTGCCGGGCCAGCCGCACCCCCGGCCCGTGCATGACCAGCAGGTACCCCACCACGGTGAACAGCTCGCCGGTGTCGAGCCGCCCGGCCGCCACCGCGTTCATGCCGATCACCAGCACCACGGACGCGGTCACGGTGAGGATCACGTGCACCACCGTGGTGCAGCGACCCTCCCAGCGCGTCAGGTCCACGTCGGCTCGTCCGCTGTCGGCGTCGAGGTCGTGCAGGGCGCGCAGGTCGTGCTCCCGGCCGGCGTGGCGACTGACTGGGTCGCTGCCCGGGTCGGCGACGGTGAAGTGCTGGATGGTCTGGGCCAGCAGCGTCTCGTTCGCGCGATGCTCGGAGGCGACCGCGGCCAGCCGTGTGGCACCCCAGCACGCCGCCACTCCAAGCAGCACGACGCCGCAGAGCAGGACCAGACCAAGGCGCACATCGACCAGCGAGAGCGCCGCACACGCACCCACCACCAGCAGCGCGTTCACAGTGATGTGGTTGAGCACGCCCTTCAGACCGGTCTTGACCCGGGTGCTGTCGGCCACCACCTGCGCGGCCAGGTCGCTGGGCGACCCGGTGGCCAGGTGGCTCACCCGCGCGGTCGCCGCCGAACGGGCGTCGCCGATGCTGCGGTTGGCGAAGTTGGCGAAGGCCAGCCGCTGGTAGTGCTCGGCCATGCCCGCGACCAGCGCGAGCAGCACGAAGACGGCGGCGAGCACGCTCACCGGGTCGGCCCAGCCGGGTGCGAACGCCAGGTCGTTGTTGGCCTGTGATGCGCCGGGCGCGTGCTCGACGGCCGCGCCCAGCGGAAGCGGCAGCGCCAGCCGGCAGCCGACCAGGACAGTCGTGAACAACAGCCCGCGGCCTAGAGCGCGTCGATGGCGCCGCGCGTACGGCAGCAGTCCACGCAACAGCGGGTAACGCGCCGCGGACTCACCCAGCGCCGCGGGCACGCTCGAAGCAGCGGGCTCCCGCGAGGCCGCCGAGGAGGGCGACGGCGCACGGTCCTCGCTGCCGAGGCCGGCCAGCGGCTGCGTCTCCCGTCTCATCGCAGCACCTCACGCGCGCCGGCCACGATGTTCGCGACGGCCTCCGGCCAGTGCTCGTCCTGGTAGCGGAACGGCACGACCGCCCGGCGCAGCAGGCAGTTGGCCAGGAACCAGTCGAGGCCCGTGGGTCTGCTGCCATACCCCGTCACCAGGCTGTCGAGCGCGGTCCGCACCAGGTCCATCTCGCCCGGTCGCCCGAACGCGACATGTGCGGCGAACGAGGCCAGGTCGTACGCGGGTGCGGACAGGCACATCCGGTCCACGTCGATCAGCACCAGGTGGCCGCGCCGCTTGAGCAGCTGTCCGGCGTAGAAGTTGCCGTGGCTGGCCACGAACGGGATGTCACGCGGGAGCGTCGCGGTCAGCGTCGACAGCAGACGGTCGAGGTCGGCCCGCAGCTCGGGCAGCAGGAAGCCGACGAGCCGGGTGCGCACCGCGGACTTGGCCAGAATGTCCGCGGGTGCGCTTGCCTGCAGGTCGGGCACGGTCTCGGCGTGCAGCCTGGCCAGCAGCGCGCCGGCCGGCTCCGACCCGCCCGGTCGCAGCGAGGGGCTGTCGCCGCTGACGTACTGCTGGACGGTGGTGAGCCGGTCGTGCAGGATCCCCTCCAGCGCGGGGGTGCGCACCCGGCGCAGGTGTGCGGACGCGCGCAGGCCCTGCGCCGCCTCGGCGTAGTCGCGCGGGTCGCGGTAGGTCTTCAGCACGTAGGGCCCGAAGCGAAGGACGGCGCGACGTCGCGGCCAGTAGCGCAGCAGCCTGGGCTTGGCGTCCTCCACCGGGTCGAGCCCGGCCTCGGCAAGGCGGCGGTTGAGCTGCTTCGCGCTCAGGCTGAGCATGGGGAGGCGCACGTCGAGCGGCAGCCACTGCACCAGCGCCGACACCTCCGGCAGGTAGCCGAACGGCTCGCGCGCGGGCGACCTGCGTGCGGCGCGGCCTGCGGCCCGCAGGTTGCGCCGTCGGTGCGGCTTTCGGGACAGGCGTCCGGTGGAGCTGGCGTAGGTCACCGCGGTGGACCACCGATGGTCGGTGCCGACGGCGTACTGCACCACGACGTTGTCGCCGGGCTTGTACCGCACCGTCTGCACACGCACCTCGGGTGGCTCGTCCGCGGACACCATCCGCCCGAGTAGCGGGGCCATGTGCGCGGGGTCGAGAAGCCGCGGGAGTGGCGACAGGCCCGGGTCGTCGGGCAGGTGGACGACGGCCGGGGCCTCGGGCCTGCCCGGGTTCTCCGGATCGGTGTGCCGGCCGGGGCCGGGCCGGGCGGTGCGCGCGACGGCCGCGCGTACTGCCGGCGAGGCCTCGACGACCGAGACCTGCCGGTTGCGCAGCAGCACCTCGAGCCCCGGCAGGACCGCGGCCTCACCCGCCGCGTCGAGGCCGCGGGTGGGGTCGTCCAGCACGACGGCCTCGGGGTCGTCTGCCAGCAGCCGGGCGATGCGGAGTCTCAGCTCCTGGGCCGGGGTGAGCGCGAAGCCGTCGTCGCCGAGGGGGGTGTCGTAGCCCTCGGGCAGCTCGGCGATGAAGTTGTGCGCACCGGCGGCGGTGGCCGCCGCCACCTGCGCGCGACGGTCGGACGCGCCAATGCGGTCGCCCACCGTTCCCGACACCATGCCGTCGGGCGCGGAGAGGACGTGGGAAGCCGTCGGTGCTCTCATGGCCGCTCAGCTCGCGGCTCGGGTGTGTGAGGCTCGGGTACGTGGACGAGACGGGCGAGACGCTCGGCGCTGGTGAGCTGCGGGCCGAGCCGGGTGATCTGCCGGCCGATCCGCATCATCGGGTAGTGCAGCATCAGCATGTACGACGCCACCAGCGCGATGTCGCCCGCGTCGAGCCGACCGGACTCCGAGAGCCGCACGGCGAGCACCAGCACCACACATGCGGTGACCGCCAGCACGCCCTGCACCGCCCAGGCGGTACGGCCCTTGATCTGGGTCAGCAGCGCGTCCGAGCGCTCGCGGTCGGGGTTCTTCTGCGCTACCGCGGTCCCCGTGAGGGTCGCGCGCAGCAGACTTCCGACGCGGCGGCTCTCCGAGCCTCGGCGCTTGCGCGATGCGGCCGCGGTCAGGTCGGTGCCGAACAGCGCCACCCCGACGGCCAGCGCGAGCCCGATCATGTAGGCCAGACCCAGCCACACGTCGACGACCAGCATCACCACACAGACACCGGCGACGAACAGCCCGTGCTGGAGCAGGTGCACCAGCAGGCCCTTGAGGCCGACCCGCAGCTTGGCCGTGTCGGTGACCATACGCGTGAGCACGTCACCGGGGTCGCGCTTGCCGTTGCCGCTGCCCGAGCTGTCGAGGAACCGCTCGAACAGCCCCAGACGCGCGTCGTTGACGGTGGGAACGACGAACCGCGCGACCGCGACCCGCTGCCAGTACTCCGCTAGCCCGAACGCCAGCCCGAGCAGTGCGAAGCCGCCGGCCAGCCAGGTCACCGGGTCGGCGCCTGTCGGCAGCACCCCGGAGGCCGGGTTGGTGGGTGCGCCGGCGCGGGTGAGGTCGACCAGCCACTTCAGCGGCCACGGGAACGCCAGCTGCACGCCGGTCAGGAACAGCGATGCCAGCAGGGCGCTCAGCAGGGGACGGCGGTAGGGACGCGCGAACGGCCCCAGGCGCGAGGCGATCGCCGCCAGGCGGTCGCGCCGGGTGCGGTGCGGCCGTGCGGTCGCTCCCTGCGCGCTGGTCACGGCAACCCCAGCTCGCCCTTCAGCCATCTCATCGCGGTCGACGTGGCGTGGCCACGGTTGAAGAACAGGTCCTGCACCATGGCCTGACGCACGTCGGAGTGCTCGTGCGGCGCTGACAGACCGGCCTCCACCGCCTCGACCGCCGACGACACGTCAGGCACCACGGTCCCACCCTTGCGTCCCCAGGTCTCCAGGTCCAGCCGGGCGCCCTTCTTGCGGGTGAGCTCGAGCAGCTCGGGTACGTCGATGAACACGATCGGCCGGTCCAGCAGCGCGTACTCGTTGGCCACCGACGACGCGTCGGTGACGAGAAGGTCGGCGATGGACAGCGTGCGCACGACGTCGGGCTCGTGCACCAGCCGCAGGTGCTCGTTCTGCATCGGCGCCAGCCGGGACCACCAGTCGATCGAGGCGTGCGGGTGGTCGTGCGGCTTGACCAGGATGTCGTAGCGGTCTACGGCGGCGAGCTTGGCGAGCAGGTCCTCACCCACGGTCTCCATCGAGTTGTGGCGTTCACCGGTGGGTGCGTACAGGACGACGGGGCGCTGACCGGTGACGCCGTGCTCACGCAGGATGCTCTGCCGGTCGAGCGAGCCGTCGAGCAGCCGGTCGGTCTTGGGAAACCCGATCTCCACCCCGCGGGGGTCGCCGGGCGCCAGGATGCCCGATTCCTCGAAGCCGCGCTTCATGTACGGGCCCAGCAGGAAGTAGTAGTCGGCGCCGAACGTCTCCGGCCGGATCGCGCGGTTGCGGAACGACATGCCATGGAAGATCTGGATGCTCGTGCCGACGCGGCGAGGCTCGATCCGGCGCGTGTTCGCGGCGAACATGACGTCGTAGTCCCTCTTCGCCAGCTCGGCGACCGGGAGCACCGTGCCTTCGGCGAAGCCGAAGTGGCGGTACATCGGCTCGGGGTCGTACAGGTAGCCGCCGACGGCGTACGGAGACTTGCTGCGGGTGCCGCCGGACAGCTGCACCTCGACGCCCGGGATCTGCACGAGCTGGTCGTACAGCGGTCTGAAACACAGGAAGTGCACGGTCGCGTAGCCGGTGAACAGGATCTTCACAGCACGCCCCGCAGCCTGACCGGCTCCTCGTAGGCCGAGTCGATCTCCTCCAGCGCGGGCGCCAACGCGGGCAGCACCTCGGCGCGTGCGCGCACCAGGTCCTCGGGGAAGTCGATCTCCACCCATGGCCAGGAAGCGACGTCGAGGCAGGTGAACGGATGCCGTTCGGCGACCCTGTTGATCGCCGAGGCGAGCCAGGCCCGGCGGTCGCCGGTTGCGATGATCTCGCGCGCGGCCGCGACGACGTCGGTCACTGTCCGTGCACTCAGGCGCAGCACCCCGACGTTCTCGCCACTGACATCCTCGTCGGGCATCTCCTTCGACATCTCCACCAGGAGACCGTCGGAGATCGACACCTTCATGTGCTCGTCCTCGTGACCGGAGGTCGAGTCGTACAGCAATGCGTCACCTCCGACCTCCGCCAGCTGCGCGAGCAGCGCCGGATGCAGGAAGACGTCACTGTTGAGCACGAGCACGTCGTCGTGCACGCGCTGGCCGGCGAGCAGGAACGAGTACATGCTGTTGGTCTCGGTGAACACGGGGTTCACCACGTAGTGAACGGTGTCACCGAGCTCGTCGCGGACCTGTTGCTCCGCGTGGCCCACCACGACCGTGACTTCCGTGATGCCGGCGTCGGACAGCGCCGCCAGCTGGTGATGGACCAAGGGCACCCCGCCCACGGGCTGCAACAGCTTGGGGCGGCCTTTTTTGTCGCGCAGGCGCATCCCCATACCCGCGGCCAAGATAACTGCTTGCACGTCCGATTCCCCTCGAGTCCATGTCGAGGTCGGCAGGTGTCGCACATCCCTTGTCCCTGCCCCGGACAAAAAGGCCCCTATGCTGCAACCCGTACCGGACCTTGACGATCCGACCGGTCTTGCTCCCTATTTCAACCGTGCGTGGTTCAACGCCAGATAGCCAGCCCGTTGTTCCGCGGGTATCCGAGACTTTGGTCGCGGGACCCGTGGCGCGGCCGGCCGCCGATGTGCGCGGAAGAGGGGGCCGCACCGGCTCGGCGATACGGTCCGTAGGCATGGCGCTGACTGCACGGTCATCTCACAAGACTGGTGCGAGCAGCCTGAAGAGGCGCTGAACGCGGGCCGGAAGAACGCTGAGCGTGCGGTGATGGCGGGTCGTCAGGACCGGTGCGAGACGGTTTATGACAGCGGCATGACCATGGCGACCTCTTGAACCGACTCGTCGGTGACCATCGGCCGCCGGTCGTCACCGGGACGGAAGCCGTAGCTGCTGTAGAAACCGATGGCACGGCCGTTCTCCGTGCTCACCCAGAGTCGCAACAGCCGGTAGCCGTCGTGGCGAGCCTGGTCCGCGGCGGCCGTCACCAGCTCCCACGCGGCGTTGGTTCCACGGTCCTGCGGTCGCACCCACATGCCGAACAGCTCGGCCACGCCCTCGGCCTTGGCGTCCTCGTCGCGTGCCTGGCCCACGGAGGCCACTCCGACCTCCTGCCCGTCGCGTTCGGCCAGCAGTCGCCGGCTGCGGCGCATCCGGGCACGCCACATCTCCTCGTCGTGCTTCTGCTCCTCGCCAAGACTCGCCACGAACGCCTCGGGGTCGGCCTCCAGTGACGCCAGCCGCATCCGGCGGTAGGTCTGCCAGTCAGCCTCGTCGAGCAGGCGCACAGTCAACTCGCTCACGGTTCAAGCATCACAGATTCTGGCCGGAAAGCACGCCCCGGCGGTGACTTGTGCGCTGCTCGTCGGCTCGCCGGTAGTCGTTCGACGCGAGTGGGTGGTCCGGGCGGCTGGCCCCGGTAGGCCGGGTGCCGTCAGGATGGTGCGATGGACGACTTGGCGTTCCAGGCCCTCAGCCCCCTGAACTTCCTCGAGCGGTCCGCACTCGTCTACGGCGACCGGCTCGGCGTCGTGTCCGAGGGACGCACGTTCACCTACGCGGAGCACTGGCTGCGGGTGCGTCGGCTGGCGGGGATGCTGCACGAGCTGGGCGTGGCTTCGGGTGAGCGCGTCGCCGTACTCGCCCCCAACACCCACGTGCTGCTCGAGGCGAGCACGGGCGTGGCCGCCGGGGGAGGGGTGCTGGTCGCGCTCAACGTGCGGCTGCAGCCGAACGAGATCGCCACCATCCTGGACCACTGCGAGGCGTCGGTCCTCATCGTCGACCGTGAGTTGCTCTCCGTCGGCCGCGCGGCGGTGGATCGGGCCGAGGTCTCGCCGCGGGTCGTGGTGGCGGGCGAGGACGAGTCGGGTCGCGACGAGTACGAGGAGATGCTCACGGCCGCTGAGCCGCGGTACGTGCCGGTGCGTGACGAGAGGTCGCTGCTGTCGCTGAACTACACCAGCGGCACGACGGGCACGCCCAAGGGCGTGATGTACCACCACCGCGGTGCGTACCTGCAGGCGCTCGCGATGGCCTTCCACGCCAAGCTCGACCTGTCGTCGAGGTACCTGTGGACCCTGCCGATGTTCCACACCAACGGGTGGTGCGTCCCGTGGGCGGTCACCGCTGGCGGCGCCGTACACCTATGCCTGCGCGCGGTCGTGCCGGACGCGGTGTGGAAGGCGCTGCGCGAGGAGTCGGTCACCCACTTCTGTGCCGCCCCGACCGTCCTGACGTCCCTAGCTGCTGCCGATGATGCGGCTCCGCTGGAGCGGCAGGTGCGGGCGATGACCGGCGGTGCGCCGCCGTCGCCGAGCCTGCTGCGGCGGATGAACGAGCTGAACATCGAGGTGCTGCACCTGTACGGCCTCACCGAGACGTTCGGGCCCGCCGTCCTGTGCGACTGGCGGCCGGAGTGGAACGATGCGCCGCCGGAGGAGCGCGCGACGCGGCTGGCGAGGCAGGGTGTCGGCAACGTCATCGCACAACGTGCGCGTGTGGTTGACGATAAGGGCGAGGACGTGCCCGCCGACGGCGAGACTCTCGGCCAGGTCGCCGTGCGCGGCAACAACGTGATGCTCGGCTACTACCGGGACGAGGAGGCCACGCAGGCCGCTGCGCCTGACGGTTGGTTCCGCACCGGCGACCTCGGCGTGATGCACGAGGACGGCTACGTCGAGCTGCGCGACCGGCTCAAGGACATCATCATCTCCGGCGGGGA
>CBFGZI010000109.1:0-12681 GCA_965653225.1 uncultured Propionibacteriales bacterium | reverse complement strand
TCAGCCGAGGCTGTCGAGGGCGGCCATGTCCTCGTCGTCGAGCGCGAAGTCGAACAGCTGCGCGTTGGCGCGGATCCGTTCGGGGTCTCCGGACTTCGGGATCACGGTGACACCGCGCTGCAGACCCCACCGGAGCATGACCTGAGCCGGGGTGCGCCCGTGCTTCTCCGTCAGGGCGACGATCTCGGGGTGGTCGAACCGTGACGCCCGCCCCAGCGGCTGGTAGGCCTGGATCGCGACACCGCGTTCGAGGCAGAAACCCTCGACGTCGCGCTGGCGCACGAACGGGTTGAGCTCGATCTGGTTCACCGCGGGCGGGACCTCCGCGTGGTCCACCAGCTCCTCCAGCTGTTCGCGGGAGTAGTTGCTGACGCCGATGGCGCGGAGCAGGCCGTCGCGGTACAGCTCCTCCAGCGCTCGCCACACGTCGAGGTCGGCGCCCTGGCCGGCCGGCCAGTGGATCAGGTAGCAGTCGACGTAGTCGACGCCGAGCCGGTCGAGGCTCTCCCTGGCCGCCTCGGCGGGCCGGCTGTGGTCGCTGCCGGTCAGCTTGGTAGTGACGAAGACGTCCTCGCGGGCGACGTCTGCGGCCCGGATGCCGGCGCCGACCGACTCCTCGTTGCCGTACATTGCGGCGGTGTCGATGTGGCGGTACCCGACTTCCAGAGCATGTCGCACCGCCTCCTCGCATGCCCTGCCGCTCAGCTGCCAGGTGCCGAGGCCCAGGGTGGGCATCTCGCGTCCGATGTTGAGCTCGAAAGTTGGCACGAAGCGAACGTACCCCGCCCCCGAGGGGGTACTCGCTGAGTGGTCCGCGCGCAGCCGATTGCCCCGTAGCGGAATCCAAAACGCGGCGGCTCCCGTACAAGGTCCTACACCCCATGAGTCTGGAGGACGGTGCAGAAGGTTCGAACCGGTCAGGTGACCGGCCTGCTCGCGGTGGCGGCGCTGCTGGCCGCCCTGTGGGCGACCCTCGGTCTGAGCGCCCTGGGGTGGGCGGTCGGGCTGATCTGCGCTGTCGTGTTGGTCTGCACGCTGTCGCTCGGCCTGGTGCGGAGCACAAGCGACGGGCTCGGACCCCCGGACTGGGTGACGCTCGCGCGCGCCGCTCTGGCCTGCGGGGTCGCGGCGCTGGTCGCGGACTCCTTCGTGCGGCCGGTTCCGGTGGCCACGGTGGTCGCGCTGGCGGCGTCCGCGCTGGTCCTCGACGTCGTCGACGGGTGGGTGGCGAGGCGAACGCGGACCGCCTCCCCGTTCGGCGCGCGCTTCGACGGTGAGGTCGACGCGTTCCTGATCCTGGTGCTCAGCGTCTACGTGGCCCGTTCCTTCGGCGTGTGGGTGCTCGCCATCGGCGCCGCCCGGTACCTGTTCGCACTGGCCGGCTGGGACACCCCCTGGCGGCTGCCGCAGCGGCCCTGGCGCAAGGTGGTCGCCGCGACCGAGGGTGTCGTGCTGACCATCGCCGCGGCGGACGTGCTGCCGCGCTGGCTGACCTACGTGGCCCTGCTCGCGACGCTCGCGCTGGTGGTGGAGTCCTTCGGGCGCGACCTGTGGTGGATGTGGCGCCATCGCAGCGGCGGCGACACGGCCGGCGGTGCCGAACGACCACGTGGGGACGAGCCGACCGGCGAGGCTGCAGCCCTGCGTACGGGGGAGCAGGCCCAGCGCCCTTCGTCGATCCGGCGCAGGAGGCTGGCCGTCGCGCTCGACGTGCTGGCGCTGCTGGTGGTCTGGTTCGCGCTGGTGGCCCCGAACACGGTCTCGGGTCTGAGCGTCGGCGAGTTCGTGCGAATCCCGGTCGAGGTGCTGGTCGTCGCCGGCCTCGCGCTGGTGCTCCCGGTCTGGGCCAGACGGACGATGGCCATCGTGGTCGGTGCGCTGGTCGGAGTGCTGACCCTG
Organism: uncultured Propionibacteriales bacterium; assembly: GCA_965653225.1. Lineage (GTDB taxonomy): Bacteria > Actinomycetota > Actinomycetes > Propionibacteriales > Nocardioidaceae > JALZDI01. The sequence goes on along the minus strand of CBFGZI010000109.1, from coordinate 10,782 downwards.
CTGAAGACCCTCGACGTCGGGTTCTTCGCGGTGTTCGACCGTCCGTTCAACCCGGTGACCGACCGCAGCTACCTGATGCCTGCCATCACCTTCGTCAAGACCGGCCTGGACCCGCTCGCGGCGACCGTCACCCTGGTCGCGGCCGCGGCTCTGGTCCTCGCCCTGCTTGTGGGTCTCCCGTTCGCGGTCGTGCGGCTCACCAACCTCGTAGCCCGGCATCGCGGCCCGGTCGCGCGGGCTCTGCCCGCGCTGATGGCTGTGTGGGCGGCCGCCGCCCTGGCCGGCCTGCACCTGACCCCCGGTGCGCCGATCGCCTCGGCCGGCGCGAGCCGGCTCGCCGTCGGCGAGGTGCACGCGGTGTCGCTCGGGATCAAGCAGGAGCGGGAGTTCGCGGCGGCGGCCGCGACCGACCGGTTCCGCGACACGTCCAGCGGCCACCTGCTGGACGGGCTGCGCGGCAAGGACGTGCTGCTCACCTTCATCGAGAGCTACGGCCGCAGTGCGGTCCAGGACCTGCCGACCTCGCCGCGGGTCCGGGCACTGCTCGACGCCGGCACCCGCCGGCTGCGCGCGGACGGGTACTCCGCCCGGAGCGCATTCCTGCACTCGCCGACGTTCGGCGGGTTCAGCTGGCTGGCCCACTCCACCATGCAGTCGGGCCTGTGGATCGACAACGAACAGCGTTACGACCGGCTGCTCGGCAGCGACCGGATGACGCTCAGCAGCGCATTCCGCCGCGCGGGCTGGCAGACGTACGCCGTCCAGCCGGCGAACAAGACGCCCTGGATGGCGGGCAAGGCCTTCTACAAGTTCGACCAGATGTTCAACCGCGCGGACATCCCCTACCACGGCCCTCCGTTCGGCTGGTCGGTCATGCCGGACCAGTACGTGCTCTCGTCCCTGGAGCAGCAGGTTCTCGCGCAGCCGGACCGCCCGCCGGTGATGGCGGAGATCGACCTCACGTCGAGCCACGCGCCGTGGTCACCGCTGCCCCAGATGGTCGACTGGAACAAGCTGGGTGACGGCTCGGTCTTCCGCCCGATCCACGAGCGGGCCGAGTCCGCCGAGGAGCTCTGGCGGCACCCCGAGAAGGTGCCCGCCGCGTACGAGCGGTCGATCGCCTACTCGCTGCGGTCGCTCATCTCGTTCGTGCACAGGTACGGCGACAAGGACCTCGTGCTCATCGTCCTCGGCGACCACCAGCCCGCGACCGTGGTCACCGGCTCCGGGGCCAGCCACGACGTGCCGGTCACGGTCATCGCCCACGACCCGAGCGTCACCAAGCGGATCTCCGGCTGGGGCTGGCAGGCGGGGCTGCGACCGGGAGCAGGCGCACCGACCTGGCCGATGGACGCCTTCCGCGACCGCTTCCTCCGCGCATTCAGCGCCCAGCAGCCGTCGATCCGGGCGCGCTCGCCGCTCCACCACAGCGTCCACCACAGCGCGGCGCAGCAGGGTCCATGAGACAGGACGAGCGCGTCCCCTTCGACACGGCGCTGGGACCGGCCCGCCTGTCCGCGTACACGCCGGGCGAGTTCGTCGGCCAGGAGAGCTTCATGCGCGCCAGCGACATCCTGTCGCTGGCGGTGCGGGCGGGCGTCGCGCCGGGAGCCTCGGTGCTGGACCTGTGCTGCGGTGTGGCCGGTCCCGGGCGGCTGATCACGCGCCGGCTGGGATGCACCTACCTCGGGGTCGACTCGAGCGCGAGTGCCGTCGACATCGCGCGCCGGCGCTCCGACGGGCTGGACTGTCGCTTCGAGGTCGCGGAGGTACCGCCTGTCCCCGCCGGCCCCTTCGACGTGGTGCTGCTGCTGGAGGTGATGCTGGCCTTCCCCGACAAGGAGGAGCTGCTGCGCGAGGTGTCCGGGGCCCTGCACGTCGGCGGGCGTTTCGCCTTCACCCTCGAGGAGGGCCAGCCGCTGAGCCACGCGGAACGTCGCCGCATGCCCGACGCCGACACGGTGTGGTTCACGCCGTTGCCCGACCTGGTGTCCTGCCTGGAGCGGGTCGGCATGCGGCTGCGCTGGCAGCGCGAGTGCACCGCGGCCCACCTGGAGACGGTCGACGCGCTGGGCGACGCGTTCGCGGCGCGCGCGTCGGAGATCGCCGCGCACGTGGGACATCGCGCCGTGCACGACCTCCTGACCGCGCATCGGCAGTGGGGCGACTGGCTGGGGGACGGGCGCGTACGCAAGCTCGCTCTCGTCGCCGAGAAGACCTCCGACCCGTCTCTCCGGTGCTAGGTCGTCCGCTGGTTCTGCGCTGACCGCCGCAGCTGAGCATGTGGCGGCGACCGCTCGTACGTAACGAAACTGCAGCCGAGGAGCCGTCTGACAGCAACTTCGTGAGGTGACGCCTGCGTTTGCTGCGAGGCTACGGACGCGGTACCAGTCGTGCCGTGACGAGCAGGAAGTCGTGGTCGGTCGACGTCGCGGGCACCACTGTCGTCCGAGGGCCGCGCAGGTCGACTCTGCTCCCGTATGCCTGTTGCAGCCCAGGCTTCTGTGCTCCCGGCCGATGGTCGGAGCGGGTCCACATTCCCGGCGGTGCACAGCTGCCGCCCGCGTTGATGTCGCCGGCCGCGATCGTCGGTCCCCGCCGGGCGCGTGCGGCCAGCAGGTCTGTGAGCTCCGCGCACTGCCGGTGTCGGATCACGATGGTCGCGAGCGATGTCCGGGCCTCCAGGTGGGTGGTGCAGACCGTGACCGGGCGGACGGTCGTCACGCAGAGCCAGCGGCGCTGCTCGAGCACGTCCTCCGCCGCGTAGCGGCCGTCGACGGAGCGTCGGACGGCTCCCTTGGTGAGCACGGCGTTGCCGAACACGCCGCGGCCCGCCGGGCTGCGGCAGGGCAGCGGCCCGCCGCGGTACAGCACGGTCGTGAACCGCCAGTGGTAGCCGGTCCGTGCGGCGATGCGGGCGACGTCGCCCGCGCACGACTCGTTGACCGTCACCGCGTTCGGCCTTCGCGTGCGTATGACGCGAACCGCCTCGTGCACCACCTGCGGGTAGTGCAGGCAGGGGGCCAGTCCCGAGAGGCACAGGTTCATCTGCAGCACCGAGAACCGCGCCGCTGACGGCGCAGCGGTAGAGGCCGTGGTGACCTCGTGCACGGCGACCGGAGTCGCCACCAGCACGGGCAGTCCCACCAGGCAGGCGGCGAGCAGACGAAGCCGTCTCATCCAGGGCACCTCAACGGTGGACGATACGCCCGAAGACCGTTTTGCGCCCGGTTTGCGCTGCGCCTCTAGCGTCCCAGAGGTGACGCTCTATACGTCGGGACGCCCGCGCCGCGCCAAGACGCTCCGGGTCCTGCGGACCAGGCTCGGCTACTGGCTCCTGTTCTTCGTGCCCGCCGCCGCCACCGTCCTCGCGTGGAACAGCGGCTACTACCAGACTGCAGGTCTTACCGGCCTGGCGGCGGCCATCGGGCTGGCGTGGTTCGTCCGCGTGTGGCGCGAGACCGAGGGCTAGCGAAGTCGGGGCTCTATCCGTCCGGACGGCGGGTTTGTCGACCTCAGCTGTCGATCCCGTCGATGGCGACGCGGAGGTGGCGCGGACCCCGGAGCACCGGGTTGGTCCGGTACGGCGGCGGGTCGACCACGAGGCTCGGGTTGACCAGCCGGCGAGCCAGCTCGGTGAGGGCGACCTGGGTCTCCAGCCGGGCCATCGGCGCGCCGAAGCAGTAGTGGATGCCGCCACCGAAGCCGAGGTGCTGGTCCCGGTCGCGGGCCAGCCCGAACCGGTCGGGGTTGAATCGGTCCGGGTCGAACCGGTCGGGGTCATGGACGTGCTTGGGGTCGCGGCTGCCCGCGGCGAGCATCAGCACGATCCGAGACCCCTTGGGAATCGTCGTGCCGGCGATGTCGATGTCGTCCAGGGCGGCGCGCCACGGTAGGAGATGCACCGGCGGCTCGTAGCGCAGCAGCTCCTCCACCAGGTGGATCACCAGCTCGGGCTCGCGCCGCAGCCGCTCGAGCACCTCGGGGTGGCGGAGCAGCGTGAGCATCCCGTTGGTGATCAGGTTGACGGTGGTCTCGTGCCCCGCGATCAGCAGCAGGAACGCCGTGGTGAGGATCTCCACGTCGGTCATGCGCCCATCGGGGCCGTCATCGGTGGCCAGCGCGGAGAGCAGGTCGGCTCCCGGAGCGCGGCGGTGGTCCTCGAGGAGCCCGGCGAAGTAGAGGCCCATCTCCGACATCGCCTCGGTGCGCTTGCGCTGCCTCTCGGCGGCGTCGTCGCTGCCCGGGTCGAGCGCCTCCACGATCGGGTCGACCCACGTACGGAAGCGCGGCTCGTCCTCGCGAGGTACACCGAGCAGCCCGGTGATGACGGTGACCGGGAACGGGTAGGCGAAGTCGTCGACGATGTCCACCTCGCGACGATCGGCGAGCCCGTCGATCAGCCCGGTGACGATCGTGTGCAGGTTGGGGAGCATGCCGTCGATCCGGTCCGGCGTGTGGGGTGGGCCGAAGTGCCGGTTCGCGAGGCGCCGCAGCCGGTCGTGCTCTGGCGGGTCCAGCTTGAGGAAGGCCGGCGGCAGCCCCGTCGCCTCGTCATCGTCGGCGGGCGGAACGGTCAGGTTACGCAGGTCGGAGCTGACCCGCGGGTCGTGCAGCAGCTGCACGATCTCGGCATAGGTCGACACGACGTAGGTGCTTCCGTCGTCCTGCCGTGCCACCGGGGTCTTGCGCATCTGGGCGTACAGCGGGTACGGGTCGGCGCGGTTGGCGTAGTCGAGCACCTGCGCGAACAGGCTCGGTGGCGCCTTGGTGGTGACCATGAGGGCGGTTCTCCTTCGTGCGCGGGCTTGTGGGGATCGGGTGGGCGGTTCTCGCCGCTGGGCGTCAGCCCGACAGCAGGGTGGCGCGCCGCTCACTCGGGTCGTGTCCGGTCACGACGACCGTGGCGTCCTGGGTGGGGATCGGCTGCGCCGGGAACCCGGCATCGACCGGGTGCATGTCGGCGGGCTGGTCGACGGTGCGGAAGGCCGGCGGGAACGGTGCCGCCAGCTCGATGTGCCGCCCGTAGAACTCCAGCCACTTGGCCTGGTTGAAGGTCACCGCGCCGACCAGGCGTCCCTTGCGGCCGTACGCCGCGACGAACCGGCGCTCGGGCACCGAGCCCTGGGTGACCACGACCTGGTCGGCGATGCTGGGCACTCCGACGGACTTGATCTCGTTGCCGAACTGGGTCGACCAGAAGATCGGCATGCTCAGGTGCGGCCAGCGGGAGGCCTGGTCGCTGATCATGTTGTGGGCGGCGACCTCGGCCTGGGAGATCGCGTTGCCCCAGTGCTCGAGTGCGAGCAGCTGGTAGCCGAACGCCGGCTGCGGAGCGCGGGCGACGTCGCCGGCGACGAAGACGTCGTCGGTCACGAGGCCGTCGGCGTCGAAGGCGCGGCAGCCCGCGTCACAGGCAACCCCCCAACGGCCGGCCGCCAACCCGGAGCCCTCCAGCCCCTCGACGTTGCGGATGCCGCCGTGCGCGGCCACCGCCACGTCGACGTCGAGCGTGCTGCCGTCGGAGAGCCGGGCGCGGCGCAACCGGCCGTCCTCACCTTCCAGCGCGGTGACCATGACGCCGCATCGCAGGTCGACCCCGGCGGCGCGGTGCATGTCGGCCGCGATCTCGCCGATCGGACCGCCAAGCGCGGCCACCAGCGGGGCGGGTCCGGCCTCGGCCACGGTCACCGGCACGTCGAGCTCGCGGCACACCGACGCCACCTCGGAGCCGGTGAACCCGGCGCCGATCACCAGCACCCGGTCGGGCCGTGCGGCGACCAGTCGCCGCAGCGCCTCCGCGTCCTCGCGGGTGCGCACGACGAGCACGCCCTCCAGCGCGGCCTCGTCCGGCTTCGGCCACGGACGCGCCCGCACGCCGGTGGCGATCAGGAGCTTGTCGAAGCCGACGCTGCTGCCGTCGGCCAAACGCACCTGCTTGGCGGCCAGGTCCAGGCCCGTGGCGGCGACCCCCAGCCGCCAGTCGGCGTCGATCGCCTGGCGCCGCGGGAGCCCCGTGTGCCCGGCGTCGACGCGTCCCTCCTGCACCTGCTTGGACAGGGGCGGCCGGTCGTACGGGTCGTGGGGCTCGTCGCCGATGACGGTCAGGGAGCCGGTGAACCCCTCGTAGCGCAGGGCGCCGGCCGCCCGCGCCCCGGCCAGGGATGCACCGACGATCACGATGCGCCCGGTACGAAGGAACGCCCCGTCCAGGCGGCCGTGGCCGTTGTGCGCGGCCGCGACGGCCGACCTCTCCTGCTGGCTGGCCGGTCCCCGGTCGAGCACGAGCGCCTGCACCGGGCAGGCAGCCGCGGCCCGCAGGATCCGTTCCCGCATCTCCTCGTCGGGGTCGGGGTCGTACAGCAGCGCCTCACCGTCTCCTCGCATGGTGAAGGCGCTCGGGGCCAGAAATGCGCACTGCGCGTAGCCCTGACAACGAGTCAGGTCGACGACGAGCTTCATACGACCATCTCCCTCCGGATGCACTGGCTAGCGTCACACCACGGAGGCGGCCGCGCCTCACCCGCAATGGACGAGGCTCGTCCGAGGCCAGCGGTTTGATGCGGTTTGAGCCGCGTCTGGAGGGAGCCGTGGGTCAGCCGGGCACGTTCAGCGACCACACCCCCATGCCGAACGTGGACACGTACATGCGTCCGTTGGTCGGCATGTACCGAAGGTCCGTGACGGGCAGCCTCGGCATTCCGACTCCGACCGGCGACCAGCGCGTCCGCGTGGCGGGGGAGGCGAAGACACCGACGTCGGTCGCGACGTACAGCAGTCCTTGAACCCGCACGATGTCGTTGACCGGCGCGTGCGGCAGCCCGCCCGTGATGTCGGTCCAGGACGTCCCGGCGTTGGCCGTGCGCAGCACGTACGGCGCGTTGTCGCCCTCGCGGTAGCCCGAGAACGTCAGGTAGACCACGTCGGCGTCATCGGGGTCGATGGTGATCCGCGAGATCCACAGATGTGACCGCACCGGCGGTGGCAGCTCGGTCCACGACTGCCCGCCGTCCCGGCTGCGGTACAGGTAGCCGTTGTCGGTGCCCGCCCACAGCGTGTCGGGGTCGGTGGGCGCGACCGCGATCGCGGAGATGGTGCCGTAGTGGCCGCGGTAGATCGGGTTCGGCTCGGTGCCTGCCTCTCCCTTTCCGAGGTCTCCGGTGATGACCGTGAAGGTGCGCCCGCCGTCGGTGGACCGGTTGAGCTCGTTGCCGCCGGTGTAGATCGTCGACGGGTTGCTCGGGTCGATCTCCAGCTGGGTCAGGTACGGGAAGCGCTGCGACGTGATCGGCAGCGAGAACCGTTGCGCGCCGTCCCACCCTGTGCAGGAGCCGTACTGGAAGCACGCGTAGTAGTTCTGGTCGTCGCGCGGGTTGATCAGTGTGTCCTGTCCGTCGCCGCCGAGGATCTGCTGGAACGGCGGCTGGGTCCAGCTCGCCACGGTGCCGTTGTCCTGCAGGCCGCCGACGAACCGCCGCGGGTCCTGGGTGGACACGTCGACGCTGGAGTACTGCGACCACGGCTCGTCCGTGCTCTTCCTCCATGACCCGTCGGCCCCGTCGCCGTCGGAGACGTAGAGCCCGCCGTCGTTGCCGGCGTACAGGCGTTCCGGCGCACGCGGGTCCCAGGCCATGACGTGCTGGTCGACGTGCATCTGGCGGCCGAAGCGGTGGAACGACTCGGCCGCGTCGGTCGACTCCCACTCGTCCAGGCCGAGGGCGAAGACCCGCTCGGGGTTGTCTGGGTCGACGAAGACCCGTCCGAACCACCAGCCGTAGACGCTCTGCGAGTTCGTCAGGTCGTCCGCTCCCGGCGACCGTGACCAGGTCGTGCCGTTGTCGGTGGAGGAGAAGAAGTTCTCGAACGCGCCGGTCTCGTTGTTGGCGTAGATGGCGTACACGTGGTCGCTGTCGCTGGGTGCGAAGGCCACGCCGATGCGACCGGTGTTGGCCGACGGGGCCTGCAGGCCCTGCTGTTCGCCCAGCCGCTGCCAGGTGGCTCCGCCGTCTCGCGTCTCCCAGATGCCCGAGCCCTCGCCGGTGTAGACCCGCGCGTCGGGGCGGCGGATGTGGTCCCACATGGTCACCAGCACGTGCTGGGAGTTCGCCGGGTCGACGGCGACATCGGCGGCGCCGGTGGTGTCGTTGGGCGGTGCGAGCGACTGGCTCCACGTGTCGCCGCCGTCGTTGCTGACGTACAGACCCCGGGTCCCGCCGGGCACGAACAGGTTGCCGGTGACCGCGACCCAGATGCGTTGCGGGTTGTTCGGGTCGACGGCGATGCGGCCGATGGTTCCGGCCCCCGACAGCCCCACCTGCTGCCACGACTGGCCACCGTCTTCGGAGCGGTAGACGCCGTCACCCCCGTACGTGATGCTGCCGCCGCCCGGGTTCGCCTCACCGCTGCCCGCGAACAGCGTGCCCGACGACGTGATGGCCAGCGCGCCCATCGCGTGGGTCAGGTTCTTCGGCCAGACCGAGGTGAACGACTTGCCGGCGTCGGCGGAGTGCCAGACCCCGTTGGTGGCGCTGGCGACGTACAGGCTGTCAGGCGTCGTGGGGTCGACCGCGGCGTCGACCACCCGGCCGCCGACGGAGCTGGGTCCCTCGAACCGCCATGTCGTGCGTGCGATCGGGGTATTCGCCGCGGCGGCGTCGACAGCCAGCCGGTCGGCCTGTCGTCGCGCTGTGCGGAACGTGGCCAGGTCGGGCACCCCGCCCGGCATCAGTCGGCGGAAGAGGTACGCGTCCTCGGGGATCTCCGGACCGCGCGCCTCGGCCTGCTGCTCGAGGCCCTCCTGCCACTCGGGGAGGCCCTCGGTGTCCTTCTCCTCGAGGAGGCCCGTGCAGGCGCAGGTGGCCAGCAGCACTCCGGTGCAGAGCACGGCGAGGGCACCGATCCCTCTGGGGTCCCGTCGTTTGCTTCGTGTGCGGCGCAGATCCATGACAGGACCTCCCGAGACCGGCCCCGAGCTCGATTTTGACGAGACCAAACTCCACACCGCGGCGGGGCTGGTGTCAATGCCCTGTTTGCGAGGTCCAGGCATCTAGGGTCGGCGCCGAGGGCGCTGCCGCCTCCGCCGCACCTGCCGGCCCGCCATGTTGCTACGCCCAGGGTGGTATACGGGGAGTAGTCGCCCGGTTGCAGGCCGGATAAACGCTTGAATGGGCTTTTACCTGGCAGTTCGGGTGAGCGCTTCGTCAAGCAACGCGGGAGAATTCGGCCGTTTTGTCATATACGCGGCCAGTGCGGTCCTTACAGCGGTTTGGTCCTGTTCACCAGATCTGGACCTCTGACCTCGCGTCATAACGTGTTCTTTGTCGGCAGATTTTCGACGCTTGCGGTATATCCACACACGCGATGTTGCCCTACCCTCCCCGACGTGGGCGGTCACGTTCTGTGGTCGCTTGTCGGCTCAGGGGAGGGGCAGCCATGGGGAACGTACGGCCACATTGGTGGGGAATTGTGCTGGCGACATCGGTAGCTGTCCTGTCCGGTGTCCTGGTGCTCCAGGCAGCGGCCAGCACGTCGGCGGTGACGCGGGCGAGACCAGCGGCGAAGGTACACGCGAGGGTAGGCAGCGCTCCTCGCCGTTCGGTGACGTTCAACGGCACCGTGCGCGCCGTGGTCGTCTCCGGCGACCGGATTTACGTGGGCGGCGACTTCTCGCGGGCTCGTACGGCCGCCGGCACGGTTCACCGCCTGCACGCGGCCGCGCTGGACGCCCGCACCGGGAAGCTGCTCGGCTGGAACCCGAAGGTCAACGGTCCGGTGCTGGCCATCGCCGCCCGCGGAGACGACGTCTACCTGGGCGGGACCTTCCACCGCGTCGGCGCCGCCTCGCGGCGGAACCTGGCCGAGGTCTCGGCCGCCGGCAAGGTGCTGCGCGGATTCGCGCGCGGGCCGAACCGGGCGGTCTCCGCGATGGCGATCTCGGGTCAGTCGTTGTTCATCGGCGGGAAGTTCGGCTCGGTGGGCGGCATCGACCACAACCGGCTCGCTGCGTACAACCTGAAGAGCCGTACCGTGCGCCGGACGTGGGCGCCGTCGGCGACCGGCCAGGTGCGCGCACTCGCCGTGGGACAGGGCCGCCTGTACGTGGGCGGGAGCTTCCACCGCGTCAACGGCCGCAGCGGTACCAAGTTCCTGGCCGCCGTCGGGCTCAGTAAGGGTCACGTCGACCCGTCCTTCCACCCGTCGCTGAGCTACCGGGTGAACGACCTGGCCGTCACCCAGCACGGGGTCATCGCCGCCGCCGACGGGCCGGGCGGCAACCTTCGGTCCTTCCGGCTCGACGGACGCGACCGGTGGGACCTGCACACCGACGGCGGGGTGCAGGCCGTCACGGTGGTCGGTCGCCGGATCTACCTCGGCGGCCACTTCGGCAGGGCCTGCCCGGTGGCGACCGCTCCGACGCGCCCGTGCCCGTCCAACCGGCCCACGCGGCACAAGCTCGCCGCCGTCACCGTGCGCGGCAACCTGCTGCACTGGAACCCGGACGCGAACTCCAGGCTCGGTGTGGTCGCGATGGACTTCGGCGCACAGCCGACGAGGCTTGCCGTCGGCGGCGACTTCACGACCATGGGCCGGGCGGACCGGACGTTCTTCGCGCTGTTCGACTGAGCCGGCACTGGCTCAGGCGGTAGCGACACGGACGAGCCGGCGGCGGGCCGAGCGTAGCCGCGAGGCCGGCTTCCACAAGCGCACGCAGAGCCGGGGGCCCACGATTGGCGGAGTCGCACGGCGTCGAACCAGGTCGGCCGCCGGTTTGGCGGGCGTCAG
>CBFGZI010000108.1:0-13280 GCA_965653225.1 uncultured Propionibacteriales bacterium | reverse complement strand
GCTGGACCTGGTTGGTGCCCTCGTAGATCTGGGTGATCTTGGCGTCGCGCATCATCCGCTCGACCGGGAAGTCGCGCGTGTAGCCGTAGCCGCCGAGCAGCTGCACGGCGTCGGTGGTCACCTTCATCGCGACGTCCGAGGCATAGCACTTGGCGGCGGCGCCGAAGAACGGAAGGTCGTCGTCGCCGCGCTCGGACTTGGCCGCGGCGACGTAGACCATCTGCCGGGCCGCCTCGAGGGTCATCGCCATGTCGGCGAGCATGAACTGCAGGCCCTGGAAGTCGGCGATGCGGGTGCCGAACTGCTTGCGCTCCTTGACGTAGCCGACCGCGTGGTCGAGCGCGCCCTGGGCGATGCCGACCGCCTGGGCCCCGATGGTGACGCGCGTGTGGTCGAGCGTGCGCAGGGCCAGCTTCAGTCCCTGGCCGCGCTCCCCGACCATGCGGTCGCCGGGGATGCGTACGTTGTCGAAGAAGAGCTCGCGGGTCGGTGAGCCCTTGATGCCGAGCTTGCGCTCCGCCTCGCCGAAGCCGAAGCCCTCGTCAGACTTCTCCACGACGAACGCGCTGACGTTCGAGCCGCGCCGAGCGTCGGGGTCGGTGACCGCCAGCACGGTGTAGAACTGCGAGATCCCCGCATTGGTGATCCAGGACTTCTGGCCGTTGAGCACCCAGTCGTCGCCGTCGGGCCTCGCCCGGCAACGCATCGACGCGGTGTCGCTGCCGGCGTCGCGCTCGGACAGCCCGTAGGAGAACATCGCGTCGCCGTGCGCGACCGGCGGCAGGTAGCGGGCCTTGACCTCCTCGGACGCGCCGAGGATGAGCGGCATGGTGCCGAGCTTGTTCACCGCCGGGATCAGCGACGACGACGCGCACGCGCGCGCCACCTCCTCGATCACGATGCAGGTGGCCAGGGCGTCGGCGCCGGCGCCGTCGTACTCCTCGGGAATGTGCGGTGCGTGGAAGTCCGCGGCGCGCAGCGCGTCGTAGGCGGTCTGCGGGAACGACCCGGTCTCGTCGACGGCGGCGGCCTCGGGCGCGATCTTGTTCTCCGCGAGCGCGCGGACGGTCTCGCGCAGGAACTCGTGCTCCTCCGACAGCGCGAACAGGCCGAAGTCAGGGTTGAAGGACATGGGCACTCCGTGTCACTGGGCCGTTTACCCGGCCGATCACTGGTACGCGATACTCTCAGAGTGGTACTGAGTACCATCATGGTACGACAAGCCGGGGAGCCAGGTGGAGGGAGGCGGGCGTGACGTCGCGCACGGTGCGGGAGCCGGCCAGGGACCGGCTGGTGAGGGCGGCCTTCGACCTGTTCGACGAGCGCGGCTTCGAGCAGACCACCGTCGAGGAGATCGCCGAGCGCGCACAGACCGGGCGGACCACGTTCTTCCGCAACTTCCGGTCCAAGGACGACGTGATCTTCCCCGACCACGAGCGGCTGCTGGCGGCGGTGCGGGAGCGGCTGTCGACCGCGACCCCGGAGACCGCGGCGGTCGCGGTCACCGAGGCCGCACGGCTGGTGCTGCACGAGTACCTCGCCGAGGGCCAGCGTGCGCGCACCCGGTACGCGCTGACCAGCACGGTCCCGGTGCTGCGTGACCGCGAGACCGCCAGCATCGGGCGCTACCAGCGGCTGTTCCGCGAGTTCCTCGGGCAGTGGCTCGGCGACGGCGATCGGGCCGCGCTGCGTGCGGAGCTGCTGGCCAACGCGGTCGTGACGGCGCACAACCATGTGCTGCGCCGGTGGCTTCGCCGCGAGACCGACAGCCCGGAGGCAGAGCTCGACGCGGCGATGGCCGAGGTCGTCGAGCTGCACCTGTCGCCGCCGGCCGCTGACGCAAGCGACGCGCAGACCGCGCTTCTCGTCGTACGAACGAGAAAGGACCTCGACGACGCGCTGCCGCGGATCCGTCGGCTGCTGACCTGAGCCTGGTCAGGAACCGGTGCGTCGGCCGCCCACGATCTGCACGACGCCGTGGTACGACTCGGTCACGTCGTCGAAGCCGCGCTCGTGCAGCATCCCCGCGACCTCGCCACGACCGAACATCCGCATCCCGCCGACCAGACCGATGATGTCGTCGATCTGACGGAAGGGGAACCCGTCGTGCCGGGCGCTGGTGAGGACGACCAGGCGACCTCCCGGCTTCAGCAGCCCGGCGAACGACGTCAGCGCCTGCTCCGGCTCGGCGAACAGGTGCAGAGCGGCGAAGCAGCAGACGGCGTCGAGACTGGCCGCCGACAACGGCGGGCGAACCGCGTCGGCACGCAGGAGGCCCACCGGCTCACGCGGTGCGGTGGCTGCGTCGGCCCGGGCGAGCATCGACGGGGACGCGTCCAGCCCGATGGACAGCCCCTCGGGCCCGACGACGCGGGCGAAGCTGCGGGTGAAGGCGCCGGTGCCGCAGGCCACGTCGAGCACCACGTGGCGACGGGTGAGCCCGAGCAGCCGGGCGGCGATGCCGTGCTCCTCGGACATGCTGGGCCCGTGCAGCCCCTTGGCCACCCGGCCCAGCGCCGGACGCCACCAGTCCTCGTACACCCGCGGCACCGCGGCGGTGCGCATCAGCCGCTGGGCGATCCCCGTGCTCGGGCCCGCCTGCGGCGCGTCGCCGAGCAGGTCCAGGTAGCCCCCGCGGTCGACCGCGCCGACCGGCGGCGGGTCGAGAAGACGTCGCAGTCGTCGCTGTGCCACCGCACGGTTCCCCTCGAGGCCCATGACGAGACCGTACCGGCCCGGCCGTCGTCCGCTGCACGCCGTAGGCGGGCTAAGACATCGCCTGCTCACCCTGTGTGGGCACGGTGTCGATGATCGCCCACACCGTCTTGCCCGACACGGTCGAGGGGAAGACGCCCCAGGTGCGGCTCATGACGTCCACCAGGAAGAGCCCGCGACCGTCGAGAGCGTCGGCGTCGGGCACGCGTGTCGGCTCGGGGTGGCCGTCGGAGAGGTCGTGCACGGCGATCCGCAGCCGCTTCTGCGCGACGCTGAGCGTCAGCTCGTTGATGGTGTGCGCGTGCCGGATGGAGTTGGTCACCAGCTCGCTCACCACCAGGGTCGCGGTACCCACAGACTCCGGCACCTGCCACTCCTCGAGCACCTCGGTGGCGAACATGCGGGCCTGCCGCGCGGCCGAGGGGTCGGCGGGAAGCCGCAGCCGCGCCTGCTGCACGGGCGGCAGCAGGCCGCCCATCTCCTCGACCCCTGCGCTGCGGTCGGACCGAGCCAGCAGCCGCTGCTGGGCGCCGTCGGGCAGGCTCGTCAGCACCGAGCCGTCCTCCGAGCACACCACCACGGCGGCTCCGGGCCAGTGGTCGAGGTAGTCCGCCACCGGGGCGAACATCTGCGCGACGGCCGCTCCGGGTGCGGTCATCCCCCGCAGGTCGCACACGACGATCGTGTTGCCGTCCTGGGCGAGCGCCCCCTTGAGATCGCTGGTGACCTCGGATGGAGAGCGCTGCTTACCCACCACGGTCGAAACCCTCTTACCGCGGTGCGTCTCGAACACGGATTCACTGCTCGGCAACCCCACTTGCCTCGCCCTTTGTCCTGTCTCGTCGGCGGTACCGGCGAGCACGTCGACGGCCGGGACGAGAGGTCCGAGGTGTTTCGGAGCGGAGCATGAGCCTGCCGCCCTAGAACCCTCTCGTCTCCGCGAGGTCCGGGCGGCGGCGTGACGAGCCCTTCGGCTGGTCTGTGCCTGTCCAGGCTAGCGCCGGGAAGCGACAACCCAAAGGCTAATGTCGCGGCTCGGAAACCGGTGGTCACCCAGGGTCACGGGGCCTGGCAGGGGAGGGGCACAAAAATGCCCCGGTTTCCGACATTCTGCGCCAGCGCGCGGGTCAGGCAGGGGCCCGCGTCTCCGGTGCCGGCGTGGGGTCGAGGAACACGTGGCGTACCTCGGGGAAGTCCGAACGGACGCGGCGCTCCACCTCGTCGGCGTACTGCTCGAGGTCCGCCCCGGTCGACTCGTCGTCGAGGTCGATCCTGGCGGCGACCAGCACCTCGTCCGGCGCGAGCTGCATGGTGAGCAGCTCGACCACCTTGTCGATGCCCGGCGACTCCGCGATCACCTCGGAGATGCCCTCGCGCACCTCTTGGGGGAGGGCCTGGCCGATCAGCATCGACTTGTTCTCCCGGCCGAGGGCGTACGCCACCCCGACCAGCAGGAGGCCGATCGCGATCGAGGCCGCACCGTCCCAGAACGCCTGGTCGGTGAAGTAGTGCAGAGTGACGCCGACGGCGGCGAGCGCGATGCCGATCAGCGCTGCCGTGTCCTCGAACGCGACCGTCTTGGCGGCCGGCTCGGCCGTGGTCAGGAGGTGGTCGACGGTGCCCTCGGAGGCCTCCTTCGCCTCCGAGCGCAGCTGCCTGACCGCCTTGAGCCACGACGCGCCCTCGAACACGAACGAGACGCCGAGCACGGAGTAGACGATCACCAGACCCGTCAGCGGCTCGGAATGCAGGATCGACTCGACGCCCTCCAGGACGGAGAAGCCGGCCCCGAGCACGAAGATCCCGACCGCGGCCAGCATCGACCAGAAGTACCGCTCCTTGCCGTACCCGAAGGGGTGTCGGCTGTCGGCGGGCTTCTTGCTCCGTTTCAGGGCGGTCAGGAGGAAGACCTGGTTGAGCGTGTCCGCGATCGAGTGGGCGCCTTCGGCGAGCATCGCCGCCGACCCGGACAGCAGCCCACCGACGATCTTCGCCGCCGCGACCGAGAGGTTGGCGGCACCCGCGAGCAGCACGGTGCCGGTGGACTGGTTCGCCATGGACCGAGACTACGGGCTGCCGCCTGGGCCGTACCTCAGCCGAGGACGCCCACGTCCTCGGCGACCAGGAGAGCTGGGACTTGTCGCTACCACTGCCCGTGGAAGTGATGCACGGGTCCGGCGCCGTGCCCGACCCGCAGCCGGTCGGACTGCTCCAGCGCGGCCGTCAGCCAGCGCTTGGCGTCGCGGACGGCCTCCAGCCAGGACGGCGTGCGCGTGCGAAGGACCGCTGCCGCGGACGAGAGCGTGCATCCGGTGCCGTGGGTGTTGGGGGTGTCCACGCGGCGCTCCTCGAGCAGGTGCGTGCCCTCGGCGTCGGCGAGCACGTCGACGCTGAGGTCGTCGTCAGCGCCCGTCAGGTGGCCGCCCTTCACCAGCGCCCGCTGTGCGCCGAGGCCGATCAGCGCCTTCGCCTGGTCGACCGTCTCGTCCACGGACGTGGCCGGCTCGGTATCGAGGAGGATGGCCGCCTCGGCCAGGTTGGGCGTGACCAGGCTGACCTGCGGCACCAGCCTGCGTACCGCCGCGACCGCGTCCTCGTCGAGCAGCCGGTCGCCGCTCGTCGCCACCATCACGGGGTCGAGGACGACGTGCTCGACCACCGAGTCGGCAAGGAACGTCCCCACGACGTCGACGTGCTCGGCGCTTCCGAGCATGCCGATCTTCATGGTGTCGATGTGGACGTCCTCCACCAGCGTGCGCCACTGCTGCCGTACGAAGTCCGGCGGAACCGGATGCACCCCGGTGACGCCGCGGGTGTTCTGGGCGGTCAGCGCCGTCATCACCGTCGTGCCGTACGCGCCGAGCGCGGAGAAGGTCTTGAGGTCGGCCTGGATGCCGGCGCCGCCGCTGGGGTCGCTGCCGGCGACGGTCAGGGCTACGGGTGGGTGCGTCATGGGCTGCTCCTCTCCCAGGCGGCACTGAGGGCACGGGTGGCGGCGGCGACGTCGGGCCGGCCGCAGATCGCGCTGACGACCGCGACGCCGGCAGCGCCGAGGCGACGAGCCGCCGGGATGCGTTCGGCGTCGACACCGCCGATCACGACGCACGGCCACGGGCTCGCCGTGGTGATGGCCTCCAGCTCGCGCAGCCCGATGGGCGGGGTGGCGTCGGTCTTCGTGGTCTGGCGCCAGACCGGACCCACGCCGACGTAGTCCACGGTCCCGCTGGGCAGGGCGAGGGCGTCGTCGACCTGGCCGACCGTCTGCACGGAGAGCCCGAGGTAGGCGCCCGGGCCGAGGACGGCTCGTGCGGCGCGGGGTTCCATGTCGTGCTGGCCGACGTGCGCGCCGTCTGCCCCGATCGGCTCGACGAGGTGGACGCGGTCGTTCACGATCAGCGGGACACCGGTGCCGGCGAGCTCCTTGCGCAGCGCGATGCCGGTGCGCACGAAGTCGTCGTCCCGTGCGTACGGGTCGCGCAGCTGCACGGCCGTGACTCCGGCGGCGACGGCCGCCGCCGCGGTGGGCGCCACGCCGTCGGGTCCGCACAGCACCGGGTCCGTGACGAGGTAGAGCCTGAGGTCCGGGGGTGTGCGAGCGGGGAGGCGCTCGGGTCTCACGAGAGCCGGACCTCGTCGGCGAGCCGGTCGGGGGTGAGGTCGGCGAGACTGTCGAGCAGGGCAACCGCGAACGAGCCGGGACCGCGTGCGTGCTCCGCGGCGTGCTCCGCGGCCACGTTGAGCGTCGCCGTCGCCGCGGTGGCGGCGAGCAGGGGGCTGTCGGTGGTCGCCGCGAAGCCGGCGATCAGGGCGCCGAGGGCACAGCCACTGCCGGTCACGCGGGTCAGCAGCGGGTGCCCGTTGGCCACGCGGACCAGGTGGTCACCGTCGGTCAGGTGGTCGACCTCGCCGCTCACCGCGACCACCGCCTTGCTCCGGGTGGCGAGTGCGGTCGCGGCGTCGAGGGCCTGCTCGGCGCTGTCGGCGGCGTCGACACCCTTGCCGCCCGCGCCGCCGTCGAGTGCCATGACCTCCGACGCGTTGCCGCGTACGACCGCCGGCGGACACTGCTCCAGCAGCCGGTGCGCGAGGCTCGTACGCCACCTCAGTGGGCCCGCGCCCACGGGGTCGAGAACCCACGGCGTGCCGGCGGCGGTGGCCCCGGTCGCCGCGGCCTCCATCGCCTCGGCGGTCACGGCGTACGGCGTGCCGAGGTTGACGAGCACGGCATCGGCCACCCGGCTGAAGTCGCCCGCCTCCTCGGGGTTGTCCACCATCGCGGGGCTCGCGCCGACCGCCAGCAGGACGTTGGCGGTGGAGCCGGTCACCACCACGTTGGTCAGGCACTGCACGAGCGGTGTCCGGGCCCGCAGGGCCTCCAACGCGCCGGCGAGGCCGCCCGGCTCGATGGCGGTCTGCGCGCTGGTGTTCGGCCCGGGGGTGTTCTGCTCGGTGTTGTTCTGCTTGGTCGACGACGACACTGCGACGTCCCTTCGCTAGTACGAACTAGATCAGGTTCGACGGGTTTCTCTCAGCCCCCGCCCGGGGCACCCCGCGTCCGGCCGCCAACCCTAGGGGATCCGGGGCGACGGCGCGATCTGCCGGCGACCAAGGGGAACCGATCTCGCCCGCGCGCCGTCTCACCGCGACAGGTTCGGTTCGGCGGGTGTCGCCGAAGGCGAGGAGGAGTGGCATGAGAGCAGTGGCGGGAGTGCTGGTTGCGGTGTCGGTGCTGACGCTGGCCGGGTGTGCGCAGGCCGACGGCGGCGCCTCGGCGGTGGACCGGCAGCCGCTGCAGAAGCCGAGAGTGCTCGGCGTCCATCGTGGGCTGCCCGCTGGTCTTCGCGCCGACGGACCCCAGGGCAACGCGGCGGCGGCGATCCTCGGGCCCGGCAGGGTCGCGCTGGCCACCTGGGGGAGCAGCACCTGCCCCTTCACGCCGGCGCGCATGAGGACGACCGGCCCGCAAGCGCTGCACGCGGTGCTGGCTCTCCCGGGGTCGAAGCACATGGTGTGCACCGCGGACCTGGGCCCCACGACGGTCCGTCTGGCTGTCGACCCCGCGATGACCCGCGACGGCACGGTCGACCTCGTGCTGGACTTCCAGGAGCAAGGCCGCGACGTCCGGGTGGTGGCCCGCCCGTTGGACGGTCAGCGCTAGGAGGAGCAGGCCTGCGCGGTTCGCCCTCCTTTGCGCAGGCGGTTAGTGCGGCCCTCGGCAGGGCCCGGTCACAGTTCGGCAACGGTCCGTCATCGTGCCCGCAACTGAGGGCGTCACGTCGCGTCATATAGGCGGCCACAGGCGGTCATTACGGGTGTGAAACTGATGAACGGTAGTTCGGCACACCTGGAGATGGTGCGCGACAATGCCGAAGCGTTCTCCGTTCCGCCGGCCGCGGCGCGGTTCGTCTCTGCCCGCCTGCTGCATTGCCGGTACTGCTCTCTCACGGGGATCAACCGCCTCCGGAACCTGCAGAAGCTCGAGATAGTGGGATACCCCGACGCCTCGCTGTCGCCGCTGCAGGGACTCTTCCGGCTGGAACACCTTTCGATCGTCCATCTGCCGGGCGTGACCAGCCTGGCGCCACTGACCGGCCTGACCTCCCTGCGGCGCCTGACCCTGGCCACGCTTCCCGCGTGGGACCCGGACCGGAAGCCGGTCGAGGTGGACTCACTGGAGCCATTGGGGACGCTGCCTGCCCTGGAGGAGGTGAACCTGTTCGGGGTCAGACCGGCTGACGGGTCCGTGAAGGTGCTGTGGCGCATCCCGTCGCTGCGCCGGGCACGCTTGTCGGAGTATCCGGCAGGCAAGAACCTCGTTGTCGAGCTGCCGGATAGGTGGTGATCGGGGTGCAGATAGTCGTACCGCCCGGGCAAGGTCTTTCCGCGGCATTCGTGTCGCTGTCCCCCACCGAGGCGAGCAACCTGCGGGACGCGTTGGACCTGATGCTGACCACGGGCAGCTCGGGCTGGCACGCGTACGTCTCGGTGGGAGGCTACGAGACCGACGTGTCGCTGATCCTGGAGACGGAGAACCCGACCGGCCCGACGACGCGGCCCGGAGGCGCGGCGAGCACCTGAGCAGGCGCCCGGTCGGGTCGGGACGGCGTACCCCGCGCCGTAGGTGCTGTTGGTGTCGTAGCCACCGCTGGATGAGCGACAGCACCGACGCGTGCTCGTGATCAGGTCGGTGTCGGAGGCGTACTGGCGCGACGACGGTCTGTGTGAGACTGTCTTTCGCGAGAACGTGCCAGGAGCGTCGGGGGTCGTGCGAGCACCTCTCGAAACCCGTCCGTGAGGTGCTGGTCATGTCTCGTGATGCCGATGCGATGGAGTTCGCGCGGATCGCTCAGGTGCTGCAGGCCGCGCCCACACCGGGCCGTACGGCTGAACAGATCGTCGACTATGTTCGCGACCAGCTCGACGCCGACGACGCCGGTATCACGTTGGTCCGTTCTCGCGGGCGGCTCACGACGGCCGCCGCTACCAACTCCTTGCTGGAGCACGCCGACCAGCTGCAGAACGAGCTGGGCGAGGGTCCGCTTCGGGACGGCTCGTGGCGTGGCGAGACGTTGATCGTGAACAGCATGGGGGAAGAGGAACGTTGGCCGCGGTGGGCGGCGAAGGTGGCCGCGTTGGGCGTCTCCAGTGTGCTTGCGGCGGAGCTGACGACCGTCGACAACGAGCGGATCGGTTCGATCAACGTGTACTGGAGCCAGCCTAAGAAGGTCAGTTCAGACGACGTCGCGTTCGTCAACATCTTCGCCCGCCACGCGGCGCTCGCCTTGTCGTCGGCGATGTATGAGTCCGAGCTCAACGTCGCACTCGACACCCGCAAGCTGATTGGTCAGGCCCAGGGCGTCCTGATGGAGCGTTACGGACTAGACGGGGCCGGCTCGTTCGAAGTACTCCGCCGTTACTCCCAAGACCACAACCGCAAGCTCCGCGCGGTCGCCGAGCATCTGGTCTCCAGCCGGAAGCTGCCGAAATCGGCGCTGGACCCTGATGCGCCGGGCGACCCTGGCGATGGCAGCGTCTAGCTCAACGGCACCTGCGAGCGTTTCACGACCCACCCCGACTTAGTCGCTCCTGCTCCAACGCCTCGTCCAGCTGCCTGCGCGCGTTGGCGAGTCGCACCCGAGCGGCCTCAGCGCCGTCGAGATGACCAGACTCCGACAGCTTGGTCACCGTGGTGATGTGCAGCTCAACGACTCGGCGGTGAGTGGCGACGTTCCTGGCGAGCTTGTGCATCACACGATCCTGAGACGCTTGCTTGTCCGGGGCCTGAGGTCTCTCGACGTCACTCATCGAGCTGGTCCGTGCTTGGCCTGGGTTCTCTGTGCTCTGAAACGGCCTCGATGACTTCGTCGAGGCTGACATGCATGTGCTCTGCAAGCTCGCTCGGGCGAGGCGTGCGGCCTAGCTGCTGGGTCAGGTCCTCGACGGCTTCCTCGGCTGGACGTGGCGCCTCTTCAGAAGTCACGTCGGCCCCCGCGCGAGGGTGCGGGCCCTGGACCGGCCGGCTGGACACGAGGTCTGGGTGTCAACCTGGCCACCTCCCTGTGTGTGAAGGTGCTGGGACTCCAGTATGCCAAGGCGGCACAGGTCCCATAGCCAGCCTCGGTGCCGCGGGTGCTGGTGGGAGGCGGGTCTTGTGCCCACGCGACCAAGTTCGGTAAAAAGCGTGTTGGCCGTCGCCAGCCTGGACGCTGTCGGCGACGCTATGGCCCGGATCGAGTGGTAGCTGACCGGGAGGGTCGACCATGCTTTCGCATGCTCGTGCGAGGCTCGCTGCACTTGTCGATGCGCAGTCACCGCTGGGCCCGTTGGCGCGGGCCAGGGCCATCTGCTCTCTGTGCGCGGATGCGACCGAAGCTGCCGGCGTCTCTCTCAGTGTTGCGGGCTCGCGACTTCCGGGCGTCACCAGCACCGTGTGCGCCACCGACGCACTGAGCGTGCGCCTCGAGGAGCTGCAGCTGGGCCTGGCGGAGGGCCCGATCGCGGACGCGCTGGAGTCCACTCTGCCGGTGCTGGCAGCAGATCTGGCAGACGTGTCGCATCTGCGATGGCTGTGGTTCAGCCCGGCCGCGGTTGAGGCGGGCGCGGCCGCGCTGTTCGTGCTGCCCCTGTGCTCAGGCGAGACCGCACTGGGTGCGTTGTCGCTGTACCGGACCCGAAGCCGTGACCTGACGGCAGAAGAGTTCGGCGACTTCCGCGAGTTCGCGGACGCGGCGACCTCGATCCTGCTCGAAGACCACGCAGGCTCCCGCGACGACTGTGACTCCTGGACCGTCGGCAAGGGAACGGGCTTTCAGCCGGTGATCCAGCAGGCGGTGGGTGTGGTCATGGCGCAGCTCGACGTCGACGCCACGTACGCCCTAGCGCGCCTGCGCGGCCATGCGTTCGCCGAAGGCCGGTCGATCAGCGCGGTCGCGCACGAGGTAGTGGACGGCCGAGTTCGCCTGGAGCCCGACGTCGGCCGCACTCAGGCGTGAGTCTGAGGACCTGAACAAGAGCCGTGCCCCCGCGACCGGCGACGAAGGCGGACATTGCGGGAGCAACCTGCGGCTGCGGACTGGCTCAATGGTCCCTGCTGGCTCTGCTGACCATCGCCATCCTCATCATCGGCAAAGCCCAGAGCATCGTGTCCCGACCCCGGCCCGCTCCTTCGTAAGCTGGGCCGCTGGGCACGGCACCCCGGTGCGCCGCCGAATGGACAGCCTGGTCCGGAGCCGCAGTGCGCGGGTTGCGGTCAGTGTTGCTGTCAAGATGCCCCAAAGCGATGAATGGGCGGGGCGTTTTCCCACGACACAAGATCGTCAAGATGACCAGGGTGTGGCACCTGGCCAGATCAGTTTGATGGTCGCACGTGAAAGCGAACTGCGAGGCTCTCCTGCTGCGTCACCGGTGTGACCAAGGCGGCCATCTGGGCGCAGGAACGGGACACATGGGAGGCGAAGTCTGCGCGCGCAGGCACGACGACGAACTCCATGCACGGCCCTCCTTCGCCGTGGACGTGGCGACATTGCACGGACTGGACATACGGATCACGGGCGAGTTCGTCTGCCACAGCGGCAACGAGGTCCATACCCCGCGGTGGGCGGTGACCATCGCGCGCACGCCGGGCGCCGGATGGCATCCAACTTGCGATGAACGCTCGTGCCGAGTTGAACAACGAGGCACCGGGCCCGGTGTGGTTGATAACGCCTACTGTCATCGATCTGCATCTCCCTGTTGACCTGCTACCGACTCGAATGCATGCATGCATGTCGACTCGTTGCCGCTGCCGACGGCGCGACCGTGTGCCCGGCGTCCCGCGCCTCGTTCGGCAGCGTCGCCGTGCTCCGCACCCGCGCGAAACCAGCAGAAACCGCCCGAGCCAACAGCACTCGGGCGGCGCTGTCGTCGGCACCATCCGGTGGCCTCGTCCCACCCCAGCGGAGACGAGACTGACACCGGCAGCCGACGACCCATCCCATGTCACCTCGACAGGTTCCTGGTCTCCCACCAAGTGGGGCTGCACAGTACGTAACCAACTTGGGCTCAGCTAAACGTGGCTCCAAAGCACGGCACACGGTGTGGGCCGTAACCACCTTGCAGGGCAGTAGCGGCCCTGCGCCGACGCATTGATCCTGAGCGGATGACGGCAGCAGGACCAACCCGCGCAGACGACCGGGTCTCAAACCGAAATGTGTCACGGCGAAGCAGGTACAGACCGCGCATCGACCCTGTGTCGCACTGGCACCGCATGCGACAAGCACTGCGTGTCGGGCCTGTGTACGCACGTACGGGTGCGGGTAAAGCCGCAGCACTGACAGGCAGGAGGGCGACGCATGCCTACCGACTACGACGCACCCCGCGTATCCACCAGCGGCGAAGACGCCGACCAGCAGCTGAAGGAAGTCCAGGCCCTGGCCGCGAACCAGACGGCGCAACAACCCAAGGTGGACCAGGATGAGGCAGAGTTCGCCGAATCATTCGAGCTGCCCGGAGCGGATCTGTCCTCTGAGTCCCTCGAGATCACCGTCGAGCCACAACATCGCGACGAGTTCGTCTGCAGCCACTGCTATCTGGTCCACCACCGGAGCCAACTCGCCGAGGCATCGGCCATGACGTGCCGCGACTGCGCCTAACCTAAAGGCGCCCCTCTGGTGCGACCTGAGCTTCGCCTACCGCGACCTACCCATGCGCCGGCGCCAACCAGGGCGCTTCGGGCCCCGAGGACTGCGCGCGGCTCTGGGCACGGTTCCTTTCGGAACCGGTGGGAGCCCAGAGCTCTACCGCTCCTCGTGTGGGTTCAATCCAACCAGCGGCCTCTGCGGGCCGTAACGGAGCGCGGCACCATTCGTTGGGTCCTCTGACGATCGGCGGCGCTCCCAGTCCGCGCTGCGGCGCTGTCGGCGTGGGTGGTACCCGGTTTCCGATCCGGACCCTCCCTCCGCGGGCACCGGGCATTCCACGACACCGACCGCGGATTAGAACGTCCGGCTCGCCGCGTCCGTTCCGTACAACATGTCGGGTTGTCTGGCGCCGGCGCGTGTTGTCCGGGAAGCGCGCATGCCAGCAAG
>CBFGZI010000107.1:0-13395 GCA_965653225.1 uncultured Propionibacteriales bacterium | reverse complement strand
CACTTTCCTCGGTTCATGCGCCGAGGAGAGTGTCCGTAACACCCGGTTACATGGCTTGTGGGCGGCGCCCGAGGCGCCTCCCAGCGGGCCGAGAGGCCCGCCCTCCTCGTTGCCGTCTTTCGGCACCACAGCCCCAGGTGGCCGGACACGCGCGCCAACCGTCCCGGGGGACTGCCCAGGGCCGACCGCGGCCACTCCCCACGGCTGGTGGTCACTTTCCTCGGTTCATGCGCCGAGGAGAGTGTCCGTAACACCCGGTTACATGGCCTGTGGTCGGCGCCCGAGGCACCTCCCAGCGGACGGCAACGCCCGCCCTCCTAGCTGCCGTCCTTTCGCCACCACAGCCCCAGGTGGCCGGACACGCGCGCGAACCGACCCGGGGATGCCCACGCAAACCGCACCCGCGCGGATGCCGCGGCACGGCGCAAGGGGGCCGCGAAGCCGGAGGCGGCGAAGCCGGAGGCGCCGGAGCCAGCCAGGCTCAGGCGGCGGAGGACTTGGACGACGAGGACGACGAGGAGGACGAACCGGACGAGTCACCCGACTTGCTCGAGGACCCGGAGGACTCCTTGCCGGAGCTCGTGCCCGAGCTCTTCTCGCCGCCCTTGCCGGAGCCGGACTCGCTGCCCGAGCCGCCGGAGTCGGGAGCCTTGCGGCTGTCGGTCTTGTAGAAGCCGGACCCCTTGAAGACCACGCCCACTGCGCTGAAGACCTTGCGCAGGCGACCCTCGCAGGAGGGGCACACGGTCAGCGCGTCGTCGCTGAAGCTCTGTCGCACCTCGAGCTGCTCGTCGCACTCGGTGCAGGCGTACTGGTAGGTCGGCACGTCGTCTCCTCGGGCGTTGCGCGGGGCTTAGCACTCAACCCCTTCGACTGCCAATTGTGCCACAGGGCCCGACCGGGTCGAAGGTGATCGACGACCCACCCTCCACAATGTGTGCGTGCTTCGTCTCCGCCGCATCGCCACCATCGTGGCTGTCGTGCTGGCGCTGGTGCTTTCTCTGGGGGCCGGGCTGTCGTTCTGGTTCGTGCGGCGTTCGTTCCCGCAGACCGACGGCACGCTGGAGGTCCCGGGCCTGAAGAACGAGGTGCGGGTGGTGCGCGACCAGTACGGCGTGCCCCAGATCTACGCCCACAACTCCGACGACCTGTTCTTCGCCCAGGGCTACGTGCAGGCGCAGGACCGGTTCTTCCAGATGGACTTCCGCCGGCACGTCACCTCGGGCCGGCTCAGCGAGCTGTTCGGCCCGCAGGCGCTGGAGACCGACATGTTCGTCCGGACGATGGGATGGCATGACGTGGCCGCGCGGGAGTTCGCGCTCCTCGACGCCAGCACCCGCGAGTACCTCGAGGCGTTCTCCGCCGGCGTCAACGCCTACCTCGACGGCCGCGGGACGACCCAGCTGTCCCTGGAGTACGGCCTGCTCGGCCTCGGCGGCTCCGACTACGCCCCCGACGAGTGGACGCCGGTCGACTCGCTGGCCTGGCTGAAGGCGATGGCGTGGGACCTGCGCAGCAACATGCCCGACGAGGTCGACCGCACGCTGGCGTCCTCGGTCCTCACACAGTCCGAGGTCGACGACCTGTACCCGCCCTACCCCGTGCACCGGCACGACCCGGTCGTGACGCAGGGCGCCGTCGTCGGTGGGGTGTACCGGCAGGACGCCACGCCCGCCTCCGCAGGCCGCCCCGTGCCGGCGGCGTCCTCGGCGCCTGCCGTGCGGGAGATGCGGGGCGTCCAACGGGCCTCCCGGGGCCTGCCACGGCTGCTCGGCACCGGCTCCGGGATCGGGTCCAACGCGTGGGCGGTGTCGGGGCAGCGCAGCGGCACCGGGAAGCCGCTGCTGGCCAGCGACCCGCACCTGGCGCCGACGATGCCCAGCGTCTGGTACCAGATGGGCCTGCACTGCACCGACATCAGCCCGAGCTGCCCGTTCGACGTGTCCGGCTTCACCTTCGCGGGGCTGCCGGGCGTGGTGATCGGGCACAACGACCGCATCGCCTGGGGTATGACCACCATGCCCGCGGACGTGACCGACCTCTACCTCGAGCGCGTGCACGGCAACTCCTACCGCTACGACGGCCGCGACCTGCCGCTGAAGACGCACCAGGAGACGTTCCACGTCGCCGGCGGCCGTACGGTCACGACCACCGTGCGCTCGACCCGGGACGGCCCGCTGATCTCCGACGTCGACGACCAGATGCGGCAGGTCGCCGCGCTCGGCTCCGACCGGCTCCCCTCGGACGTGAAGGCCGACCCGGGCGCCACCGGAACCCAGATGGCCGTCGCGCTGCGCTGGACGGCGCTCGACCCGAACAACACCGCCGACGCCCTGTTCGGCATCGACGCCGCCCGCAACTGGGACGACTTCCGGGCCGCCGCCCGCGACTTCGCGGTGCCGACGCAGAACCTGGTCTACGCCGACGCCGCCGGGCACATCGGCTACCAGGCGCCCGGCCGGATCCCGATCCGTCGCACCGGCACCGGCGACTGGCCCGTGCCGGGGTGGGACCCCGACTACCGGTGGACCGGCTACGTGCCGTTCCGTGCGCTGCCGAACGTGCTCGACCCCAAGAGCGGCTACGTCGTGTCGGCCAACCAGCAGGTCGCGGAGCCGTCGTACCCCTTCTACCTGGGTGACTCGTGGTCGTACGGCTACCGCAGCCAGCGCATCCAGGACCTGCTCGAGGGAGACGGCTCGCTGACCGTCAAGGACATGGCCGCGATGCAGATGGACTCCCGCAACGGCATGGCGGCCACGCTGCTGCCCTACCTGCTGAAGCTGAGAATCGGCCGGCACTACGTACGACAGGGTCAGCGCGTCCTGCAGGACTGGGACCTGCGCCAGCCGGCCGACTCGGCCGGTGCCGCGTACTTCAACGTGGTCTGGCGCAACCTGCTGGCGAGGACCTTCCACGACCAGCTGCCCCGGTCGGTCTGGCCCGACGGCAGCGACCGGTGGTTCGAGGTGGTGCGCAACCTGCTGCGCGACCCGCACAGCCACTGGTGGGACAACGTCCGCACGGAGAACGTCGAGGAGACCCGCGACGACATCCTCCGGTCGTCGATGGCGGCCGCGCGCTACGAGATCACCCGCCAGCAGGCCCGCGACCCCTCGCTGTGGACCTGGGGCCACCTGCACCAGCTGAAGCTGGTGCAGGAGCCGATGGGCCGGTCGGGCAACCCGATCGTCGACCGGCTGCTCAACCGCGGGCCGTACGAGGTCGGCGGCGGAGACTCGGTCGTCGACGCGACCGGCTGGACCGCGTCGAAGGGGTACGGCGTCGACTGGGTGCCGTCGATGCGGATGGTGGTGTCGCTGGGCAACCTGGACTCGTCGCGCTGGGTGAACCTGACCGGCGCGTCCGGGCACGCGTTCGACCCGCACTATGACGACCAGTTCCCGCTGTGGCGCGACGGTGAGACCACGCCGTGGCCGTTCTCGCTGGCGGCCGTCGGCAACGCCTCCGCCGAGGAGCTGCGACTTGTGCCGAAGCGGCCCGAGGTCCCGTCGGACGGATTAGGTTGAGACCGTGCCGGTGATCGCCACGTCCGAGCTGACGAAGACGTTCCCGCGGGTGACGGCGTTGGACCGGCTCACCATCGCGGTCGGTGACGGCGTCACCGGGCTGGTCGGCGCGAACGGCGCCGGCAAGTCCACGCTGATCAAGATCCTGCTCGGCCTGCTGCCCGCGACTTCAGGCACGGCGCACGTCCTCGGCAGGGACGTCGTGGTCGAGGGCGAGGCGATCCGGGCCGAGGTCGGCTACATGCCCGAGCACGACTGCCTGCCGCCCGACGTGTCCGCGTCGGAGCTGGTGATGCACCTCGGCCAGATGTCGGGGCTGCCGGCGACCGCCGCCCGCGAGCGCGCCGCCGACGTGCTGCGGCACGTGGGCCTGGCCGAGGAGCGCTACCGGCCCATCGGCGGCTACTCCACCGGCATGCGCCAGCGGGTGAAGCTGGCGCAGGCTCTGGTGCACGACCCCGCGCTGGTGCTGCTGGACGAGCCGACCAACGGGCTCGACCCGGCCGCGCGTGACGACATGCTCGAGCTCATCCGCCGGATCGGCACCGAGTTCGGGATCGCCGTCCTCGTCACCTCACACCTGCTCGGTGAGCTGGAGCGGATCAGCGACCACGTGGTGATCCTCGACGCGGGCCGGCTGCTCCGGTCCTCGGCCACGGCGGAGTTCACCCAGGCGACCGGGGTGCTGCTCGTGGAGGTGCAGGACGCCACGCCAGGCGGGTCGGGCGCGGACGGCAGCGAAGGTGCTGCCGGCCACGAGCCGCCCGCGCGGGACCGGCTCGGTCACGAGCTGGCGCGGGCCGGCCTGCGGGTGCGCCCCGATGGCAGAGGGCTCGCGGTGGCCGACGGCGGCGACGGCGTCTACGACCTGATCCGCGACACGACCGTGGACCTCGGCCTCGGGCTGGTGCGGCTGGAGCAGGGCCGGCACCGGATCGAGGAGGTCTTCCGCGACGACGCCGGAGGTGACGATGTCGGTCCAGCCTGAACGCCGCGCGGTCATCCACGACATCGGCTACCGGCCGTACGAGGGGGTCCGGCACGGCGCGGGATACGTCGCCTGGTCGCTGTACAAGCTCGGCGTCCGGCACGGGTTCGGCCTCGGCCGCTCCGGGCGCTCGAAGGTGCTGCCGTTCGGCCTGGTGGGCCTGATGCTGCTGCCGGCGGTGATCCTCGTGGGCGTCATCGTGGTGGTGCCGACCTTCACCGAGCAGATCGTGCCCTACACCAGCTTCCCGGTGACGGTCCAGCTCCTGATCTCGGTGTTCGTGGCGGCACAGGCGCCGGTGCTGTTCTCGCGCGACATCCGCTACCACACGCTGGCGCTGTACTTCGCGCGTCCGCTGCGGCGTACCACGTTCGTGCTGGTGCGCTACGCGTCGCTGACCACCGCGATCGTGCTGCTGATGACGGCGCCGCTGCTGGTGCTCTACCTCGGCGGTCTGCTGGCCGGGCTGCCGGTGGGCCGCGAGACCGTCGACTTCCTGGTGGCCGTGCTCGGGGTGCTGCTGCTGTCCGCGCTGCTGGCGGCCGTGGCGTCGGTGGTCGCCGCGGTCACGCCCCGGCGGGGGCTGGCGGTGGCGGCGATCGTCGTCGTGCTGGTGCTGGGCTACGCCGTGGTGCGTGCGGTGATGGGGATCGGGGAGAGCTTCGACGCCACCGCCGTCGGGGTGGTCGCCGGCGCGTTCTCGCCGTACACGCTGGTCAGCGGGCTGCTGGTGTCGGTCTTCGGCGCACCGGTGCCCCTGTCCATGACCACGCCGGCGAGCGTCGGCGGTGGCCTGGCCTACCTGGTCGCGGGTCTGCTGGCCATCGGCGGTGCGCTGGCGGTGCTGATGGTGCGCTACCGGAAGCTGGCGGGCGGATGAGCGACCGAGGCGTGAGCGCGGAGCGCGGCGACGGGCGAACTGCGAGGGGGCACGGCGGATGAGCGTCATCGAGCTGACCGCGGTGTCGCGATGGTACGGGCACGTGGTCGCGGTCAACGACGTGACCATGACGATCGGGCCCGGGGTGACCGGGCTGCTCGGACCGAACGGGGCGGGTAAGTCGACGCTGATCTCGATGATGTCGGGGTTCCTGCCGCCCTCGGCGGGGACCGTCACGCTGGACGGCGAGCGGGTGTGGCGCAACGAGCAGATGTACCGCACGGTCGGCCTGGTGCCCGAGCGCGAGGCGGTGTTCGAGCACCTGACCGGGCGGCATTTCGTGGTCGCCAACGCGGAGCTGCACGGCCTCGACGATGCCGCTGCGGCGGCCGACCGCGCGGTTGCGACGGTGGAGATGGCCGACGCGCAGGACCGCCAGATCTCGACGTACTCCAAGGGCATGCGCCAGCGGATCAAGATGGCCTCGGCGCTGGTGCACGACCCGTCCGTGCTGCTGCTCGACGAGCCGTTCAACGGCATGGACCCCCGGCAGCGGATGCACATGATGGGCCTGCTCGCGCAGATGGGCGACGAGGGGCGCACCGTGCTGTTCAGCTCGCACATCCTCGAGGAGGTGCAGCAGGTGGCGCGCCAGATCGAGGTGCTGGTGGCGGGCCGGCACGCCGCGTCCGGTGACTTCGGGGAGATCCGGCGGCTGATGACCGACCGGCCGAACCGCTACGTGATCCGCTCGACCGACGACCGGCGGCTGGCGGCGGCGCTGATCGCCGACGACTCGGCGCGGGCGGTGTCGCTGCGGCCGAACGGCGGCATCGACGTGGAGGCGGTCGACTTCGGCCGGTTCAGCTGGCTGCTGCCGCGGCTGTCGCGCGAGCACGACATCAGCCTGCTGGAGGTGTCGGCCACCGACGAGTCCCTCGAGAGCGTCTTCTCCTACCTGATCTCGTCGTGATGTGCCCGTACCCGAACCCGTACGCGACCCCGAGGGAGCCCGGCCGATGAACGCCACCGTGGTGAGGCTGGCCGTGCGCGGCATGTTCGGCCGGCGGCGCGGCGTGCTGCTGTTCGTGCTGCCCGGCGTGCTGTTCGCGCTCGCGGCGCTGGTGCGCGTGCTTGCGGGCGAGGACAGCACGGCGCTGACCAGTGTCTTGTACGGCGTGGGGCTGGTGCTCACGGTGCCGTTGGTGTCCCTGGTCGCCGGCACCGGCGTGCTGGCGCCGGAGATCGACGACGGCTCGATCGTCTACCTGCTGGCCAAGCCGGTGCCGCGCCCGGTGATCGCGGTGAGCAAGACCGTGGTCGCGGTCGGCTGCGTGGTCGTGTTCGGGGTGCTGCCGGTGGTGCTGACCGGACTGTTCCTGAACCCGTCGGTGCCGGAGCTCGGCATCGGCTACGGACTGGGCGCGCTGCTCGCGGGGGTGACGTACTCCGCGCTGTTCGTGATGCTGGCCGCCGTCACCCGGCACGCGGTGGTGTTCGGTCTGGTCTACGTGCTGCTGTGGGAGGGTCTGCTCGGTTCGGTGCTGTCGGGGATCCGCTGGTTCAGCGTCACCCAGTGGGGAACCGCCGTGGCGCAGGACGTGTCGCAGGACTTCAACCTCAACGTCGACCTCGGCGTGCCGTACGCGCTGGTGGCCGCGGCATTGGTGACGGTGGCGGCGGTGTGGTTCGCCGGCAACCGGCTGCGCTCGTTCCGGCTCACCGGCGAGGAGTGACGCCCGGCCGTCCGGCGTCGACCGATTGACGCGTCACGCCAGGTGGAGTCGTCTTCCACGCATGTGTGAAAGACACGCTCCCCCCGGGGCGTCGACGGGTTGACGCGTCACGCCAGGTTGAGGTCAGCGAGCGAAGCGGACGATGCCCTCGGGGGTCACAGCCGCGTCGACGGCCCGGTCGTGCGGGTCGGCCGGCAGGTCGGTGTCGAGCACCTCGCCGGCGTACAGCAGCACGCACGACCACACGCTGGGCGCGACCCGGGCCAGGGCGCGGTCGTACGAGCCGCCGCCACGGCCGAGGCGCAGGCCCGAGCCGTCCACGGCCAGACCCGGGCACAGCACCGCGTCGACGCCGGCGACGGCGTTCGGCGGCAGCCGCGGGCCACCGGGCTGGCGCATGCCGCGGGGACCGTGCTCCAGTGACTGCGCGCCGGCGTACTCACCCCACGCCAGGTCCAGGTCCGGCAGCAGCACCGGCAGCAGCACGCCGACGCCCTGCCGTCGCAGGTCCTCGAGCAGCCGCCCCGTCGGCGGCTCGGTGCCGACCGACACGTACGCCGCGACCGTGCCCGCGCGCTGCATCTCCGGCGCCGCCAGCAGGTGCTCCGCGATCGCGTCACCCGCGGCCGCGCGCGCGCCCTGGGACCGCGCCCGGCGTGCTACCAGGAGGCGGTCTCGCATCTCCTGCTTCGCCATCAGCGGCGACGGGCCAGAGGTCACCGACCCACCGTAGTGGCGGGTCGCGCGTCTCCCCGGGCAAGCGACGACAGCGCCGCGGCGGCGCTCCCGAGGCCGCAGCAGACCCGGCGGCAACCTCACGGCAAGTCCCCCGACGCGCACGTCGCCTACCATGCCGCCATGAGCCGCGAAGGACGACAGCAGGCGCTGGACAAGATGGCCGAGGCGGGCGTGCATCCCCGCGCGATCGAGGTCTTCGCCCACTACTACGACGTGCTGGAGTCGGGCGAGACCGGCATGATCAGCGAGGACGACATCGAGCCCATCCGCGAGCTGCCCCGGCTCGCCGACCTCGAGATCGACCCGGAGGCCGCCCGCGACGCGCTGGCCGCCACCGTGGTGATCAAGGTCAACGGCGGCCTCGGCACCTCGATGGGCATGAACCGCGCGAAGTCGCTGCTGCCGATCCGCCCCTCCGGCGAGACGTTCCTCGACGTCATCGCGCGCCAGGTGCTCGCCCTGCGCGCGGAGTACGACGTCCGGCTCCCGCTGCTGTTCATGAACAGCTTCCGCACCCGCGACGACACTCTCGTCGCGCTGGAGAAGCACGAGGGCCTGGCGGTCGACGACCTCCCGCTCGACTTCCTGCAGAACCGCGAGCCCAAGCTGCGCAGCGACGACCTCACCCCGGTCAGCTGGCCGCCGGACCCCGGGATGGAGTGGTGCCCGCCGGGCCACGGCGACCTGTACACCGCGCTGGAGGCGTCGGGTGTGCTGCAGCAGCTGGTCGACGCCGGGTTCCGCTACGCCTTCGTCTCCAACGCCGACAACCTCGGCGCCCGGCCCGACCCGAGGCTGGCGGCGTGGTTCGCCGGGCTGGGAGCCGGGTTCGCCTCCGAGTCGTGCCGCCGTACGAGCTCCGACCGCAAGGGCGGCCACCTGGCCGTACGTAAGTCCGACGGGCGGCTCGTCCTGCGCGAGACCGCGCAGACCAGGGACGAGGACCAGGACGCGTTCGCCGACGTCGACCGGCACCGGTTCTTCAACTGCAACAACCTGTGGCTCGACCTGGCTGCCGTCGCCGACCAGCTGCGCGAGAACAACGGGGTGCTGGGCCTGCCGCTGATCCGCAACGTCAAGACCGCCGACCCCACCGACCCGAGCTCGCCCGAGGTGATCCAGCTCGAGACCGCGATGGGCGCGGCGATCGAGGTGTTCGAGAACGCGCAGGCGATCGAGGTCGACCGCTCGCGGTTCCTGCCGGTCAAGACGACCAGCGACCTGCTCGCGCTGCGGGCCGACGTGTACGAGCTGACCGAGGACGCGCAGGTCCGGCTGGTGGGCGGCCGCGAGCAGGCGCCGTACATCGAGCTGGACAAGGTCTACAAGCTGATCGACGACTTCGACGCGCGGCTCCCGCACGGCTCGCCGTCGCTGCGGCGGGCCGACAGCCTGAAGGTCGAGGGCGACTGGACGTTCGGCAAGGACGTCGAGGTCGTCGGCGACGTGGTCGTCGACGCCGAGAACTCGCCGGGAACCATCCCGGACGGCAGCGTGCTGGGAGCCGAAAGCTGACTCGTCGCGGTTAGGGTTTGGGCATGGCAAGCCAACTGCGATCCGTCGACGAGCACCTCGACCGCATCCTCGGCGCCATCGCTCCGCTGCCGCCCTACGGTCAGCCGCTGGGCGAGGTTGTCGGGCTGCCGCTGTGCGAGGACGTGACCTCCCCGGTCGAGCTTCCCGGCTTCGACAACTCCGCGATGGACGGCTACGCCGTACGCGCGGCCGACCTTGCCGGTGCCACCGAGGACGCGCCGGTCGCGCTCCCGGTGGTGGGAGAGTCGGCGGCCGGCCAGACGAAGGCGTACGCGCTGGCCGCCGGCACCGCGCTGCGCATCATGACCGGCGCGCCGATGCCGTCCGGCGCCGACTCCGTCGTACCCCTGGAGTGGACCAACCGCGGGGTCGCGGAGGTACAGGTGCGGCAGGCGCCCGAACAGGGGCAGCACGTGCGGTGGGCCGGTGAGGACATCCGGGTCGGCGACAAGCTGCTCGACGAGGGCGCGCTCATCGGCGCCCGTCAGGTCGGGCTGCTGGCCGCAGTGGGCCGTTCGCAGGTGCAGGCCAGGCCGCGTCCGCGCGTCGTGGTGCTGTCGACCGGCTCCGAGCTGCGTGAGCCCGGCACCGAGCTCGGCTTCGACTCGGTCTACGACTCCAACAGCTACATGCTGGCCGCGGCCGTGCGTGCCGCCGGCGCGATCTCCTACCGGGTGAGCGCGGTCGTCGACGACCCCGACGTGTTCTCCGACGCGATCTCCGACCAGCTGGTGCGCGCCGATGCGGTCGTCACCAGCGGGGGAGTGAGCAAGGGCGAGTACGACGTGGTCAAGGAGGTCCTCGGCAAGCTCGGCACGGTGGAGTTCTGCGAGGTGGCGATGCAGCCGGGTAAGCCGCAGGGCTTCGGCACCGTCGGCGAGGACGCCACGCCGATCTTCACGCTGCCCGGCAACCCGGTGTCGTCGTACGTGTCGTTCGAGGTGTTCGTGCGGCCCGCGCTGCGCCGGATGATGGGCCTGGTCCCCTACACCCGTCCGTTGGTCCCGGCCCGGTGCATCGGCGGCTTCACGTCCGCGGCAGGCAAGCGGCAGTTTCTGCGCGGCGCCCTGTCCGGCGAGCCCGGCAACGAGGAGGTGCGCATGGTCGGCGGCCCGGGCTCGCACCTGGTCGCGAGCCTCGCCCGGGCGAACTGCCTGGTGGTGGTTCCCGAGGACGTCACCAGCGTGCACGGCGGCGAGACCGTCGAGGTGCTCGCGCTCGACCGGGACTACTGATGGCCGCTGCTGTGCCGCCCGAGGGACGCCTGACCCACGTGGACGAGTCGGGCGCGGCGCGCATGGTCGACGTGTCCGAGAAGGACAGCACCGCCCGCACGGCGTCGGCCTCGGGGAGGGTGCTGGTCTCGCCGGAGGTGGTCGCGCTGCTGCGCGACAAGGGCGTGCCGAAGGGCGATGCGCTCGGGGTGGCGCGCGTCGCGGGCATCATGGCCGCCAAGCGCACCCCCGACCTGGTGCCGCTGTGCCATCCGATCGCGGTGTCGGGCGTGACGGTCGATCTCGAGGTGCAGGACGACGCGGTGGCGATCTCGGCCACCGTGCGCACCACTGACCGCACCGGTGTCGAGATGGAGGCGCTGACGGCGGTGTCGGTTGCCGCGCTGACGCTCGTCGACATGGTCAAGGCGGTCGACAAGGGCGCGGTGATCACCGACGTGCGGGTGGAGAGCAAGTCCGGCGGCCGCAGCGGCACGTGGACGCGGGAGGCGCGATGAGCGGCCCCGGGGCGCACTCCAAGCGGGCGCTGGTGGTGACCATCTCCAACCGCGCGTCCGCCGGCGTCTACGAGGACCGCGGCGGACCGCTGATCGTGGACGCCCTCGACCGCTGGGGCGCCGAGGTCGACGGCCCGGTCGTGGTGCCGGACGGGGAGCCGGTGGCCGAGGCACTTTCGCGCGCGGTGCGCGAGGGGTATCCACTCGTCGTCACCACCGGCGGCACCGGCATCTCCCCGACGGACATGACCCCCGAGATGACCCGGCGCGTCATCGACACCGAGGTGCCGGGTGTCGCCGAGGCGATCCGCTCGTACGGCGTGGAGCACGGCGTACCCACCGCGTCACTGTCCCGCGGTGTGTGCGGTGTCGCTGAACGCACTCTTATCGTCAACCTGCCCGGATCTACCGGAGGCGTGCGCGACGGGCTCGCGGTGATCGAGCCCATCCTGTTCCACGCACTCGACCAGATCGCGGGTGCCGACCACCAGCAGGCCGGTGAGGGGAGCCAGTCCTGAGCGGGCACCTGCCGTACCACCTGGTGTCGAACCGGGTGGGTCTGCGGCCCATCC
This sequence comes from uncultured Propionibacteriales bacterium, assembly GCA_965653225.1. Classification (GTDB taxonomy): domain Bacteria; phylum Actinomycetota; class Actinomycetes; order Propionibacteriales; family Nocardioidaceae; genus JALZDI01. Next base: position 1,683 of record CBFGZI010000107.1, on the reverse strand, counting down.
GCCACCGTGACCGCCGTGTGTGGCTGCGGCTGCGCCGAGACAACCGCGACTGGCTGCGTGAGTGGGACGCCACCATGCCGCCCGGCGGTCCGTCCCGGGCCAGCAGCTTCACCCGGATGGTGCGTGACCTGCGTGCGCTGGCGCGTGAGGGCCGCGCGCTGCCGTTCGTCGTCACCTACGACGGCGTGGTGGTCGGCCAGGTGACCGTGAGCAACATCGTCTGGGGCTCCGCGCGGTGGGCGCAGATCGGGTACTGGATCGACGAGAAGCACGCCGGCCGCGGGATCATCCCCACCGCCGTGGCCATGGCGGTCGACTACGCCTTCGGCGAGCTCGGCCTGCACCGCATCGAGATCGCGATCCGCCCCGAGAACCCCGCCTCGCTGCGGGTGGTGGAGAAGCTCGGCTTCACGCGCATCGGCGAGGCGCCTCGCTACCTGCACATCAACGGCGCCTGGCGCGACCACGTGCTGTTCGCATTGACCGCGGAGGACGTGCCCGACGGCCTGCTGCGCCGTCTGCAGCGCCAGCACAAATGAATTAACTGGAGTCACACAAGTACACACGCGACACACCCCTCGTGATCCGCTCGTGACACGACCTGCGGGCTTAGCGTCGTCCCCGTGGGTTTGTCGGGATTCCTCTACGTGGCGATCGTCGTTGGCTGGGCGGTCTACCTGGTGCCGTTCGCGCTCAAGCGCTACGACGAGGCCAACCGAAACCGCTCGATCGACCGGTTCTCCTCGGCCATGCGGGTCCTCGGCCGGCACGAGGTCGAGGACCCGGATACCGCAGCGATGACCCGCCCGCTACCCGGGTCCACCGACCCGCAGGCGCAACGCGCGGCCCGGAAGGCGGCCCGCCGCCGGCGGCGGACCCTGCTGGTGCTGGTGCTGGTGACCGCCGTGGTCGCCGGTCGTGCCGCGGCGACGCTCGTGTCGTGGTGGTCGGTCGCCGCCCCGGGCGGGGCGGTGCTGCTCTGGCTGATGCTGTGCCGTGGTCAGGCGCGTCGCGAGGTCCGCGCCCACCCGCTGCCGGCAGAGCACCGGGCGCGGGTCGAAGAGGCCCGCCGTCGTGACGCCGCCTTGGCGGAGCCGCAGCCGGCCGCCGCCGGGATGATGGAGCAGACGATGGGCTCGTCGGACGCGGTCGACATCGACCTCGAGCCGGCTCCGGCCATGCCCGGCGACGACGAGCCCACGGTCGTGATCGAGCGCGAGGGCTACGACGAGGGCGAGGAGCAGGTGGGCTCCGGCAGCCTGTGGGACCCCGTACCTGTGACCCTCCCCACGTACGTGCACAAGCCACGCGCCCCGCGCACGATCCGGACGATCGACCTGGGGGCGCCGGACGTGCAGACCTCGGGTCGCAAGTACGAGGAGTCGGCGATCTACACCCACCACGTCGACCCGTCGTCGGTGCGCGAGCAGGACGCCCGCGAGGCGGAGGAGCAGGCGACGTCGGAGGAGCACAAGCCCACCCGGCGGGCGGTCGGCGAGTAGGGTCCCGCGTCCGCCCAGGCAGGCGTGACACCCTCGGGCGAGGGTTACCCCGCGTGCTAACGTTTCCCTTCGGCGTGCACGAAGGCACTCCGTCTTCGGGGCTGTGGCGCAGCTGGTAGCGCACCTCGTTCGCAACGAGGGGGTCAGGGGTTCGAGTCCCCTCAGCTCCACCCCAGGTCAG
>CBFGZI010000106.1:0-13473 GCA_965653225.1 uncultured Propionibacteriales bacterium | reverse complement strand
ATATTCGGCGACTGGAGTGACGGCTCAACGTCACCGGAGTGACGGCTCAACGTCAGGGCCACAAGCGCCGGGTCAACGTCCGTCAGGGGAGGTCGGCGGGGCGGTCCACGTCGCGGCCGGTCGCCAGGTCGGCGCACTCCACCTCCGGCGCGGCCTGCGCCTCCAGGTAGTCGCGGGCGCCGCGGTCGCCGTGCAGCCCCTCCAGGACACCGGCCCAGTGCCCGCGACCGAGCAGCACCGGGTGCCCCGGCCTTCCGTGGTACGTCGCCCGGGCCAGCGCCGCCTCCGTGGCCGGCGCGGCGTCGAGCACCCGGCGTACCACCGCGACGTCCACATCGGGCAGGTCCACGAGGCTCACCAGGGCCACCGCGTGGCCGCCCGGCTGCAGCGCGGTCAGCCCGGCGCGCAGCGAGGCGCCCATCCCCTCGTCCCAGTCGGCCGCGACCACCAGGTCGACCGCCGGGTCGTCCACCCAGCCGTCGTCGGCCAGCAGCGACCTGACCTGGTCGGACTCCGCGCCGAGCACGACCGTGACCGCGTCGCAGCCGCCGTCCAGCAGCACCCCGACCGCCCGGTCCACGAACGGCACGCCGTGCCCGTCGCGGAGCAGCGCCTTCGGCCCGCCCATCCGCCGGCCGGCGCCGGCCGCGAGCAGCACCCCAGCGACGGTCACGGGGCGCTCACCGGGCCGCCACCGCCTCCATGTCGGCCATCGTGCGCAGCGTGTTGTCGGCGCCGATCTTCCGCAGGTCCGTCTCGGAGTAGCCGCGCCGCCGCAGCTCGTCGAACAGCCGCGGGTAGCCGGACACGTCCTCCAGCCCGACCGGGAAGGTCACCGAGCCGTCGTAGTCGCCGCCAATGCCGATGTGGTCGATGCCGGCGACCTCCCGGACGTGGTCGATGTGGTCGGCCACGTCCCGCTCGGTCGGCGCCGGCGGCGCGTCGGCGAGCCGCTCGTCGAGCACCGGGTCGACGTCGGAGAACCGTCGCGGGTCACCGCCGCGGGCGCGCACCATGTCCAGGCTCTCGAACCACCAGTCCGCCCACCGCTGGTCGATGAACGGCGGCACGAACGTCACCATGCACACCCCGCCGTTGCGCGCCAGCCCGGCGAGTACGTCGTCCGGCGCGTTGCGCGGGTGCGCGCACACGCCGTACGCCGAGCTGTGGCTGAAGATCACCGGGGCGGTCGTGACCGCCAGCGCGTCCCGCATCACGTCGGCGGACACGTGCGAGAGGTCCACGAACATCCCGATCCGGTTCATCTCCCGGACCACGTCCCGGCCGAAGTCGCTGAGCCCGCCGAGCACCGGCTCGTCGGTGGCGGAGTCGGCCCACGGCACGTTCTCGTTGTGGGTCAGCGTCATGTAGCGCACGCCGAGCGCGTGCATCGCCCGCAGGGTGCCCAGCGAGGAGTTGATCGAGTGGCCGCCCTCCATGCCCATCAGCGAGCCGATCCGCCCGGTCGCCAGCGCGCACCGCGTGTCCTCCGCGGTGCGGCAGAGCATCAGGTCCGCGGGGAACCGGGCGACCAGCCGGTGCACGAAGTCGACCTGCTCCAGGGTCGCGGTGACGGCGGCGTCGCCCTCCAGCGAGCAGGGCACGAACACCGACCAGAACTGGGCCGCCACCCCACCGGCGCGCAACCGGGGCAGGTCGGTGTTCAGGCGGGGCTCGCCTGCGGCGAGGTCCACCGCGTCGAGGTCGTAGCCGCAGACCTCGCGCATCCGCCAGGGCAGGTCGTTGTGACCGTCCAGCACGGGCACGGTCGTCGAGCCGGTCCCCCTCATCGGCGACTCATCGACGAGGCGTCACCGGTGTGTTCGGCCGCGACAGCGGGACCCACAGCGTGTAGCGGTCGGCCCGGAACGTGGACCGGGACACCTCTACCGCGATGTTGCCGGCGAAGGACCGCCGCGCGATCCGCAACACGGCGGACCCCGGGCTGATGCCGAGCAGCTCGGCCTCCTCCCGCTTCGCCAGGTCGGCGTCCACCGAGTCCTCCCCCCAGGTCGGCAGCAGGTCACGCCGGTCGAGCTCGACGAACAGGCTGGACGGCAACGGCTGGTCCAAGAACCCCGGCACGATGCTGTCAGCGAGGTAGGCGTCCTCGATGCACATCGGAGTCCCGTCGGCCAGTCGAAGACGCTGCCAGTGGACGACCATGTCGCCCTCGTTCAGCTCGAGCGCGCGCGCCACCCCCGGCCCCGCCGACTCCATCCTGGCAAGGATCGTCCGGGAGTCGGGCTTCATGCCCCGACGGCCCATTTCCTCCGTGTAGCTGGACAGCCGTACCTGGACGTTGATCTTGGCGCGTGCGACGAACGTCCCCCTGCCTGGCACGCGCTCCAGAAGTCCCTCGGCGACAAGCGCATCGAGAGCTTGTCGGACTGTCATGCGGGCGACCCCGAAGTGCTGCACCAGCTCTCGTTCGGACGGCGCCGGACTCCCCGGCTCCGCACCCTGGATCAGGTCGCGGACGTACTCGCGCACTAAGACGTGCTTGTGCACTGTCTGACGCGACCGATTTGGGGTGATCACGTCTCCCATCGCTGTCCCCTCCATACCCCCCCGCTCCCCACCATAGGCCATGTCTACACGACTCGGGCGCTCTGCACGAGGGCGGGAGCGGAAGACCTGCAAGGAGTTTCGGGGACGGTTCCGGAGGGGCGCGTCACTCGGTCGCGATGGCGGAGAGTACGTCGAGCCGGGCGGCCCGGCGCGCCGGCAGCACGGCGGCCAGCACGCCCACCACCCCGGCCGCCAGGACGAAGACGAGCATCTGTCCGAGCGGGACGGAGACAACCTCGAGACCCTGGTCGCGCAGCGAGGCCATCAGCGCCAGCCCGAACACCACGCCCATCGCGACGCCGAGCAGCGCGCCGAGCACCGCGATCACCACGGCCTCGAGCCGGACCATCCGGCGCAGCTGGCGTCGGCCGAGGCCGATGGCGCGGAGCAGCCCGACCTCGCGGGTGCGTTCGATCACCGACAGCGCCAACGTGTTCACGATCCCGAGGACCGCAATCACCAGCGCGAGCCCGAGCAGCGCGTAGATCAGCCGCAGCAGCTGGTCGATCGGGCCGCGCTGCTCCGCGGCGTACCCGGCCTGGTCCTTGACCGTGACGGTGGGCATCTTGGCCGTCTGCTTGTCGATGGTCGCCTGCAGCTGCTTGGTGTCGGTGCCCGGGGTCTTGTTGATCATCAGGTAGTTGTCGGCCCCCTGGAAGCCGGCCTTGGTCAGCGACCCCAGGGTGGTGGTGAACGGGAAGAACAGCACCGGGTTGTTGTCCGCATAGATGCCAACGACCCGGTAGCTGCGGTGCCCGGCAGGCACCTTCACGGACACTCGGTCGCCGACCGTCAGGTGGTCCTTGGCGGCCTTCTTCTTGGTGACCAGCACGGTGCCGTCACGCAGCGCCTTGGTGGAGCCCTTCACCATGTCGACGCGCACCGCGCGGGTCAGCGTCGCCGGGTCGACACCCATAACACCGTCCTGCTGTCCCCGGACCTGCATCTGCGCATAGCGCAGCCGGGTCACCGACGCGACCCCGGTCGTGTGCTCGATCCGGGTCGCGATGGACGGCGAGAACGGGACGCCGTACACGTTGGACACCACCAGGTCGCCCTGGAAGTTGTCGGCGATGCTCTTGTCGACGCTGGCCTTCGAGGAGGAGCCGACGATCGCCATGGTGGTGACCAGGGCCAGCCCGATCATCAGCGCCGAGGCGGTGGCCGCCGTACGCCGCGGGTTGCGCAGCGAGTTCTGCCCGGCCAGCCGACCGACCACCCCGAAGCCCCGGCGGTACAGCGCGGACGCGGCGACCAGGAACGGCTGGCTGAGCACCGGGCTGGCCGCCGCGGCGCCGAGCAGGGCGGCGAGGATGCCGCCCCCGACCCAGTAGCCGGGCTGCGGCACGGACGCGAACAGCCCGGTCAGCATCAGCCCGGCGCCGGCGGCGACGAGCACCATGCCGGCGACCAGCCTGCGGCGCAGCGTGGACTCCGGCATCGCCACGTCGTCGCGGAGTGCGGCGATCGGTGGGATCCGGGCGGACCGGCGCGCCGGGAGGTACGCCGCCACCGTGGTGACGACCAGCCCGACGACGTACGACGCGATCACGGTGCGTGGCTCGAACACCAGCGCCGTGCCCGAGATGTCGAGGCCGAACGTCGCGAACAGCGCGCGGATGCCGATGGCGAGCAGTACCCCGAGCCCGAGGCCGAGGGTGCCGCCGAGGAACCCGAGGACCAGCGCCTCGAACAGCACCGAGCGGGTGACCTGCCGGCGGGACGCGCCGAGGGCACGCAGCAGCGCGAGCTCGCGGCTGCGCTGCGCGACCAGGATCGAGAACGTGTTCACGATCAGGAAGCTGCCGACGATCAGCGAGATGCCCGCGAAGATCAGCAGGAACTTGCCGATGAACGAGATCGCCTTCTGCAGGTCGCTGGCGGCCTGGTGCGCGGCCTTGTCCCCGGTCAGCGCCTTGTAGCCCGGCGGCAGCAGCGCGGCCACCTGGTCCCGGAGCCGGCTCTGGGACACCCCGGGTTTCGCGGTCACCCACGCGTCGTTGAACCGGTCCTTGCCGCCGAGGAACAGCCGCTGCGCGGTATGGGTGTCGAAGATCGTGATCGTCGCGCCGTTCGTGGACCCGCCCTCGGCGAACTTCGCCAGCCCGACCAGCCTGGGGTGCAGCAGCGCCTTCCGGCCCGAGCTGACCAGGTGCACGGTGTCGCCGATCCGGTAGCCGGCCCGCTGCGCGGCCTTCTCGTCCATCGCGACCTGGTCGGGGCCGTGCGGTGCGTGCCCCCGGAAGATCTCCAGCCCCTTGATGCCGTGCCCCGCGGGCGCGCCGGTCAGGTTCAGCCCGATCCCGGGCGGGCCGTTGCCGCCGACCACCTTGCCGTCCTGGCCCACGACGAACAGCCCGAGCGTGCTGACGTTGCCGTCGGCGCGGGTCGCGCCGTCCGCGGTGGCCAGCTTGTCGACCAGCGAGGCGGGCATCGTCTTGGTGGTCGGGGTGCCGTCGCTGGTCTCCCCGCCGACCGGGCGGACCACCACGTCGCCGACCGAGGAGGCGAAGATCGCGGTGAAGCTGCGGCTCAGCGTGTCGGTGAAGACGAACGAGCCGGCGACGAACGCGACACCGAGCACGATCGCGAACGTGCTCATCAGCAGGCGCAGCTTGCGCCCGAGCAGGCTCTTCCAGGCGGCCCGGAACATCAGTCGGCCACCACAGCATCGAGCTGGCGGCCGTCCAGCTTGGTCATCCGGGCGAGCACCTGTTCACGGTCCGGGTTGCGCATCTCGTCGACGACCTGGCCGTCGCCGAGGAAGATGACCCGGTCGCTGAACGCGGCGGCCACCGGGTCGTGGGTGACCATCACGATCGTCTGGTCGAACTCGTCCACCGAGCGGCGCAGCAGGCCGAGCACCTCGGCGCCGGACCGGGAGTCCAGGTTGCCGGTGGGCTCGTCGGCGAACACGATGGCCGGCCGGCTGGCCAGCGCCCGGGCAACCGCGACCCGCTGCTGCTGCCCACCGGACAGCTCGTTGGGCCGGTGCTTGAGTCGCGGCCGGAGCTCGACGGTGTCGATCACCGTGGCGTACCAGTCCGGGTCCGGCTTGTGGCCGGCGATCGCGAGCGGCAGCAGGATGTTCTCCTCCGCGGTCAGCGTCGGCACCAGGTTGAACGCCTGGAACACGAAGCCGATCTGGTCGCGGCGCAGCCGGGTAAGGTCCTTGTCCTTGAGCTTGGACAGGTCCACGTCGCCGATGAACACCGAGCCTCTGGTCGCCGTGTCGAGGGCCGCGCAGCAGTGCATCAACGTCGACTTGCCGGACCCGGACGGACCCATCACCGCGGTGAACTCGCGGGCATGTATGTCGACGCTGACCTCGTCGAGCGCGACCACCTTCGCCTGGCCGGAGCCGTAGGTCTTGGTCAGGTTCAAGGTGCGCGCCGCGACCGCGGCGGCTGTCTCCTGCGTCACGAGTCGGACCCTCCGTCGGGGCGCGGACCAGGCCGCCGCGCGTCGGCTCCAAACTACGTCTGCGCCCCGAGGAGCCGACACAGGAACTCCAGGGAGTCACCCCTGGTCCGCCCCTGAGCCGACCCTGACCCCGCCTGCGGGGGATCCTCAGCCCGACCCGACCCCGGAGCTGATGGCCCGCTGCACGGCAGCCGTGAGGTTGTTCTCGAACGACGGGTCGCCGTTGTCGTACAGCGCGATCACGTGGCGCAGGACCGGGAACGACGCGTGGCTGGTCGAGCGGGTGTAGACGGGCTGCACGTAGAGCATCCGCCCGGCGACCGGAATGGCCTCGAGGCCGCCGAGCACCACGCGCGAGTTGCCGCCTCGCTGCAAGGTCAGCGCCTCGGTGATGCCGGTGTCGGACTCGATGTCGTTCTGGACCTGGGCGGGTGACTCGCCTCCCGCGGTCCCGTTCGGGAACTTGAGCACGGTGAACTTCCCGTAGTTCGGTCCCGGCTCGGAGTCGACGGAGATGAAGGCCGCGAGCTGGCGTCCGTTCAGCGTCACCATCGGGCTGGACAGCGAGAAGCGCTGCGCGCCGTACCCGTCGGCGGACATCGAGATGTAGTTCGAGGGCATCGGTACGTTCGACGACTTGCTGCTGCCCGACGACGTGTTCGTGCTCGACGAGCTGTTCCCGTTCGACGACGTGTTCCCGTTCGACGAGGTGTTCGTGCTCGACGAGCTTCCCGACATGCTCCCCTGTCCGAGCGTCGGGTCCTTGGGGACGGACCAGAAGTCGTTCCCGCTGTAGAACTGCGCCGGATTCGTGACCGAGTACTTCGCCAGCAGGGCCCGCTGCACGTTGAAGAGGTCAGTGGGGTAGCGGAGCTGCGAGAGCAGCGCCGGCGAGATGTGCGACTGGGGCTGGACCAGGCCCGGGAAGACCGACTCCCAGGACTTCAGCAGCGGGTCGGGCTGGTTGTGCTGGTTCCACTCGTAGAGCGACACCTTGCCGGTGTAGGCGTCCACGACGGCCTTGACCGAGTTGTGCAGGTAGTTGACCTTCTGGTTCGCCTGGGAGACCGAGGCCCCGTGCGCGTTCAGCGTGGTCCGGCTGGCCGCACGGAAGTTGACCAGCTGCGAGTTCGGGTATTTCGACGAGCTCGTGTAGCCGTCGACGATCCACTTGATCCGCCCGTCCACGATCGCCGGGTAGGCGTTGCCGTCCTGCGTCAGCCACGGGGCGACCGTGGCGACCCGGGCACGCGGGTTGCGCACGGTCAGCAGCTGCGAGCCGCTGTTGAGCTCGGAGCTGAAGAGGATGTTCGGGTCGTGCAGCTGGACGGCGAACATCAACCGGCGCAGCGGCGACCCGATCGGGATCCCGCCGTGGCCGTGATAGGTCGTGTACGCCGGGTGCGAGGCCCCGCTGCCGCCGGGGTGGTCGAACTCGAGGTTCCGGTGGCTGCCGGCCGGCTGGCCCACGATCGAGTACGACGACCCGCCGAACGCCTGCCCGAAGTAGACCTGCGGGCGGGTCACCGGGATCTGCTGGCCCGGCGGCATGCCGCCGTTCAGGTACACCGGGCTCTCCGTCTTCGGGTTCACGACGCTTGTCGGCGCCGCGACGACGCCGTACCCGTGCGTGTACACCAGGTGGGACTTCACCCAGCTCGGGTGGGGGATCCCCTGGGCCCTCAGCTCGCGCGCCGCCAACGCGACGTCCTGGGACTTTCCGCCGATGTCGTAGCGACCGAGGTCCAGGGTCCTCTTGAAGCCGTAGTAGGCCTGGAGCTGCTGCTGGGCGTTGAAGGTCGGCGAGAGCTTGTTCGCGTCGATCACGGGGATCTGGGCGGTGGTGCGTGCCAGCTGCTTGACGGCCGCCGTGCTTGGCTTCGTCGACGCGTCGTACGGCTTCGTCGTGATGTCGCCGTCGAGGCCGAACGCCGCCCGGGTGGCCTGCTGGTTGTGGGCGATCTCGGGGAGGTCGACCCTGGCCGCGCTGGGCGACTCGCGGAAGCGGTACACCAGCGACGGGACCGCCGAGCCGATCACCGCCACGGACACCAGCACCAGCGCGACCACACCGGCCAGCACCCGCAGCCTGCTCTCGCGGGCCGCGTTGACGGCCAGCGCGACGGCAGCCGCCAGGGCGATCACCGTCAGGATCGCCAGGGTTGGCAGCCCGGCGTGCTCGTCGGTGTAGCCCAGCCCGGTCACCGGACCGCGCTGCGAGGTGCTGAGCGCATACCGGGACAGCCAGAACCGGGCGGCGGCCAGCACCAGGTAGGCGGCCACCAGGACCGACATCAGCCGGGTCATCCCGCGGGCGACCTTTTGCCGGCCGCGGCGCAGCCGCCACCCGCCGTACCAGTAGCCGCCGATGAGGGCGATCCAGACACCGTAGGAGACCGCCTGCGCGAGCAGGCCGACGACCATCGTGCGGAACGGCAGGACCTCGACGAAGAACGAGATGTCCTTGTGGAACTGCGGGTCGCTCGCGTGCCAGGGGGTGGCGTGCTGCCACAAGAGGTACGTCTGCCAGCCCGCCGACGCGCTGGTGCCCACGACCGCCGCCGGAACCACGACCGCCAGTAGCATGAGGAGCGGTCGCAGCAACCGCTTCTCGTACTTGCGGAACGTCCAGCGGACGGTGTCGTCGTCGGGAGAGACGAACAGCCGCGGCTGGATGCGGACCAGGGCGACGAACGTCAGACCGCCGATCAGTCCGGCGATGACGGCGAATACGGCGAACAGCAGGATCCGCGACTTGATCATTGTCGAGTACACGGAGCCCGCGTGCACCGAGTCGAACCACAGCGCAGAGGTGGCGATGCGGTTGGCCACGAGCAGCAGCACACCGAGCACCACGAGGACGGCGGCCGCGATGAGCAGCCAACGGCCCCAGAGCTTGACCCGGCCAAGCGACCCGCCGCGCCGGGAGGCGCTGGCGCGTGCCCCCCGCCTGACCCGCTGCTCCAGGGTGGACAGCCTCGTCAGCCCGGCGGGGATCTTCGCCTTAGGTGGCATTTTCGTCGGCGACGCCACGCGCCTCTCCTCCTCGTAGGGCCGCCAGTCGCTCGGCGACCGCGTCGGGGTCATGTCGGTTCTCGTACGCGTCGACCACGGCAGCGGCCTCGCCGTCCACGACGATCTTTCCGTCCTCGAGCCAGATGGCGCGGGTGCAGGTCTTGCGGATGATCCCGAGCCCGTGGCTGACGAGGAACACCGTGCCGGCCTTCTCGCGCAGCTCACGGATGCGCGCCTCGCTGCGGCGACGGAACTCGGCGTCGCCGGTGGCCAGCGCCTCGTCGATGAGCAGGATGTCGGGGGCGCGAGCCGCGGCGATGGCGAACCGCAGCCTGGCACCCATCCCGGAGGAGTAGGTGTTCATCGGCAGGTGCACCGCGTCGCCGATGTCGGCGAAGGCGCAGATCGAGTCGTACTGCTCGGCGATCTCGTCCGGGGTCATCCCGATGGCCAGACAGCCCAGCAGGATGTTCTGGTCGCCCGACATCGCGCCCATCATGGCCGCGGACACGCCGAGCAGAGAGGCCTGGCCGCGGGTCCACACCACGCCTTGTGACGGCGACATGAGACCGGCGATGGAACGCAGCAAGGTCGACTTGCCGGACCCGTTGGGCCCGATCAACCCGATCGCCTCACCGCGGTGCGCGGTGAGACTGACCCCACGGACCGCGTGCACTGAGCGCTCCCCGGGCCGCTCCGAACGCAGCAGCATGCGCCGGACCGCGCCGGCGGCCCCGCCGGCCCGCTTGCCGACGATGCGGTAGACCAGGTGGACGTCGTCGACGACGACCGTCAGCTTCGGCTCCTTCTTCGCGGCCTTCTTGGGCGCCCGCTCCAGGTCGGCCTCGGCGTCCTCGGCCGCGGTCGCATCAGCCGCGGCAGGCCGGGCAGCGCGGGAGTCAGACATTGCCGTACCCCTCCTCGCCGCGCCAGAAGTAGAGGTAGCTCAACCCCAGGGGGAGGAAGGCCCAGAGCAACCCGAGGAGCCAGAGCCTCGGACTGGCCGGGCTCCCCACGAGGACCGTGCCCCGGGCCAGCTCCAGGTAGATGTACCCCGGGTTGAACTGGAGGATGGCGGTCAGGATGCCGGTGTGGCCCTGCAGGTACGCCTGCATGTTGAACATCACGCCCGACGCGTAGAGCCACACCCGGGACACGAAGGGAAGCACCTGCGTCGTGTCCGGGACCAGCGCACCGATGCGGGCCGAGACGAAGGCGACGCTCAGGCAGAACAGCGCGGTCATCATCAGGACCGGCAGGAACAGGAGCCAGCGCCAGGTGATCGGCTCGCCGGTGATCAGCAGGATCGGGACCATCACGACCAGGGAGTTCAACACCTGCAGGAACGCCCGTGCCGTGGTCGCGATCGGGAGGACCGCACGCGGGAACTGCAGCGCACGGACCAGCCCGGAGTTGCCGGTGATGGCCTTGGAGCCGGCGACCAGAGAGGTCGACAGAAGGTTGAACACGAACACGCCGACGGCGAGGTAGCCGATGAAGTTAGGAACGCCCTTGCTCGTGTGGAGCAGCAGCCCGAAGATCAGGTAGTAGACGGCGATGTTGAGCAGCGGCGTCAGCACCTGCCAGTACTGGCCGATGAAGCTGCGCTCGTAACCGGCGGCGTTCGACGCGCTCGCATACGCCTCGATGAACCAGCGCCGCTGCCACAGCCGGCGGGTGTACTCGTCCACCGGCAGGCGGGCGCCCGCGCGCTGCAGTCCAGGCGCGGGAGGGGTAAGCAGGGTCATTGGGTCCTTCACACGCTCGTTCCCCGGTGCAGGATGTCTCGGCCGGCGGGTCGAGCCGGACTGGCTCGGATCCTATGCTCCTTTGCGCGCCGTCCCCTCCTCTGCACCGGGGAGATCACGGGAGACAAGCATGCGCCATAACCGTGCCAAACGGAAATCGGCCCGTGCGCCCGAGGCACCGGTCGGCGCGGCGACATTCTCGCATTCTAGAACATGTGTTCGAACCGAGGTAGGGTCTGCACATGGAGTTCCAGGCCTCGCTGTTCGACGGCGACCTCGTCCAGGCCGAGGCGGGCCACGAGCCGGTCGTCGGGGCGCTGGCCGGCCAGGTCGAGCGGCACCGGCTGAGTCGCGGCGCCTGGGTCGACGTGCGCCCGGGCTGGGTGTCCGGGTCCGACGACCTGTTCGCCAGGCTGGTGCAGACCGTGCCGTGGCAGGCCGAGCGCCGGCAGATGTACGAGCGAGTCGTCGACGTGCCGCGGCTGCTGAGGTTCTACGACGAGCACGAGACGCTGCCCGACCCGGTGCTCGCCGACGTGCGCACCCGGCTCAACGAGCACTACCGCGAGGAGCTCGGTGAGGACTTCACCACAGTCGGCATGTGCTACTACCGGGACGGTCGGGACAGCGTGGCCTGGCACGGCGACACCATCGGCCGCAGCAAGACCGAGGACACCATGGTCGCGATCGTCTCGTTCGGGGAGGCCCGACGGCTCTCGCTGCGCCCACGCAACGGCGGCTCGGCGCTCGCCTTCCCGCTCGGCCACGGCGACCTGATCGTGATGGGCGGCTCCTGCCAGCGCACCTGGGAGCACGCGATCCTGAAGACCGCGCGGCCGGTCGGGCCACGGATCAGCGTGCAGTACCGGCCGCACAACGTGCGCTGACCCGCTGACACGCAGAAGGGCCCCGGCCGAAGCCGGGGCCCTCCGTGTGTTGCTGGGTGGACTCAGAAGTCCATGCCGCCCATGCCACCCATGCCGCCGTCGCCGCCCGGCATGGCCGGGGCCTTCTCAGGCTTGTCGGCGATGACCGCCTCGGTGGTGAGGAACAGCGCGGCGATCGACGCGGCGTTCTGCAGCGCCGACCGGGTCACCTTGGCCGGGTCGATGATGCCCTCGGTGATCATGTCGACGTACTCGCCGTTCGCCGCGTTCAGGCCGTGGCCGGCCTTCAGGTTGCGAACCTTCTCCGTCACGACGCCGCCCTCGAGCCCGGCGTTGATCGCGATCTGCTTGAGCGGAGCCTCGGTGGCCAGCTTGACGATCGCGGCACCGGTGGCCTCGTCGGCCTCCACGTCGAGCTTCTCGAACGCCGCGTCGCCGGCTTGCAGCAGGGCCACGCCGCCACCGGCGACGATCCCCTCCTCGACGGCCGCCTTCGCGTTGCGCACGGCGTCCTCGATGCGGTGCTTGCGCTCCTTGAGCTCCACCTCGGTGGCCGCACCGACCTTGATCACCGCAACGCCGCCGGCCAGCTTGGCCAGCCGTTCCTGCAGCTTCTCGCGGTCGTAGTCGGAGTCGCTCTTCTCGATCTCCGCGCGGATCTGGTTGACCCGCCCGGCGATCTGGTCGCTGTCGCCGGCGCCCTCGACGATCGTGGTCTCGTCCTTGGTGACGACGACCTTGCGGGCCTGGCCGAGCAGCTCGATGCCGGTGTTCTCCAGCTTGAGGCCGACCTCCTCGGAGATCACCTGGCCACCGGTCAGGATCGCGATGTCCTGCAGCATGGCCTTGCGGCGGTCACCGAAGCCCGGCGCCTTCACGGCCACCGACTTGAACGTGCCGCGGATCTTGTTCACGACCAGCGTGGACAAGGCCTCGCCGTCGACGTCCTCGGACAGGATCAGCAGCGGCTTGCCGGACTGCATGACCTTCTCCAGCACCGGGAGCAGGTCCTTGACGTTGGAGATCTTCTGGTTGGCGACCAGGATGTACGGCTCGTCGAGGACGGTCTCCATGCGCTCCGCGTCGGTGACGAAGTACGCCGAGATGTAGCCCTTGTCGAAGCGCATCCCCTCGGTCATCTCGAGGTCGAGGCCGAACGTGTTGCTCTCCTCGACGGTGATGACGCCTTCCTTGCCGACCTTGTCCATGGCCTCGGCGATGATCTCGCCGACCTGGGTGTCAGCAGCGGAGATCGAGGCGGTCGAAGCGATCTGCTCCTTGGTCTCGATGTCCTTGGCCATGCCGAGCAGCTGCTCGGAGACGGCCTCGACCGCGCGCTCGATGCCGCGCTTCAGCGCCATCGGGTTCGCGCCCGCGGCGACGTTGCGCAGGCCCTCGCGGACCATGGCCTGGGCCAGCACGGTCGCCGTCGTCGTACCGTCACCGGCGACGTCGTCGGTCTTCTTGGCAACTTCCTTGACGAGCTCGGCACCGATCTTCTCGTACGGGTCCTCGAGCTCGATCTCCTTGGCGATGCTCACACCGTCGTTGGTGATCGTGGGGGCGCCCCACTTCTTCTCCAGCACGACGTTGCGGCCCTTCGGGCCGAGGGTGACCTTGACGGCGTCGGCGAGGGTGTTCATGCCCCGCTCGAGACCGCGACGGGCCTCCTCGTTGAAAGCAATCAGCTTGGACATAACTCTTGCGATTCCTCACGCTTGAAGAGTTCGGTGGTGAGTCGTGGTGGGTTGCCCGCGACGGCCGATCCGGCTGGGCCCGGCGAACCCTTCCCGCCGGCGCTCGGGACCTCATCTCCCCAGTCCTTGTAC